>PMST01000422.1 GCA_003168295.1 Actinomycetota bacterium
GTCCTTCTCGACCGCCTCGCGCAGCGGCGGCATCACCTGCTCCGCGAACAGCTGCATGGTCTGCGGGTCATCGGCCATCACGATCAGCGTGCTGATGCCGTCGTCCAGGACCAGCGGCAGCAGGTCGTCCACCCACTGCTCCGGCGGCCCGTCGAGCGGCCCCCGGCCGGCCGCCGAGAAGCGGCCGGAGATGTTCAGCAGCCGCTGGATCTCCGCCGGGTCGCGGCCCGCCGCCCGCGCGGCCTCGTCGATGATCTGGTTGCCGGCCTGCAGGTCGCCAGGCTTGAGGTAGGGCAGCGACGGCAGCCAGCCGTCGGCCTTGCGTCCGGTCAGCCGCAGCATCCGGGGCTTGTACGCACCGAGCCAGATCGGGATGTCGTGCGCGGGCGCCGGCCCGCGCTTGGCCCCGTGCACCCGGTAGTACTCGCCGTCCACGCGCAGCGGGGCCTGCTCGCCTTCGGCCCAGATGCCGCGGATCACGTCGATCGCCTCGTCCAGCGCGTCGACGGCCTGCCCGGGTGACAGGCGCCGGCCGCCCATGGCTTCGATCGCGTCCCAGAAACCGCCCGCGCCGAGGCCCAGGTCAAAGCGGCCCGCCGACAGCAGGTCCAGGCTCGCGGCGGCGCGCGCGGTGACCGCGGGCGGCCGCAGCGGCAGGTTCAGCACGTTGCCGGCCAGGTGGATCCGGCTGGTGCGGGCCGCCACCCAGGTCATCAGCGTCCACGTGTCCAGGTAGGACGGCTGGTACGGGTGATCCTGGAACGTCACCAGGTCGTAGCCGAGCTGCTCGCTCCGTTCGGCCAGGGTGACGGTCAGCTCGGGCTGGGCGTTCGACGGCTGGATGAATGTGCCGAAGCGAAGCGGGTGACCATAATCGGGCATGCCTCCAGTCTCCCGGCGCCGCGTCCGCCTTGCAAATCATGCGTAAGCGACTTATCTTTGGTAAGTGCCTAAGGGATGGCAGCATATCGACGACGACCAGTGCCGGCTCTTCCAGGCTTCGGTCGAGCTGATCGGCCGCCGGTGGAGCTCGGCCATCCTGCTGGCCGTGGCCCAGGGCGCCCGCCGGTTCTCTGAGATCCACGGGTCCGTGCCGGGGCTGTCGGACCGGATGCTCGCCCAGCGGCTCAGGGAGCTCAGCGCCGCGGAGATAATCACCCGCGACGTGGTGCCCAGCACCCCGGTCCAGGTGACCTACCGGCTGACGGCCCGGGGCCGCGAGCTGATGGCGGCGCTCCAGCCGCTGGTCCGCTGGGGTCTGCGCTGGCAGGGTGAAGATGAAGAAGCCGAAGCCGAACGGGACGCCGGCTAGTGTGTCCCAGGCATGAAGCCGATCGGTCCGCGCGGGACGACGTGGCCGCCCGCTGGGCCTGGTGAACGTGCCCGCGAAGGTGGCCCGGGTCCTTCACCTCGGCGGCATTGCCGCGGAGTTGGCGCTGGCACGGGCCAGGGGGAGGAGAAAGGGTACCTGCTTCCCTCGGTCTCGCCGCTGCAGGCTGCCTCGTTCCGCCGGCCCCGCTAAGGGCCCGTTACGGCGTTGGTGCGGCGTGACCGGCGCAGGGCGAACCCTCCGGCGACGGCGAGCAGCAACCCGGCGGCCAGCGTGGCCAGCCATGGCGCCAGGCTGGGGGCGCCAGGGCCGGGCGCCGTCCCGCCCAGGCCGGTGGCGGCGCCGCCCTTGGCGGCGACCTGGCTGGCCGCCGCGTCGGTCAGGTTGTCGATCTTCAGCCCGGAGGTCCCGTCCAGGACGAGGATGGTGTGCACCGAGCCCGCAGCCAGGGTGACAGGCATGGCGGCGTTCCCATCCGGCGTGCTGACCACGACGGAGGGCGTGCCGGGCTGGACGGCCTGGTAGGTCGTGACCGAGCCGAGGGCCAGCTGCCGGGCCAGGGTGTCAGCGCCGATGCTGACGGTAACCCGCGGCTGCTTTGACGACGCCTGGATAACCCGGACGAGCGCTTCGCCGCTCGGCGCGACGATCTGGTCCTGCAGCACCTGCAGCCGTCGTCCGGCGGCAGATCCGAGGTTGGCCACGGTGTAGCTCGTCCCGGCGCTCACCATGAAGCTGGTGGTGATGGACGCCGGACTCGAAGCCGCGGCGCCGACCGGGCGTACCGCTACCGTGTACTCCCCGGCGCTGAGCTGCATGTAGCTAGAGACGCTGCCGTAGCCGTAGCCCTCGTGCATCAGCTCGGTCGGGTTCTGCGGATCTCCGAACGGATAGAGGTACACCTCCTCCGGCGTTCCCTGGGACAGGTTGGCGCAGCGCACCCACCCCACGTTCGCCTGGTCCGCGGCCGCGGACATGGCCTGTGCCCTGGTGCCGGCCGGCGCTCCGGTCGTGACGGCGTAAGCCGCGGGCGATACGGCCGCGATAGCGGCGACAGCACTGCCCAGCAGGGTGGTGGCCGCGGTGAGCAGACCGAGACGCCTACCTAGTCTCAACTTTGGGTTCCTTTCACCCGGAAATACTGCCCGCCAGCAGCCCGAGCGGGCTCGGCGCGGCGAAGTCGATGCGTAGTCCCGCCTGGCCGCCGGCCAGCCGGACGATGGTGACCTGAGCGGGCTGGTAGGGGCCGTGCTGCGCGCGCAGGACGTCGAGCGCCGAGGCCAGGCTGGCCGTCCCGCCCCCGCCGCCCGTGGCGGCGATGGTGACTTGCCGGTACGGCGCCTCGGTCGGGGGTACTCCCGGGGAGGCATCACCGAAGGCGATCACCCGCCAGGAGTGCTGCGACGCCAGCACCGCGAGCATCACCAGCAGGCGGGTATCCACCTCGCCCGCCGCGAGCTGCCCGGCGCCCTGGGCGCTGACCTCGATCCGCCGGCTGTGCATCAGCTGCGCGCCGGCGGACCGGCGGTCGGCGAGGTCGGAGCGGAGTGCCGCCTGGTGGGCGGCGGCGCCGCCGGGTGAGACGGCACGGACCTCGATCAGGTGAGCGCCGGACCCGACGCTGGCGAGCAGCGTCGGCGCGTCCGCGCCGAGCCAGGCGTGGGTCGACGGAGATGCGACGACAATGTCGGTGTCCGGCGCGCCGGACGCGGACGGCGGCAGCGACAGCAGGCGGCCCGGCGCGACACCGTGCGCGCTGAGAGCCGTGCACATGGCCGGATCACACGCGATGGTCTCATCGCCGCCTACCTGGCCGGCAATCCAGGCCGCAGCCTCCGCTCGGACGGCCGCGGCCTGCGCTCGGGCGGCCGCGGCGCCCGAGGAACGCGCCGATCCGCCGCGGGGCACCGGGCTCCGGCCCGCCCGCCCCGACGCCGCTACCCGGGCGGCCCGCCCGGACGACGTGCCGGTGAGCTGGACGACGGTGATCACGGCCGCCGCCCCCACTACGGCCGCCGCGAGCACGCAGATCGCGACGAACCACGCCCGCCGCGAGCGGCGCAGGCGCTGCCAACGCCGGGCGGCCCACAGCCTGACGGTCGTCGCCAGGACCGGGCCCCAGGACGGAACCCCGGGTCGCCCCGGCGGGGCCGCTGACCGCACCGTCTCGGTGGCCTGCTGCTCCCGCGAACCGGTAAACGGCATCTGATCGCGCCTCCCCCGCTGAGCCATCATCCGCTGAGCCGGGCGAAGACGACGACGTTGCTGAGGTAGCTCCCGAGCGACCGGTCGAAGACACCGCCGCAGGTGATCAGGCGCAGCTCGGGGTCCGGGACGGGTCCGTACACCGCGGCGGTGGGAAACAGGTCCTTGGCGACCTTCCGGACGGCCGTGACCGTGAAGACCGCCATCGTCCCATCGGCGCGTCCGACGTAGATGCGGTCACCGGGGCGCAGTTCCCGCAACCAGAAGAAGATCCCCAGCCCGGAGCGGGAGTCCACATGACCGGCGATGACGGCGGCGCCGACGGTGCCGGGCCGCGGGCTGCCGGTGTACCAGCCCGCCACCGCCGTGCTGGACGGCACCTGGAGCGTGCCGTTCGCGCGGAGGCCCAGATCGACCAGCGAGGTCCGCACCCCGATCACCGGAATGCTCAGCCAGACCGGCCGGGCGGCCTGCTGGGTCGTCGACAGTGACGCCGGAAGTACGGTCGGGCCGGACGGAGCCGGGATCGGCGTCGGTCTCGCGGGCAGCTGCACCGCGTGCTGGGGGGTGAGCGCGGCCGCGGCCAGGCCCGTGCTCCCGACAGCCACCGCGACCAGCCCGGCGCCGAGCGCCAGCGCCGCCAGCCGCCGTCGGGGGACCCGGCGGAGCCAGGGCAGGCGGCGCGACGTCCACAAACCCAGGGTGGTCGCGAGGACCTGCCCCCACGCCGGCGGCGGCTTCGGCGGCTGCGTCTGGGGCACGGTGGCGGGTGCCGCGACTTCGGCGGGGTCCCAGGCGGCTGACGCGAGCCCGCTGGCATCCGGCGACTGCACCGACAGCCAGGCGGGATCCCACCAGTCGTCCGGCAGGCAGGTGAGCTCGGGCGCCGGCGCTGCCGCCCCGCTGTAGCCCATCGCGTTCCCCGATCCCACGGCTGTCTGGCACAGCAGATTACACCGACAACGGGTGTATACACCGGATTGCCGGAACTCCTGGCGTGTGCCACGGTCCGCACCGGTTTAGTCATGGGGACATCGTGGCGACGTCATCGGCCTGACGGGGCGGCCAGGCATCGGCGTCGGCACCTGGCGCGGGACGCGGTCGGGACCTCGCCCGTGTTAACGTCGGATAGTCGCTCCGGACCTTGGTGACTGATGGCGCTTGCTGACTGCAGCGCCGCCGAGATGCTCGGAGCTTTCGATGCTGGGATTGGGTAAGACCGGTACGGTTCGTCCTTCTGGTTCGGCGGGCTCTGCCCCCGGCCGGGACATTTACCGACGTTACGCCGTCGCGCTTTACCGGCAGGCGCTGCTGACCGTTGATGACTCGGCCGTGGCCGAGCAGGTCGTCTATGACGTCATCGTCAATGAGTACGCGCTGGCCTTGGTGCCCAAGCACGGTGAAGAAAAGGCACGTCATCGCGGAGTGCTGGGGATCTATTCGCGTGACCGGGCGGCCCCCTTGCGCGCGGTACTACGCAGGCGGACAACCTCATCGTGGCCACGCCGCGACGCCTGACCGCCGGTCAGGCGCCGGCCGGCGGGCTCCGGTGCCACCGTCCGCACCGGTTTCGTCATGCGGACATCATGGTGTCGATCGGGTGGTGCCCGGGATGGTGAGGGTGAAGTCGGTGCCGAACGCCATGGCGGGGCTGAGCGCTCCACGCGGGGACCGGGCGAGAGTTTCCTCGACCGCGCGGATGCTGGCGGCGGCGGTAAAGGCGTAGGACTCACCGGCTTGCAGTACGGCCTCGGCGGTGGCGCCATCCGGGCCAGTGGCTCGGGCCCACCCGAATGAGCGGTAGGCCTCGGGTCCGGTCTCCGCCGCGGCCCGGGAACCGGCCGTGGCGGGATCAGCTGGTACCGGGGAATAGGCGGTGATGCCGGGGGCGCCGGTGGCCTGGAAGGCCGCTTCCAGGTCACCGGTGGGGAAAGGCATCACGTGGCACGGCCCGTCCGGGAGGGTGATGGTGGTAATCCCCGAGCCGAGCGGCTGGGGGTGCAGGCGCCCCGCCCGGCGGGTCCAGCCTCCGTAGGGGAGGTTCTCCCGGACCGACGCGGCGATTCCGGGGCCCGGCCGGGCGGTGGCGGCCCGGGCGGCGACCTCGAGGTGCTGCGCGCCGCCGACCGCGGCGCTGAGATACCGGGCCAGGCAGTTGGTGGCCACGACGCCGAACCCGGCACCGGGAATGATGGCGACGCCGGCTCGCTGGGCGCGCTGGTCCAGGTCGTACAAGGTCAGGAACACCTGCAGCTCGTTGCCGATGTCCAGGTAGTGCGCTCCGGCCGCCGGTGACCGCGCTCGTGTGCGTGCCGCGCGATCAGGCTGCCGGTATAGCCGGACGCGCCGTAGAGCATCCAGGACTGGGACCCGTTCATGGCTGGCTCCTTGGTGTCAGGGTTTGTGATGTCATGGCGAACTGAGAGTCCCGGACCCCTAGGAGCAGCTCACGGAACTTTCCCGGCTCCTCCAGATGTGGCGTGTGCGCCGAGTTCTCGAACCACACCAGCTGCTTGCCCGGCGCCTGCAGGAGGCCGGCGTACCGCTCGGCCGCTGCGCCGGGCGCCACCTGGTCATGGCGGCCCTGCACCATGACGACGGGCACGTCGATCCGGGGCAGCGCGGCGGCCAGGTCCAGGCGGGCGAGCTCGGGCAGCAGTGCGGCCTGGGTCGCGCTGATACCGCGCACGGTGCGGATGATGTCCGCGGCCGAGTAGTCCGGCGACCGCATCATGCTGGCGAGCAGCCCGCGGGCCAGGGTGGCGTAGGTTTCGTTGCTGGTGACCCCGCCGAAGTTGGTGGCCCATCGGACCCGGGTGGCGAACTGTTTCGAGGTCAGGTGCGGGGGCGGGCCGATCGCCACCAGCTGCCGGGTCGCGCGCCGGAGGCCGCGCTGGCGGGCCGCGGCGAGCGCGAAGTCGTAAGCACAGGCACCGGCGGCGGCGCCGTCGATATCCATTCCCACCGCCACCAGCGTCGCGACCAGGTCCGGGCGCTGGGCCGCGGCGTACGCTCCGAGCGTCGCTCCGAAAGAGAACCCGGCGACGTAGGTCTTGGCGCCGAATCGCTGGCGTAGGAGGTCCAGGAGCGACACGGTGTCGGCGACCAGCCGTTCCCGGCTGAGGCCGGCCCGGTCTTGCCGTCGGCGCAGCGAGCGGCCGCAGCCGCGCTGGTCCCAGTAGACGACCGTGAAGGCCTGTTCCAGGTCGAGCAGGTGGCCGAGGCGGCGTGCTTCGTTGATCATCGGCAAGCCGGGTCCCTGCTGGATCAGCAGGAGCACCGGGTTGGCGGCGTCCGCTCCGCGCACGCGGATCCACTGGGTGGCGTGGCCGCTCTGGACTGATTCGAGCGTATCGATCTTCATCGGGAGTCCCTTACTGCGAATTTTGGGTGACGTGCGGGTGGGTCACCGACGCCGTGGCCCGAGCCAGGCGGCCGGCGGCGCCCGGGTCGTGAGCGGGCAGGACCACCAGGTCTGCCGTCCCCGAACAGGTCGTTAGCCGACCGGAATGGACTCAGGCCGGGGTCGTCGGTCGGGGCGGATCTGCACCTGGCCGGTGCTCACCACTGACACCCGCCGTACTGGGTCTGTGGCGGACATCAGCTGTGCACCGTGGTCAGGAAGCGCAGGATGGCGTCGGTGGTGACGTCGGGCCGCTGCGACTGCGGATAGTGCCCGGCCTCAGGCACCATGACCACGTGCGCGGGTACCGTCTGCGCGATCCAGGCCGCCTCTCCCGCCGGATCTGCGAAGTCGGGGTCCTGTTCGCCCATCACGATCAGAACGGGCACCGCCACCTGCGCCAGCAATGCCTCCGCGGGTGCGTGGCTGGTGCGCGTGGTCAGCGAGAACGCCCGCGCGTATCCCGGCCGGCCCAGGCTCGCCACGACCCGGCCGCGGTACTCGTCGAAGTCGTCGGGCCGTCGGCCCGCGTACAGCTTCGGCAGGTACGACTTCCAGGCCAGAGCGGCCCACGGCCGGGCCATGGCCGCGCGCAGCAGAATGCGCCGGGCCGTGCTCACCGCGGGGTTACGGACGAACGGGCCGGCCAGGACCAGGCCGGAGACGAGCTCGGGTCGCCGGGCCGCGGCGATGACGGCCGACCCGGCGGCCATGGAGTTGCCGACGACGACCGCGGGGCCGCCGAGTTCGGCGATCAGGGCGACGATGTCGCCGGCGGTTTCCTCGTCGCCGTACGAGCCGAACGTTGCATCGCTGTCGCCGTGGCCGCGTAGATCGGTGCAGGCCACTCGGTAGCCCCCGGCCTGCAGGGCCGGAGCGAGGAACCGGTAGCCGGCCCGCAGGTCACCCATGCCGGGCACGAGCACCAGCAAGGGGCCGGCGCCCGCAACGTCGTAACCGATGCGCCCTTCGGGACGGATGAGGTAGCTGGTGTTGCTTATCGGTGCGGTCGAGGTCGTGTCGTTCAGATTCATGGTTTTTGTTCCTTCCGTGGGTGTCAGTCGTCGGTTAGGTGCGGGCCGGCTCGGAGGCGGGGGTCGCGATGGCGCCGGCCCGGGGGGCGTCGTCCTCGCGGATGCCGTA
>PMST01000065.1 GCA_003168295.1 Actinomycetota bacterium
GACTTGCCCGTTATGCCGACCAGGAGCTGTAAGCACGCTGCGAGCTTGGCCGGCGTTGCCGGGATGTCGGCATAATCCCAGCCTAGCGGCTGCCTGCTTCCGGTTTCTTCCCAGGTCAGGGGCTGATTCTTCTCTCCGGACGCGCTAGACGTCCGGAAGGGGAGTTCATGATGGCGAAGACGAAACCGTGCTGGGCGAAGGTGACCGGGCCGCTCGCGGAACACGCGGACGGGTTCCGGGCCGAGCTGTTCCGGCTCGGCTATACCCCGCTCACCGCGGCCTGCCAGATACGGCTGACCGCTCACCTGAGCCGCTGGCTGACCGCTGAGGGCCTGGCCGCGCAGGATCTGGGCATGCCGGCGGCGGAGCGGTACTTCGCGGCCCGCCGCCGGGCGGGATACGCGAACGAGCGGACTACCGAGGCACTCGGCCCTCTGCTGGGCTATCTCCGCGGGCTGGGGGCGGCACCGCTTCCGCCGGCGGAACCGGGAACGGAGACGAGCCTGCTGCTGGACCGGTTCGCGGCCTACCTGGCGTCCGAGCGGGGCCTGGCACCGGCGACGGTCGGGCTGAACGTCCGCCTGGCCCGCCCGTTCCTGCAGCAGCGGGCACTCGACCGCGGCGGGCACCTGGACCTGGGGCAGCTGACCGCCGGCGAGGTGCGGGCCTTCGTGCTGGACCGGGCCCGGAAGCAGCCGCGGTCGGCCAAGCGGATCGTGACCGCGCTGCGGTCGCTGCTCCGCTTCCTGCACGCCGGCGGCGTCCTGGCCGCCCCGCTGGCGGGCGCGGTGCCGTCGCCGGCCGGGCATGCGCTGGCCGGCCTGCCGAAGGCGCTGGAGCCCGGGCAGGTTCAGGCGATGCTGGACTCCTGCGACCCGGCCACCGGGACCGGGCGCCGGGACCGGGCGGTCCTGCTGATGCTGTCCCGGATGGGCCTGCGGGCCGGGGAGGTCGCCGGGCTCGGCCTGGACGACGTCGACTGGCGGCGCGGCGAGATCACGGTCGTGGGCAAGGGCAGCCGCCGCGACCGGCTGCCGCTGCCCGCCGACGTCGGCGCGGCGATCGTCGCCTACCTCCGCGACGGCCGTCCCGCCAGCGCGCTGGACCGGACGGTGTTCATCGCCGCCCAGGCACCCCGGGAGGCACTGTCCTATGCCGGGGTCACCACGATCGTCGCCGGTGCCGCCGCCCGGGCCGGGATCCCCGGGCCGGTCCACGCCCACCGCCTGCGCCACTCGGCAGCGACCGCGATGCTGCGCGGCGGCGGGTCCCTGACCGAGATCGGGCAGGCCCTCCGCCATGCCCGGCCGGCCACGACTGCCATTTACGCGAAGGTCGACATCGACGCGCTGCGCCCGCTGGGCCGCCCCTGGCCCGCTCAGGAGGAGTCCGCATGACGGCGGACGGACGGGCGCTGCGGGATTCGCTGGAGGAGTACCTGGCGCTGCGCCGCGCGCTGGGCTTCAGGCTCAAGGCCGCCGGACGGCTGCTGGATCAATTCGTCAGCTGGCTTGAGGACCGCGGCACCAGCACGATCACGACCGCCGACGCCCTTGAATGGGCAACGCGCCCTGCCGGGGCCTCGCAGGCATGGCAGTCGATCCGGCTCAGCATGGTCCGCGGGTTCGCCGCCTACCTGCACGGCACCGACCCGTCGGTCCAGGTCCCCCCGCCCGGGCTGATCCGCCGCGGGAACGACCGCGCGACCCCCTACCTCTACTCCGACGCCGAGATCAGCGCCGTCATCGCCGCGGCCGGAACCCTGCGGCCGGAGTTCCGGGCCGTCACCTACCAGACACTGATCAGCCTTCTTTGGGCGAGCGGCGTCAGGATCGGGGAAGCGCTCTGCTTCGACCGCGGTGACCTCGACCCCGGCCAGGGCATGCTCACCATCCGGGCCGCCAAGTTCGGGAAGACCCGGCTGATCCCGCTGCACCCCACCGCGACCGCCGCGCTGGCCCGGTACTCGGCACTGCGGGACGAGCACCACCCCCGCCCGGCCGACCCGGCGCTGTTCGTGTCCACCGCCGGGACACGGCTGCGGCACAGCAACGTCAGCCTCACGTTCGCCAAGCTCACCGCCCAGGCCGGGCTGGCCCGCCGGTCAGCCTCCTGCCGTCCCCGCATCCATGACGTCCGCCACTCCTATGTGGTCAATACCGTCCTCGGCTGGTACCGCGACGGCGCCGACGTCGCCGCGATGATGCCCCGCCTGTCCACCTACCTCGGACATAACGACCCAAAGCACACATTTTGGTACCTCTCGGCCGCGCCTGAGCTGATGGCACTGGCCGGCGACCGCCTGCACGCCCACCTGAACGGACAATCATGACCGCCCTCGCCCCCACCCTGCAGGCGTTCTTCACCGACCGGCTGGCACTGCAGCGCCAGGCCAGCGGCCACACGGTCGCCGCCTACCGCGACGCGCTCAAGATGCTCATCGTTTTCGCCGCCGAGCGCGCGGGCAAGCCCCCGTCCCGGCTGGACATCGCCGACCTGGACGCGCAGACCGTCGGCGCGTTCCTCAGCCACCTGGAAAACGACCGCGGCAACAGCGCCCGGACCCGCAACGCCCGCCTCGCCGCGATCCACTCTCTCTTCCAGTACGCCGCAGTGCGCCACCCCGAGCACGCCGCCGACATCGCCCGGGTCCTGGCCATCCCGCCCAAACGCTACGACAAGGCCCTGATCACCTACCTCACCGAAGACGAGATCACCGCGCTGCTCGCCGCCCCCGACCTGGCCACCTGGACCGGGCGGCGTGACCAGGCGCTGCTGGTGCTCGCCTGCCAGACCGGGCTGCGCGCCACCGAGCTCACCAGCCTCGCCATCGGAGACATTCACCTGGGCACCGGTGCTCACGTCAGCTGCCTGGGCAAGGGCCGGAAACAGAGAATCACCCCGCTCACTCCCGCCACCGTGACGATCGTGCGCTCCTGGCTCGGCGAGCGCGGCGGGCTGCCCGCCGACCCGCTGTTCATCACCCGCCGCGGCACCCCGCTCAGCCGCGACGCCCTGGAACGGCGCATCGCCAAGTACACCGCGACCGCCGCGACGACATGCCCCTCGCTGCTGGAGAAGAAGGTATCGCCCCATACCCTGCGGCATTCCGCGGCCATGAGGCTACTGTCCGCCGGCATCGACACGTCGGTCATCGCACTGTGGATGGGGCACGAGAACACTGCCACAACTCAGGTCTACATCCATGCTGACCTGGCGCTCAAGGAACGGGCGATCGCCCGGACCGCTCCCCAGGACACTACACCCGGACGCTACCAGCCGTCAGACGAAATGCTGGCGTTCCTGGACGGGCTGTGATTATGCCGAGCGCTCCTGCCGGCCGCTACGGCCGAATGCGGTCTCCTGCCGCATGGTCGGCATAACGGGCAAGTCAGCATAAGAGGCATTATGCCGAATTCCGGATAATGCCTCGCTCATCGTTCCCTTC
>PMST01000243.1 GCA_003168295.1 Actinomycetota bacterium
TGGTCAGCCCGGACGGGTCGATCGCCATCGGGTCGAGGAGGACCTCGACCGGCCCGTCGCCCAGCCGGGTGCAGAGCACGCCGTGTTCGGCACCCGGGTCGCGCCTGGTGAAGAAGCGCCGGCCGGCCCGCCAGACGGGAGTCCCCTCGTAGCCGACGCTGAGCAGTTCCCGTACCTGTTCGGCCAGCTCTTCCCGCCCGCCCAGTTCCGAGCGCTGGGAGTCGAACAGGCTCGCCTGCGCGGCCAGCCAGTCGGCCCGCTCGTCGCTGGATATATCTTCCAGCCAGCGGTACGGATCGCTGACCTGATGCCCGAGCAGATCCTCGGTCAGGCCCAGCCGGCGCGGCTGCGGATAACTGAACTCCATGCCGGAACTCTATGGTCTCCCTCAGTTGTACGCTTTAGGTAGTGGCGGATCGGCGTACCAGAGGACACACTAGAAGTATGGAGTCCAGATAGAGGTTCGGCGCCAGCGGGAGGTGCGGTGCGGCGAGTTTTGCTGCTCAACGTAACGTTTGAACCGCTGACCACAGTCGGCCTTCGCCGAGCCGTGTGTCTCGTCCTCGGCGGCAAGGCCGAAGTCGTCCACCACGACGCGGCGGGCGCGGTCCTGCACGCGGCGTCGGTGGCCCTGCAAACGCCTTCGGTGATTAGGCTGAGCCGTTACGTCAGGATCCCGTATCGCAATCGCGTGCCGTTGACCAGGGCCGCCTTGATGCGCCGGGACAACTACAAGTGTGCCTACTGCGGCGGCCGCGCGGAGACCATCGACCACGTGATCCCGAGAAGCCGCAGCGGCCAGCACATCTGGGAAAACTGCGTCGCCTCCTGCACCATCTGCAACCACCGCAAGGCGGACCGCCTGCTCGAGGAACTCGGCTGGACCCTGGCGGTGCCGCCGGTGGTACCACGCGGCGCCCACTGGCGGCTAGTGGGCGCACAATACGACGGCGACCCCCAGTGGGCCGCCTATTTGCGTGAGTCCAGTGCCGCCTTAAAACCCAGGGCCAGCCTGAGGTCCCCGCCTTTCCGCCGCCTCCAGCGGTGCGTCTTGTCTTTCTCCGGAACGGGCCAGGTATCACTCCTCGCCCAGCATCTTCCGCCCCCGCGCCAGTCCTTCGGGCGCCATCCGGCACTCGGTGATGGCCGAGAAGTCCACGGCGCGTGCGCTTGCCGTTACCGGCCCCGAAAAACCGAGTGTCTAGGCTGGTGAGCATGTCCGACCAACCGAAGATCTTCAGGATCGCGAAGATCCCGGCCGACGGCGTCGGTAAGGAGGTGGTCGAGGCCGGCCAGCGGGTACTCGACGCCGTCGCCGGGCAGTCGGACGGCAGGTTCGCGTTCGCCTGGGAAGAGTTTCCGTGGGGATCCGGGTACTACGACAAGACCGGCCGGATGATGGCCGAAGACGGCCTGGAGCTCCTGAAGGACTTCGACGCCATCTTCTTCGGTGCCGTCGGGTGGCCGAACGTTCCTGACCACATCAGCCTGTGGGGCCTGCGGCTCAACATCACCCAGAACTTTGACCAGTGGGCCAATGTCCGGCCCGTCAGGTTCCTGCCCGGCATCCAGAGCCCGCTGCGCAAGGCCGACGAGACCGAACTGGACTGGGTCGTCGTCCGGGAGAACAGCGAGGGGGAGTACGCCGGGCTCGGCGGCCGTAACCTGTCCGCCCGCGGTCCTGGCAACGAGGTTGCCCTGCAGTCGGCGCTGTTCACCGAGAAGGGCTGCGAGCGGATCATGCGGTTCTCCTTCGACCTCGCCCGGACTCGCGCGAACAAGAAGGTGTCCAGCGTCACCAAGTCAAACGCGCAGCAGTACGGCATGGTCTTGTGGGACGAGACGTTCCGCCGGGTGGCGCTCGACTACCCCGACGTGGCCACCGAGAGCGTCCTGGTCGATGCGATGAGCGCCAAGTTCGTCCTGCATCCCGAGGACCTGTCGGTAGTGGTGGCCTCGAACCTGCACGCCGACATCCTGTCCGACCTGGGCTCGGCCATCGCAGGCAGCCTCGGCCTGGCCGCGAGCGCGAACCTCAACCCGGAGCGGCGCTTCCCCAGCATGTTCGAGCCCGTGCACGGTTCCGCTCCTGACATCGCCGGCCGCGGTATCAGTAACCCGATCGGCGCCATCGGCAGCGGCGCGCTGATGCTGGATCACCTCGGCCTGCACGCCGACGCCCGGCGGATCGAGGCGGCGATCGAAGCGACCACCGCGGCCGGGCACGTCACCCGCGATGTCGGCGGCACCGCGGACACCGCAGAGGTCACCGACGCCATCATCGAGGCGCTGCGGGCGAGCGCAGGTTAGCCACGTACGAGCACCGCGGAGATCGCCACTGACAGCGGGAACGCACACAGCATGATCGCTCCCATGGCGCCCGGGCCCGCGTGCTATGCGCGGCCGGTTTCCCGTCCGGCGAGCGCGAGGATCTCCCCGGCGACCAGGTCCGGCTGGTCGGCCGGGATGAGATGGCCGCTGTCCGCGGCGACCCGAACGACCGAGTCCGGGAACTGCGCCGCCAGGTCACGCTGCATCTCTTGCCACGCCTGCTCGCACCGGTTCCGGTCCCTCGGCCCGAAGCCGAACTCGTCGGGTATCCAGTCCGCCCGGCCGTGCGTGATCACCGTCACCGGCACGCGCTCCGGATCAGGCAGGCCCCTGACGAACTCGTCGGCCTGCAAGGCCTGCTCGGTGTCGTAGGGACTGAGCTCCCGCAGCCGCGCATGGAAAGCGTCAGGCAGCAGTTCCCGCCAGCGTTCGTGCCGGGCGTCGACCAGTACCATCCCGGTCACCTCACCGGGGTGGGCGGCCGCGAACGCCCGGATGATGTGGCCGCCGAACGAATGGCCGGCCAGCACGTACGGCGGGGGCACCGGCAACTCGGCCACCCAGCTCTCCAGGTCCGCCGCCCAGGCCTCGAACGACCAGGGCCCGGCGGGATCGCTGGAACCATGGCCCGCCCGGTCGTAGCTGTAGCTGGCGGTAACCCGCGCGACCCGCTCCTGGACCTCCCGCCACAACCTGCTATCGCAGCCAGATCCCGCCTCAAGTACCACGGCCGGCGCGCCGGCACCCCCTTCGACCACGTGCAGGCCTCGCCCGCGCACCTCTATCCTGCGGTCACTGAGAGCTCTCACGTCACCCTTTGTACCCGAGCGGCCTGGGCCGAGCCGTCAGCGGGACCCGTGCGACTGCCTTACTGAAGCGGCCGGGCTGTGCCCGCTTAGACGCTGACCCAGCCGGTGACCACGGGGGATTGGTCGGTCACCGGGCCTAGTCGGCTCCGGAGGCTGATCTGGCCCGGCGGCACGGCCTCCGCGCCGAACCGTCCGAGTTCGTCCGCCTCGACGGTGATCACCCCGTCGGCATGCCTGATGTCCACCACGGCCGGCTGCCGCGGTATCAGCTGGCCGATTAGCCGCCGCTCGTCCCCGATGCCGGTGCCGGTGATCTCGAGCTCGATGGTCAGCCCGCTGGCGCGGAACGACAGCTGGCGCCATTCGGGCGAGCCGCGCATCGCCGATGCTCCGGCCTCGGACAGGGTGCCGGTCACCTCCGTGTGGGGCAGGGTACCGGGAGCCATCTCGGCCGGCCGGGCGTTTTGGGTGTTCACAAGGCCATCCTTCCCGATGTCGGCCGCCGCCGAACGGAAGTCTTTTATTATCCTTGAGAATACTCTACATGACACGACTAGTGCCGACCATTACTGACCTAACACTTTGGCGCGCTCCGGGCGCTGACCAAGTGGAAGCGGCTGATGCGGGTACCCCTGAGCCCGCGTCAGCCGCCGCTGCGTCCGGCGGGCGGCCGCCAGGGCGGGGAACGGACGGGTGGGAAGCGAGATCACCGCTTCCAGCGTGGCGAGCCGCCGCAGGAACGCGTAAGCGAACCAGGTCGGCAGCCACAAGATGCTGTGCCAGTACCGATGTTTGATGGCCAGCGGCAGGCTGACGGCCAGCGGGACTCCGCCGCCCGCGGCGTAAAGCAGACCGAACGTGACCACGTTCTGCCGGTAGCTCGGATGCGTCAGCACGAGCTCGAGCATGAAGATGGGGGCGACCAGGCCTGCCTGCAGTGAAAACCAGGAGAAGCCCCGGCGTACCGTCCAGAACCACACCCGCGGCCCGGCTAGGCCGGCGCGCAGCGGCACGTGCCGGGCGTAGACGTGAAAGCTGGCCCGCGCCCACCTGGTGCGCTGCTCCAGGAACTCGCCCACGTTACGCGGCACGTCCTCGTACGAGCGAATGCGCGGGTCGACCACCACCCGGTAGCCGAGCCGCCCGATCTGCATGGTGAGGTCGGAATCCTCACCGTTCATCCCAACCGGGAAGCCGCCGGCGATGACCGCGGGTCCCCGGCGAAAGGCGGTGAAGGTACCGGGAATGACGACGATGCCGTCGACCATGCTCTGTCCCAGTCGGGCGAACCGGAACTGGAAGAAGGTCTCGAGGGCGCGCATCCGGTGGAACCAGGTCACGTCATCGGTCCTGGGCTCTTCCATGGCGCCCACAGAGCCGACGCGCGGATCGCGGAACCACGGGACGGAGTAGGTCAGCGCATCCGGGCCCATCACGCAGTCCGCGTCGATGCGGATGACGATCTCGGCGTTGGTGATGGCGAGCCCGCGGTTGAGCGCGGCCGCCTGCCGGGCGTTCGGCCGGCTCAGGACCTGGCCGCGTGCGTGTGTGAAGGCCGCCAACTCGGCCGACGCGATCTTCGCGGTGTCGTCGACTGACCCGTCGTCGGACACCACGACGTACACCGGGCCGCCGTACCGTCCGGCGGCTACGTCGATGGAGCGGAGCAGCCTGGCGATGTTGCCCGCTTCGTTATACGCCGGGATGATCACATCGACGGGCGGCCGTTCGCCGCCGGGCGCAGGTAGCTTCCGGTTAGTCCACCAGAGCAGCCACAACGGGGCAGATAGCAGCACGAACAAGATGCTGACGGCGTACAGCGGAACGAACACCTGCCACGCCGAGCTAAGGTTGCCCGGTTCGGCCAGAAACGCGTAACTGATGATCAGGAGGACCACGACGGTGATCAGCGAGCAGCAGGCGAGCACGCTGTCCCACAGCCAGCGCGGACGCTGGCGCGGCACCGTGGTCCCGCGCGGCAGTACGAAGGTCGTGAAGCTGAGACGGGTGATGACCAGCCCGCCCACGAGCAGGTTCGCCAGCGTTGCCTCGATCCCGAACGGAGCGATTAGCCATCCGGTCGCCATGCCGGCCACGATCAGCAGCGCCTGAAGCAGCACCGAGATGGTGGTGTAGAGCACGACGTGGGACAGGATCGCGACCCGCCTGGTCAGGCTGGCCCGCGCGACGACGGCCAGCCCGACGATATAGGCCACCGCGAAGAACTGCGTGGCCGGGCGCAGCCGGGCGACATATCCGTTGACGGTAGCGGGATCCCGGCTGATCGTGGCCGCGACGGCGCGTACGGCACCGGCGTAGGCACCGGGTAGCGCTGGCCGCTGCCAGCCCAGGAATAGCAGCCCCAGGCCCGTGACCACGGCGAGGAAGGTCCAGGTGCGCGGGCGGTAGGCGGGCGTCTTCACGTGCAGCGGGATGGCCACGTAGGCCTTGCCGTCGCCCTGGTCCTCGGTACCCTCGGCGCCGACGGGCAGCAGGCAGGCGGCCACCAGAGCCACGAGAAGTCCGATTGTCGCCGCGAGGAGCGTTATGTTCATTTAATCTCCCGCAAGTGGCCCATCTGTCCGCCTCCGCGTTGCTAGCCAGCGATTGCTGAGTCGTAATAAATAAGGTTTAGGGTTTGTCGCATCGTTTTGGCCCAGAATGCGAAAAAGCATAACGGCACGCCGTCGAGCCGGGTGGCCTGTATTGTCTCTAACTGGTACTTTCCCCGTATGCCGTATAACCTGGTCGGAGCGCTGGCCTATGGCTAATCGAGCAAGATTGCGCTCGATGCGGCCGACGTGACCAGTAAATTATGGGGTGTTCGTCTCCGCGGTCTTGCCATGCCTGTAATTTAACCTTGGGTCGGTCAATTTTAGCTTTGGGTCTGCGGCCACTTTAGTGAAACGTTTACTGATCTGGATGGGGAACGCGGTGCATCCTGAGGACGAGAATTCCGAGCGCCGGGGCGGGTCGGGGCTGCTGGCCGGGACCGGGGGGGCGCCCACGATTGAGCCTCCCCTTTCTGTGCTTTACCTGGACCAGCCGCGGCCCCATCTGGAGCGCGATTACCCGCCCTCACGGCCGTCCGGCCGGGTCGCGTCGAGTTCATCCGCGACGCTGACCGTTACGCGTCCGATGCCGCGGCTTCCGCCTGACCAGCCGAAAGCAGCCGATCTGATCCGGTCCGTACGGACTTGGCCGCAGCGGGTCGGCGGGATCCTCATCGCTGCCGCCGTGGTCGCGAGTGCGATCTGGTACATACCGAGTGTCTTGCGCGATAACCGTCAGCTGCTCACCGGTACCGTCACCAGCAGCGGGGTGATCACCCTCAACTTCTCCAATGCGGGGGAGATCTCCGAGATAAACGCCAAGCTGAACACGTCCGTGCAGAAGGGGCAGGTACTGGCCAAGGAGTACGCTCCCGACGCCAGCTCGGTCGTGGCCGCGGACAAGGCAGCGATCGCCGCGGATGAGGCGAAGATCGCGCAGGTGCGGGCGGCCGAAGCCGGAAACCCGGCCAACGCCGCCATCGACAGCACGCAGTTGAGCGCGGCCAATGCTCAGGTCGCTCTGGACCAGGCTCAGCTGGCCACCGACAGTATGAAGATCGTTACGGCCGAGATCGTCGCTCCGTCGGCCGGTGTCATCGTGGCCGCCAACGGGCAGGTGGGCCAGACCGTAACCGCTTCGGGCATCCGAGACTACGAGGCCGACTCGCAGGAGCAATCTGCCGCTCAGGGGCCAGCGTTCTCCCTTCTGCCCGAAGGCCCGCAGACCGGCCGGAAAATTAGCGCGAGCGCATCGGCGGTACCGGTGTTCGCGTTGCGCACCTCCGTTAACTGGCAGGTCATCGTGCTCATCCCGGAGTCCGAGGTGGCGCGAGTCCAGGCGGGTCAACGCGTCGCCATCAGCGTTCCCTCCGACCACATCAAAGATGTCCCTGGTCAGGT
>PMST01000614.1 GCA_003168295.1 Actinomycetota bacterium
CCGGTCCAGGTCAGGTTCGGGCTGGCATACGACACGGTGCCAGCGGTGGCGGTGGCGTTGCCGTTGTAGGCGGCGTCATCGAGGACCCCGCTCAGCGGGTCGGTGAACGTAGCGCCGGTGTAGGCGGTCTGACCGGAGTTGGTCACCGTGATCGTGTACTGCACCGTGCCGCCCGGCGCGATCGTGGTCACGTTCGCGGTCTTGACGATCGTCAGGCCCGGGGCAAGGACGGTGACGTTCGCCGCGGTGCTGGGTGCGGAGGTGCCGGTGGTGGCCGTGGTGGTGACAGTAATGGCGTAGGTGGCGCCGGAGGTCAGGCCGGTGATCGTACAGCTGGTCGCGCTAGTGGTGGTGCAGGTGAAAGCACCGGGGCTGGTGGTGGCGGTGTAGCCGGTTAGAGTGCCGTAATTCAGGAACACCGGCGCGGTCCAGGACACGGCAGCATTGGTGTTGCCGCCGATCGCGGTCACGCTGGTCGGCGCCTGCGGTCCGACCAGTACGGCCGTGTTCTCCTGCGTGGTGCTGTCGTTGCCGATCTGGCCGGTGGTGTTCGCGCCCCAGCAGTAGGCGGTGCCCGTGGCGCCCTGCGCACACGTGGAGGCGGTACCAGCGGTGATCTGGGTCACCGTCACCTGGTACAAGGGCGTGCCGCTAGTGGCCGTCACCGCCACCGGCGTCTCCTGCGCAGCGGTGGCCGTGCCGTTCCCCAGCTGGCCGCTACCCCCCGCACCCCAGCAGTAGGCGACACCGGTACTGGACAACGCGCACGCGGACGAACCGCCGACCGAGATCTGGGTCGCCGTCGCCTGGGATGATGACGTCACCGCCACCGGCACGTCACTGCTGGCGTTCGCGCTGTTGCCGAGCTGGCCGCTGGTACCCAGGCCCCAGCAGTAAACGGCACCTGCGCTGGACAGCGCGCACACGGACGCACTGCCAGCGTCAATCTCGGTCACCGTCACCCCGTACAACGGCGTACCGCTGGTGGCCGTCACCGCCACCGGCACGTTACTGCTGGCGTTCGCGCTGTTGCCCAGCTGGCCGCTGGTGCCCAGGCCCCAGCAGTAGACGGCACCCGCGGTGGACAGCGCGCACGTGAAGTTCGTGCCGGCCACGATCTGGGTGAGGGTCACCCCCGCCAGCGCGCCGCCGGTGTACACGGCCTGCGGTGAGAGCTGGGGGGTCGTCGTCGTGGTGTTGTTCCCCAGCTCGCCGTAGGTGTCGTCGCCCCAGCAGTAGGCCTTGCCGCTGTAGATCGTGCATGAGGACGCGCTGCCGGTCGCGATGGTGGCCAAAGGTGGCCACGGGGTCACGGTCGCGGCTGTGCTGGCGGAGGAGTTTCCGGCGGTGGTGTCCGTGACCACCGTGATGGAGTAGGTGGTCCCGTTGGTCAGGCCGGTGATTGTGCAGGTGACCGCGCCGGTGCTGGTGCAGGTGGCGCCGCCGGGACTGGCTGTGGCGATGTAGCCACTCGTGCTGCCAGCGATGCCGAAGCTAGACGGGGCGACCCAGTACACGATGGCGCTGGCGGCGGCGGGGAAGGCGGTCACACCCGTGGGAGCGCCCGGCACGATGGCCACTGGCACGTCGCTGCTGGTGGTCGTGCCGTTTCCTAGCTGACCGGAGGCGTTGTTGCCCCAGCAGTAGGGGACCCCTGTGCTGTCCAGGGCGCAGGTGAAGCCGTTGCCTGCGGAGACCTGGGTGAGGGTCTTGCTGGACAGCGCGCCGCTGGTGGTCACCGCCACCGGCGCGTCGTACGTGCCAGCAACGCTGCTGGTGGTGCTGTTGCCGAGCTCGCCGTAAGTGTCATCGCCCCAGCAGTAGGCCGCGCCCGCGGCGGACAGCGCGCAGGTATGCTCACCGCCGGCACTGATCTGGGTCAGGGTCAGCCCCGACAGCACTCCGCCGGTATACACCGTCACAGGAGACTTCTGCGGCGTGGTGATGGTGCTGTTGCCGTCCTCGCCGTAGGTGTTATCGCCCCAGCAGTAGGCCGCGCCGGCCGTGGACAGGGCGCAGGCGTGGTTGAAGCCGGCGTCGATCTGGCTGTAGGAGCTGCTGCCGGTCACCTCTACCGGTGTCAAGCTGTTCGCGGTCGAGCCGTTGCCGAGCTGGCCAGAGGTGCCCTGGCCCGTGCAGTACGTCCCCCCGGCAGCCGTGCTTATGGCGCACGAGAAAAGGCCGCCGATGCTGACCTCGTTCACCGGCCCTTCCTGCACGGGTGTCGAGGTGTTGGTAGTTGATCCGTTGCCAAGCTGGCCAGCGGTGTTCTGACCCCAGCAATAGGCGACGTTCCCGCTGGTCAGCGCGCACATCGAGTACTCCCCGGCGCTCATCTGGGTGAAGCTTAGTGAGCCCGACACCGCCACAGGCGTATTTTGCTGCGCACCGGGCAGGGCGGCGCCGTTCCCTAGCTCGCCGTCGACGTTGTAGCCCCAGCAGTAGGCGGCCCCCGTGCTGGCCAGGGCGCAGGTGAAGCCGTTGCCCGCGGTGATCTGGGTCAGGGTCAGCCCTGACAGGACCCCGCCGGTATACACCGCCACCGGCACGCTGCTGCTGGCGGTCGAGTTGTTGCCCAGCTCGCCGTAGGTGTTATCGCCCCAGCAGTAAGCCTTCCCGCTGCGGACCATGCACGCGTGGGTGTACCCGGCCGTGATCGTGGTCGCGGCTGATTGCGCAGCGGACGCAGGTGCCGCCGATACCAGCTGAACTGCCGCGCAGCCGCTGGCCACGAGCCCCATCACAGCCCCCACGGCCACGACGCGCCGGAACACCCCGCTCGGCAACGCCCCGCGCCGCATGACCGCGAGCGCTGCCCCGCGCCGTCGTGCTGGCCTGGGCGGGCTCCGCCCGGGCGCGGGCGGAGCCCGCCCAGGCCGCAGCCTGCACCCGATCAAAATCCGCCCCCCGTATCATGACCGGTCATTACCTAAGGAATGGGACCGTGTACATTTCTCCCTTAACGTTTTCTTACGGACATCCCTTATGCTTACGATTTATACATTAATACCCGGTGATTACCTAGCGCCGGAACTCACCTAGGGTACAATGTCGCTTTCCCCAGCAACACAGTACAGTAAACGCACTCGCAGCAGACGTTCCATACGACCCTTGAAATTAAAAGATGGAACATTTAGCGCATTTCATTTAGCGTTCATATTTCCCGGCGAACCGGGAAAAGTGCATAGTGATATGCGGAACGTCCGCGGTACGCCAGTCCGGGTTTGTTACATGCATTCCTCCAGAGTCATGGCCGGGAGTGCGTCGCTGACGGTGACAAGGAGTACACCGATGTCGCGGCAGGCTTGCGGTTGACCGCGGTGGACGCTATTTGGTTGGCCGGGATCACGGTATTGCCGGTAAGTTCGCGACATGGAGTCGCGAACGGGCTGTTCTGGAGGATTGATGTCACAGGTCAGCGGGGCCACTGAGAGACCGGCGATCCTGGTGGAGGGGTTGACCAAGTCGTTCGGCGAGGTTCACGCGCTGCGGGGTATCGACTTGTCGGTACCCCGCGGCACGGTCCTGGGTGTGCTCGGCCCCAATGGCGCCGGCAAGACGACCGCGGTGCGTATCCTGACGACCTTGCTGCTCCCAGACGGGGGGCGGGCGGAGGTCGAGGGTTATGACGTGGTGCGAGACGCGGCCGCGGTGCGCCGCACGATCGGGCTGGCCGGGCAGTCGGCCGCCATCCAGGAGGAGCTGACCGGCCGGGAGAACCTCGAAATCATCGGCCGGCTTTACCACCTGAGCTGGCCGCGGGCCCGCAGTCGCGCCACCGAACTGCTCGAGCAGTTCGGCTTGAGCGATGCCGCCGACCGTTCGGCGAAGAATTACTCGGGCGGTATGCAGCGGCGCCTGGACCTGGCCGCCAGCCTGGTCGGCCAGCCGCGGGTGCTGTTCCTCGACGAACCGACGACCGGCCTGGACCCGCGATCGCGGCTGGGGATGTGGGACATCATCCGGTCGCTGGCGGCGGGCGGGACCACTCTCCTGCTCACGACCCAGTACCTGGACGAGGCGGACGAGCTGGCCGACGAGATCGTGGTGATCGATCACGGCCTGGTCATCGCGGCCGGCACGGCCGAAGAGCTGAAGGGCAAGGTCGGCGGGGATGTGGTCGAGTTCACCGTGCCCGACCGTCGCAGGCTCGCTGATGCGGTCGCGGCCATCGCCAAGATCGTGAAGGGGGAAGGGGAGGCGGGCGGGCAGCCGCACGCCGACCCGGAAACCGGCGTGATCTATATCGGTGTCGGGGGCCGCGGTTCTGATGCGCTGATTGAGGCGGTGCGGAGCCTGGACGGCGCTGGTATCGAAACACACGACCTCAGGCTGCGCCGGCCGTCGCTCGATGATGTGTTCCTGGCCTTGACCGGGCACGCTGCCGAGGAGAAGGAAGACCAGCCGCACCGGCGCAGGCGCGGGCGCCGAGCCCGCCGCGCCGAAGATGCGGGGGCAGCGTCGTGAGCACGGTGGTTGAGTCTGCGGGCGTAACCGGCGCGGGTGAACCCGGCATGCGCACCCGGTTCGGCTGGGCGATAACGGACACGCTCACCATCACCCGGCGCAACCTGCTGGTCTGGATGCGAGTGCCTGCCTACCTCGTGTTCACCGTGATCCAGCCGGTGATGTTCGTGCTGCTGTTCCGTTACGTCTTCGGCGGCGCGATCCACGTGGCCGGAAACTACGTCAACTTCCTGATGCCGGGGATCATCGCCCAGACCGCGGCGTTCGCCACGTTCGGCACAGCCATCGCCCTGGCGCAGGAACTGAAGAAGGGTGTGATCGACCGGCTGCGGTCGATGCCGATGGCACGCTCGGCGGTGCTGGCCGGGCGGCTTGTCGCCGACACCGGGCGGATGCTCGTGACTATCCTGATCATCGTCGGGGTGGGATACGCGGTTGGTTTCCGGTTCAGCAACGGCGTCGTTCCCGCCATCGCCATGGTCCTGCTGGCCACCGTGTTCGGCCTGGCCATCTGCTGTATCTCCGCCTACACGGGGCTGGCCATCGGCGACGAGGAATCGGTGCAGGCGTTCGGCCTGATCTGGCTGTTCCCGCTCACGTTCCTTTCTTCGGCCTTCGTGCCGATTGCGACCATGCCGGGATGGCTGCAGGCCTTCGCCAACAACCAGCCGGTCACCTACGTCATCAACACCATGCGCGCTCTGGCCCTGGGCGGCCCGGTGGTGCCGAGCCTGTGGAAGAGCCTGGTCTGGCTGGCCGGGATCTTCGTGGTGTTCCTGCCGCTCGCGGTCCGCGCTTACCGGCGGGCCGGCTGACGCGATGGTTCTTTGGCGGTAAGCGCGCGGCTTGTTATCTGATTAGGGTCTGGCGAGGCCGTTTCGTCGCGGACAGTCCGGGGCAAGGCCCTTACCGGACCTACGGCAGCAAAGCAGCTGTTCGTGCCGGGTATGCCGAAGGAACCACGCCGAGGCAACGGAACGAGCCTGGTGCGCTTTGGTCTGCAGATAAAGGCGATCCCAGGAGGCTTCCCATGAACAATCCTGATGCGTCACGGCGCGTGGAAGTCAAGGTTGGCGATCAAACCGTCGCAGCGGCCGAGGTGACCACGACCGAGGGAGCCGCCGGGACCGCCCGGACTTCGCTGCACGCCGCGTCCGGGCACATCGCCCCGGGCAGCCGGGCGAGCCTGGTCGACGCGGTCATGGACCTGCCCGAGGTGCAGGCGAGCAGCCGTCTGGAGGCCACCGTCCCACTTGGTGACGGTGAGTCCCTCGAGCGCCTGCGGCAGCGGACCGAGGACGCCGTCACCCGCCCGGCGGGCTCGACCGCGCTGTTCGACGCGAACATACCCTCGCCCCGACCGCCGAAAGCCGGCGATTCGCCTGACCGCGACACCGACTCCTGATCAGCTGTCGGCGGTGAGCTCGGCCAGTTCGTCACGGGTGGCCTGGGTGTCGGGATGGTGAGCGCCTAGTACCCGGCTGCGGTCCGCGAGGACCTGGCGGTGGAGCTCGACCGCCTCGGCGCGCCGTCCCTGCCGGCCGGCCAGCCAGGCCAGGGTGTCACGCGAGGTCAGGGTGTCGGGATGGTCGTCGCCCAGCACACGGCGCCGGGCGGCGAGCACCTCGCGGCACAGCTGCTCGGACTCGGCGTAACGGCCCTGCAGGCCGATCAGCTGGGCCAGGTCATGACGTGAGATGAGCGTGTCGGGATGGTCCGGGCCAAGGACGCGCTGGCGGTCGGCCAGGACGGCGCCGTACTCGCGCTCGGCCTCGGCGTAGCGGCCTGCTCGCTTGGTGAGCCAGGCCCGGGTGGCGCGGGTGGTCAGAGTATCGGGATGGTCCTCCCCGAGGACCCGGCGGCGGTCCTCAAGCACACCGCGGCACAGCTCGCTGGCCTCGCCGAGCTTGCCGCGCAGCCCGGTCAGCCAGGCCATCGTCTCGCGGGCGGCGAGGGTATCGGGATGATCGTCGCCGAGAACCTGCCTGCGGCCGCCGAGCACCTGGTTCACGATCTCGATGGCCTCGCTGTAGCGGCCTTGCCGCCCGATGAGCCAGCCGAGCCGGTGCCCGGTGGCGAGGGTATCAGGGTGATCCTCGCCCAGCGTGCGGCGCCGGGCCGCCAGCACCTGCCGGAACAACGGCTCCGCGTCGGCGTAGCGGCCCTGCAGGCCGAGCATTCGCGCCAGCCGGTGCCGGGTGGCCAGGTTGTCGAAATGGTCCTCGCCCAGCAGCCGGCGCCGGTCCTGCAGGATCTGGTGGCACAGTTCCTCGGCTTCGGCGTAGCGGCCCTGCAGCCCGACGATGCGCGCCAGCCGGTGCCGGGTAGCCAGGGTATCGGGGTGGTCGTTGCCCAGGACCCGCCGCCGGTCGGCGAGGACCTGGCGGTACATCCGTTCCGCGTCGGCGTAGCGGCCGGCCTTGCCGGTCACGCGGGCCAGGTGCTGCCGGGTGGTCAGCGAGTCGGGGTCGCTGTCGCCGAGGAGCCTGTGCTGGTCGGCCAGGACTCCGCGGCCCAGTTCCTCCGCCTCGGCGTAGCGGCCCTGCAGGCCGATCATCCTAGCCTGGTTGTACCGGGCGGCCAGGGTTTCCCGGTGTCCGGGCCCCAGCAACCGGTAGTCATCGTCGAGCAGCCCGCGGTACAGCTGCTCGGCCTCGCCATAGCGGCCCTGCATGCCGATCGCGGCGGCGAGATCATGGCGGGTGGTCAGGGTGTCGAGGTGATCGGTGCCCTGGACCCGGCACCGATCGGCGAGCAGCTCACGGTACAGCGTCTCGGCCTCGCCGGCCCGCCCACGCCGCACCAGCGTATCGGCGAGGCACCCGCGGGCGATCATCGCGGCCGGGTCGTCGCGGGACAAGAAGGCCGCCGTCTGCACGCTGACCTGCGCGAGCTTGCCCGCCGCCGCGAGCCGGCCGCTGCTCAGCAGGGCTTCGGTGCCGACCGCGCTGACCGTGAGCAGCCGGGCCAGCACCGCGGCCGCCAGGTCGTCGGCCAGCAGATCGATGACGGCGTCCAGGTGCGGCACGAGCAGCCGCCAGGCGGGCCAGTCACCGGGCCGGGACGGGTCGAGGCCGCCCGCGGCGGCTTCGAGCAGAGCCACGGCCGCGTTTTGCACCATCGTCCGCTCGGTGGCCGCGATGGTCGCCAGCCGGCTCCGGTTGGCGTCGGCGACCACGGGATGCACGGTGATGGCATGGACGCCCGCCGGGCCGCCGCCGCTGGAGATCTCGATCAGCCCGGTGTGCGACAGGCCCTGCATGCACGACCGCAGCCGGGACCAGCCGTCGTCCTTGGAGGATCCGCCCGTTTCGTTCTGCAGCAGGTCCGCCAGCGGCGCCGGCCGCAGCAGCGACGCCGGAATCGGGGTGGCGGGCGCGAAGCATGACAGCACGAACAACAGCAGCCTGGCCTGCGGGCGCCCCTCGGCGGCGAGCGCGTCCAGGGACAGATCCCAGGTGCGCTGGACATCGGCGCGGATGTCGGCCCCCGGACCCTCGATGTCAGCCAGGGCGGCCGGCAGCTCGACGCTGTCCAGCGCCTCGTGATAACCGGCGAAGGTCGACCACCGCGCGAACGGCGACCCGAGGTAGGCGCCGGCCAGGTGCAGGGCCAGCGGCAGCCCGCCCAGCCGCCGGGACAGCTCGCGGGCCTGGTGGCCGCCCGGGTCCGTCACGTCCGGGGCCAGATCCCGCAGGACCTCGGCGCTGGCCTCCTCATCCAGCGGTTTCAGCTCGCGCAGCGTGACGCCGGTTCCCCACATCTGCGGGTCCCGGTGGCGAGTGGTCACGATCACCATCCCCGCCGGGTCGGCCCGCAGCCAGCCGGTGCCGTCGGCCGGCGTCGTCGCGTCGGCGCCGGCCAGCACCGCGGGATGGTCTGCGCCGTCGAAGATCAGCAGCCAGCGCCGGCCGCCGGCGTGCTCGCCGTTCAGGAACTCCCACGCCCGCGCCGGTGCGGTCCGCGCGCCCTCTCGGACCGGGGCGATCACCGATTCCGGCGCCTGCAGCTCCCTGAGGACCTCGAGCATCCCGCTGGTCAGCAGCGCCGTGTCGGTCGCGCCGAGCCACCACACGCGGTACCCGCGGTCTTTGGCCATCTTGGCGGCCGCGAGCGCGACGGTCGATTTACCCAGCCCGCCCATGCCGGTGATCACGAACGTCCGGCTCGCCCGCCAGGGGTAGGACCGCAGCGCCCGGCGCAGCTCGCCGAGCAGCCCGTCGCGGCCGCGCACGTCCGCCGGAAGCTTCCCCAGCGGAGGCGCGACCGGCAGCGGCACGGACCCGCCTCCGCCGCTGACCGGCGATGGCGGTAGCTCGATCCGCCCGGCGAGATGAATCCACGCCGAGACGCGGGACTCCTTGACCCGGCCCGCTACATGCTCGAAGGCACCGGAATCGACCCGCCCGGCGCCGTGCCTGACGACGTGATCGTAGACATAGTCGGACACGGCGAAGATCAGGTCCGCCCGCGCGTCCGCGAGCCGCTCCTTGACGGCGGGGGCGTCTAGGATGCGCGCGGTGGAGATCACCGCCTGGCCGGTCAGCCCCTCGGCGTCCTTCCCGACCGGCCCGATGTGCAGGGCGGCCCGGAGCTGGATCAGCACCACCTCGCTGGCCCGGCGGTTGTACTGGCGCAGCCGGGCCGCCAGTTCCGGGATCAGCGGGTCCACCACGCGAAGCGTGGAGATGGTGGGCGGCACTATGATGACCGCGCCGTCACCGCGGTCCTCGTAGTAGCAGTCGGCCCACGGCACACCTGAGGCCTGGAACGATGACCGCAAGATCTCGTACAGCGCCGCCCGCACGACATCACGATCAGGGTCAAGGCGCAGGGGATTTCCGAAACCGGCTACGTCGGTGAACAAGATCGAGCAGTTCAGCGGCTCACCCGGGACACCGAACCACCGCGCGGCCACGGTCGGAGAAGCCTCGCCCGTGACCTTCTCCGGGCCACGGGCGGCGGCTGGGGTCTGGCCGTTTCCCGCCGGGCCCGACCCGCCGACCCGGCTGTCCGGGCCAGTGCCTGCGTCCGGCCGTGCGGGATCGCAGATCGCGGCCAGGCCGTCCAGGTCGACGACGGTCAGCCGGCGTGACCGCTCGCCGCGAACGATGATCCCGCGTTCCCGCCAGGACCGCAGGAACCGGCCCACCGCGTCGGCGGTCGTTCCGGCCCAGTCCGCGAGCTCCTGCTGCGACATCGGCAAGGTGAAGGCCGCCGCGGCGGCGTGCCGGTAGCCGCCCCGGCGCTGGGCCAGGTCGAACAGCAGCCAGGCCAGCCGCCGCTCCGCACTCCCCCCCTCGCCGGGGAAAAGCCGGGCCCTGTCCTCCTCCTGCCGCTCCTTGACCTGGCGTTGCAGGACTTCGACGGCACGGGGGTGCCCGCGCAGGAACTCGGCGAACCGGTCCGCGGGCACCACCATCGCCGAGACCTCATCGAGCGCCGTCACAGTGGCCGACCGCACCTGGGTAGTCAGCGCCGCGCGCTCGCCAATCACGTCTCCCTGACCGCGGACCGCCAGGATTTTCTCGCCCGCGCCGTTACCGTCCCGGACGCTGACCTTGACCCAGCCCGAGTCGATGATCATCACCTGGGAGGAGTCGTCGCCCGCGCCGTACAGCACCGATCCGGGCCGGAAGACCTCTTCCACTCCGGCGGCGGCCAGCGCCTCTCGTTCGGGGTCGGCCAGCGCGTTCCAGAAGGCGCGGACGGTGGGCCGCTCCCACCGCACGTTCCGCGCGACCACCGGAACCGCTGCGACCTCGCCTGTGTCCTGGCTGGCGCCATCGCCGCCGTCAGGGCCGGATCCGCTGTCCCTGCTCACGGTGTGGCCTGTCCCCTACGTGTGATCCACCTGCTGCTTGTCAAGCACCGCATTGTCAAGCACCGCATTGTCAAGCACCGCGCGGAAAGCCGCCGCTGCTCAGGAGTCTCGTCCGGCACACAGCTGCATCAGAGCGCACGATTTGCAGCCTATGCGTCGCCAGTGTACGCATGTCGACGCCGGTCGCCGGGAGCCGAGGCCGAGCAGCATAAGGCGGCGATCAGAACGGCCAGCCCGATGGGATGGGAAAGGGGATACCCGTGCGGCCGGGGACCGGCAGCCTCTTCGGCGGGCGCCGCGGCGGCCCGAGGCGGGCGGTCGCGGGCGGAGCCGACGGGGTCGCCTGGGGGGTCGTGACCCCGGAGGCCGGCACATAGGCCTGGGGTGACGCGGTGGGCGACGCTGGCCTGACCGGCGTGGACGACGGGGTCGACGGGGTCGACGGGCTCGACGGGGTGACCGACGCCGAGGGCGCGGAGCGGGCGGGCGCCGTAGGACCGGGTGCGCTGATCGCGGCGGCGCTGTGTCCGGTCAGCGTGAGCGCCAGCGCGATCGCGATCCCGACGGCGGCGAGCGCTCCCGCGCCTGCGGCCGCGCCCGACCGGAAGCTCATTTCCTCCATGCGGGCGTTGACCGTGGTCCTGAACTTACGCATCCCTTGCCCCCCCTTCGCCACGACATAGCACGATACAGCGGTACCGGCCGGTTTGGCAGGCTGGCTAGAGCACGAGGTCCAGCATCATCGGGGGGGTGGGACGGCTGGTTGCGCCGGCCGGTCCGGCGATCAGGGCGAGGTGATCACCCGAGCGCAGACCCGACGCGATGACCGGGCCGACCATGTGGTCGCCGGCCTGGGGAAGCATGCCCACCAGACGGTCCCCGGCCGAACCGATGAGCCACAGTTGATAGGCCCGGGAGGCAGGCAGCGCGTGCAGGCCGGCGGCGGTGAACACCAGCGCGTGCATCGAATGCGACATCACGACCGTGACGGTCCCGCCGCCCCTCACCGTCCTGGTCATCATGGTGGCATCCCGTGCGGTCAGCACCGCGGCCACCTGCTGGCTGCTCGCCTGCGCCTGGCTGAGTTGCTGTCGCATGGTGCCGTTCGAGACCCCGAACACCACGGCGGCGCCGAGCACGGCCACCGTGGCCACGGCGCCCGCCGCGACCACCAGGCGCCCCCGCCAGGCCAACGAGCGGAGCCACGCCCTCGTTCTGGAACGGGCGCCCCTCAGCGGGGCGGACCTGGCCGGGGCCGGGACGTCCGCGGTGACCGGCGACCGCTGCCTGGTCGTCGCGGCCGCCGCCATTACCCGCTGCTTCAGGCCCGGCGGCGGGGTCTGCGCGGTGGCGGTGGCCAGCCGGGTGGTGGCCTCCCGCAGGCTGGCGGTCTCCTGTGCGCACTCGGCGCACCTGGCCAGGTGCCGCTCGAACCGGGCCCGGTCGCCGGCAGAGATCGCGTCCATCGCGTACGCCCCGGCCAGGGTGTGCGGTTCGCGTTTCAGCTGTGGCCGCTTCACGAGGCCACGCCCAGGCAATCCCGCAGCCGGATCAGCGCGTCCCGCATCCTGGTCTTGATCGTCCCGGTCGGCACGCCGAGCAGGCCGGCCACCTGACCGTAGGTGTAACCGCCGTAATAGGCCAAGGTGACCGACTCGCGCTGCAGTTCGGTAAGAGTGCCCAGGCAGCGCGAGACGCGCTCACGGTCCAAACTGGACTCGACGGCCTCGGCAACCTCGTCATAGGGAATGTCGGCCGTCGCGACGCGGCGCTCGCGTTCGGCTTCCTTCTGCACGGACCTGACCCGGTCCACGGCACGGCGGTGCGCCAGCATCATCACCCACGCCAACGCGCTGCCCCGCGCCGCATCGAACTTGGACGCGTCCTGCCAGATATCCAGCAGGACGTCCTGGGTGACCTCCTCGGACTGGGCCGGATCGCGGATCACCCGCTTGACGACACCAAACACCGACGAGGCGATCTGCTCGTAGACGGCATCGAACGCCGCCGTGTCCCCCCGCGCCACCAGCCCAAGCTGCTCTCCAAGGTCCCAGACCGGGGCCCCAGAGAGGTCCCCGCGGGGGTCCCCGGGGGGGGCTGGGGGGATGGCATCCCCCCAGTAGCGGGGGGTGCCGGGGGGCTTAGGGGTTCGCCCCCCCGGGCTAGCACTGCTCACGACTGTTATTCGTAGCAGGAACCGCCAGGGTTTGGCGGTCGCGGGGTAATCCCGCGCCGACCCGGCCATGAATAATCGCGCGGCCCAGGCAAACCTGCGCCCACGCCGCAACGAATAGACTTGTATGACGATGAAGCGGAGCGGAACAGGCCGACGGGGTGACAGGGACCGCGGTCGCGAACGCCGCGGCGCTATAGCCGGACTGCTGGCCGCCGCCACCGCGCTCGGCGTGGGCCAGTTCGTGGCCGGCCTGACCGGCGCCAACGGATCACCGGTGGTCGCGGTCGGCCAGCTGGAGATCGATTTCACGCCGCCGTGGCTGAAGAACTTCGCCATCAGTGACTTCGGCTCGAACGACAAGCTCGTCCTGGTCAGCGGCATCCTCGTGGTGCTCGCGCTCTTGGCGGCCGAGATCGGCGCGGCGGCCACACGGCGGCTGTCGTACGGCATGGCCGGGCTGGCTGTGTTCGCGATCGTCGGGCTGACCGCCGCCGCGACCCGTCCCGCCGCGAATGTCGCCAGCCTGCTGCCCACCCTGGCCGCGACGGCGGCGGCGGTGGCCGTCCTGTATTTCCTCATTCCCCTGACCGGCCCGGTGGCCCGGCGCGGCCCGAGTACCTGGACGAAGGCGCCGTGGCTGGACACCTGGGCCGGGTCGCCCGGGGAGACGACTGACGCCGGCGAGCTTGACCCGCCGGGCGCGCCTGAGCTGCCGGCCGTGCCTGATCTTCCGGCCCTGCCTGACCGGCCGGCCGGCCTGGGCCGGGTGGGAGAACCCGAGGAGCTGGACGAGGACACCGAACTGGACACGGCTCAGCCGCGGCGCCGGAGTTTCCTGAAGGCCAGCGCGGCGACCGTGGGCATCGCGGCCGGGGCCGAGCTGGCGGGACGGCTGCTGGCCGAGCGGAGCAGCGTGACGACCGCGCAGAGGTCGCTGCGCATCCCCAGGCCGTCGGTGACCGAGTCGCTGCCTCCCGGCGAGAACCTCAACGTGCCGGGGATTTCGCCGTTCGTCACGTCCAACGCGAGCTTCTACCGGGTAGACACCGCGATCGTCTTGCCGCAGGTTGATCCCAGGAACTGGACGCTCCGCATCCACGGGATGGTGGCCCGCGAGGTCACCGTCACCTTCGACCAGCTGCTGCACCGGCCGCTGATCGAGGACTACATCAC
>PMST01000567.1 GCA_003168295.1 Actinomycetota bacterium
CCTGCATCCCGCACCTGAAGCGATCGGCGAACCCGCACATCCTGACCCTGTCCCCGCCGGTCAGCCTGGAGCCGCGGTGGCTCGGCCCGCACATCGGCTACACCATCGCCAAGTACGGGATGACGCTGTGCGCGCTGGGGTTCGCCGCCGAGTTCGCCGACGACGGCATCGCGTCCAACGCGCTGTGGCCGCGGACGCTGATCGCCACCGCCGCGGTGCAGAACCTGCTCGGCGGCGACGCGGCGATGGCCCGGGCCCGCAAGCCCGAGCTGTACTCCGACGCGGCCTACGCGGTGATCACTAAGCCCAGCCGGGACTGCACCGGGAACGCGTTCCTGTGCGAGGACGTGCTGGCCGCCGAGGGCGTCACCGACTTCGACCGGTACGCCTACTCCCCCGGCACCGAACCCGAAGCGGACCTGTTCGTCGACCACGCCTGAGCGGCCGCGCGGCGGCTTGCCGACGCGCGCGCTCCGGCCAGCACTGAGGTCGTTTGCAGCATCGCCGGTCCGGGGCAGGTACCTGTGTGCGCTGTGAGGCACGAGCGTGCTGTGATGCGGCGTTCCGGGGTGTATTTGGGCTCCCGGGAGAGTTTGGTGCATCCGGGTACCCAAAATCCTCCCGCTAGCCCAAAGGCTCCCACGTAAAATTGGCAATTTAGAATACATGAGCTAGCAGATGATCGTGAGGTTGACGGGACCCCGCCGCATTTTCCGCGGTGCTGTTCGCTTTGGCCGCCGCTGCTCGCCCTCCTGCTACCAGAGATAAGAAACCTCCGGCGCCAGCCGGCCGCCGTCGCGCCGACCGTCGAGCGGGCGCTCAGCTGACCGGGTTGTGATGTAGTTCACCCCCGCTGGTTCAAGCCTTTGCGGACCTGCCGCCGTAGTTACCTCGTCAAGCAACTACTGAGGGCGGCTGCGTCGCGCAGCCCTGGTGCCGCAAACACCGCCGCCCGGGAGGAAACGATGAAGATGATCCACTCATTCATGGCGAGGATGCCGCTACCGGTCAAGCTGGGTATTCCGCTGGCTTCGGCGCTGATGGTGGCGGCGTGCAGCAGCGCCGCCGCCTCGCCCTCGGCGCCGGCCAGCTCGGCCGCGGCGGGGAGCTCGGCCAGCGCGTCGACGACCGGGACGGTGATCACCACCCAGGCCGGCTCGGCGGGGACGTTCCTGACCAACGGGTCGGGGCGCACGGTGTACCTGTGGGCCAAGGACGGCACGAACATGTCCGCTTGTTCGGGAGCGTGCGCGGCCGCCTGGCCTCCGGTGCCAGCGACCGGCACGCTGACCGCCACCGGGAGCGCGAAGGGGAGCGACCTGGGCACGATCACCCGGTCCGACGGCACCAAGCAGGTGACCTACGATGGTCACCCGCTGTACTACTTCGCCGGTGACTCCGGCGCCGGGCAGGCTAACGGCCAGGGCAGCGACAGCTTCGGCGCGAAGTGGTGGCTGGTGGCCCCCTCTGGCGCACAGATCACCGGTACCGACACCGCGGCTGCGGCGCCCGCGCCGACGCCGGCCACGTCGTCCGCGCCGAGCAGCTCAAACGCCGGCGGCGGCTGGAGCTGACGTTACCGGTGACTATCTTCCCGGCCCGGACCACGGGTACCACCGCTGGCCGGCCGCCGCGCTCCTCGGAGGTTTCCGGGACGCGGCCGGTCAGCGCCTGGGCCTTCGCGGGCGTGGCCGTCACATCATTCGGAGGCCCGCTGGCCCTGGCCGCGCTGAACGGGCCGGGCATCGTGGCCGGGTCCGCCGGAGCCTCGGCCGGGCTGGCGATGGTCGCGGCCGTGGCCGTGTTCGCCTTCCCGCTGGTGATCTGGCTCCGCTACGCCCGGCAGGTCAACGGAGCCGGCGGCCTGTACGCGTTCGTGGCGGCCGCGGCCGGGCGCCGGGTCGCCCTGGTCCAGGCCGGCCTGTGGATCGTCAGCTACCTGCTGTACCTGCTGTACACCACGACGCAGNNGGATCACCCTGCTGGTCACCGGCCTGGTCGCGGTCGGTCAGCTGGCCATCGCCGCCGCCCTCGGCGGCGTGACGCTGACCCACCTGGCCACCCCGGTCTCCAGCTTCGGGGCCTCGGCCCCCGCCGGGGCGCTGGCCACCGCGACTGGCCAGACCGCGCTGCTGTACATCTGCGGCAGCCTGCCGCTGTTCCTCGGCGGCGAGCTGGCCCGTCCGGCCCGGACGATCCGGCGCGGCCTGACGGCGACCTACCTGGTGACCGCCGCGGTCATCATCGCCGCGGTCGCCCCGCTGGCCGCCTACCCGGCGATCACCCGGGCCCCCATCCCGGGGATGGCGGTGGCCGAGCGGTTCGCCGGGCACGGGTTCGCGGTCACGGTGGGCGTCGGGGTGGTCGTCAGCATCGCCGGCGTCATGCTCGTCGAATACCTCGCGCTCAGCAGGCTCCTCGGCGCGGTGACGTCCTGGCCGATGCGCCGGGTCCTCATCGCGATAGGCGCCGCCATGGTCCTGGCGGCCCCGGTCACCCTCATCAATCCCCAACGCATCTACAACGACCTGCTCACGCCCTCGCTCATCGCGCTGTGGCTCAGCCAGCTGATCGTCTTCGCGGTGTACCCCCGGTTCGCCGCCCGGCAGCACGCCCGCCTGCTTCCCGCCTGGNNGGCTTCCCGCCACCGCCCAGCGAGACAGTTTCGCGCGCCGCTCCGCGCGGTTCCTGCTGCGCGGGCCGGCCACGCTGACAGCACCGGTGGCCCGCTGGGCGGTCACCCTGCTGGCCGTGGCCGGCGCCGCGCTCCTGGTCTGGTCCGGCGTGATCCACCTGCAGCTCTGGTCCGACGGCTACCGTGGCATCCCCGTCATCGGGCCGCTGTTCCTCGTTCAGGGCATCGCGAGCATCGTGCTGGCCGCTGTCCTCGCCGCGTTCCGCCGGCTCGTGCTGCTGGCGGCGGGCGCGGTCCTAGCCGCCGCCACTGCCGCCGGGCTGCTGCTCAGCGCCGGCATCGGCCTGTTCGGCTACGTCGAGAGCCTGGCGGTTCCGTACGCCGAGACGTCCCTGGTCGTGGAGTTCACCAGCGCGGCGGTACTCGCGGCCGCCGCGGCCATCGTCCTGGCCGCCCCGCGGCTGAGCCGGCGGTCATAATTCATGGCTCATAATTCCTGGCTCATAATTCGTGGCTCGGGGGGCAATCCTTTTGCGCCGCCCGCCCGTATGTAAGAGTGTGCAGAAGATGGGAACCGTGTCCGACGAGCTGCCGGACGAAACACTGCTCGCCGGTCTGGGCGCGGGCGACGCCGACCTGGCGCTGGCATTCGTGCGCCGCTTTCAGCGGATCGTGTTTGGCGTCGCCATCACCGTCATCGGCAATCCGGCCGCGGCGGAGGACGTCGCCCAGCAGACCTTCGAGCAGGCCTGGCGGCACGCGCAGGTATACGACTCGCGGCGCGGGTCCGTCCGCACCTGGCTGACGACGATCGCGCATAACCTGGCCGTTGACGTGCTCCGGGCGCGCACCTCGGCACCGGTGGACCCGGACGACCTGCCCGCTCTGCTCACCGCGGTGACCGACACCCCGGAACGGGTCGCGGTCGCCAACGACCGGGCCTCGGGGCTGCGCCGCCAGCTCGGCCGCCTGCCGGCGCCGCAAGCTCGCGCCGTGGCGATGGCTGGTATATACGGCATGACGGCCCGGCAGATCGCCGACACCGAAGGTGTGCCGCTGGGCACCGCGAAAACTCGGATCAGGGACGGCATGCAGAAACTGCGCGCCGCTTATCTCCCGGAGAATGTGGACGATGAGTGAGGTGAACGAGATGGGCTGCGCCGAGTTCGCCGACGCCGCCGCCGAGCTGGCGCTCGGCGTCCTGACCGGGCGGGAGCGCGCGCGGGCGCTCGCGCACCTGGACCAGTGCGAGGCGTGCCGCGAGAACGTCCGCCAGCTGACGGTGACGGGCGAGGAACTGGTGGGGCTGCTGCCGGCCATCGAGCCGCCGGCGGGCTTCGAGACCCGGGTGATGGAACGGCTTGGCCTCGGCACGCCCGCCCCGATCCCCGCCCCGATCCCCGCCCCGGGACTGGCCCGGCAGCTCAGTCCGGCGCGCCGTTCCGGCCGGAAACTAGCCGACTGGATCGGCGGCGGCTGGACGGGCCGGGGCGGGGTGAGCCATCCGCGCCGGATACTGGCCGCCGCGGCCGTCGCGGTGGCGGTCATCGCGGGCGGCCTGGGCGGCTGGGGCCTGCACGGCACCACCTCGTCCCCGACCGCGTCGGCGCTGAGCTCCGCCACGCTGCTGACCGCCAGTCATCAGACGGCGGGGAAGATCTACCTCTACAACGCCGGTTCCCGGTGGCTGTACATGTCGGTGAACATCCCCTCCGGCAGCGGCGCCGCCGACAACGGCACCGTGCTCTGCCAGGTGGAGGGCCCGGACGGGCACATCACCACCGTCGGGTCGTTCCGGCTGACCGGCGGCTACGGCTACTGGGGCAGCCCCGACCCGGTCACCAACGGCCCGCTCACCGGCGCGCGGCTGATCACCACCACCGGTACGGTCCTGGCCACCGCCACCTTCCCTGCGTAACTTCGGCCGGCGGCGCTAAACAGGGGCCTTTACAGCATCGCCTTCTGGGGCTGGGTGCGGACCACGATGACCGTGGTGGTGTCTTCGCCCAGGGCCGTCTTGAACTCCTGCTCCAGCTCNNTCGGTGGTCTGGACGTCGACGGCGCGGCATCCCCAGCCGCGCGCGAGGGCGGCGATGCCGAGCCCGGGCAGGTCCAGGCCAGGCACCCCCGGTGTCTGCTCGAGCACCGCGAACGACTTGAGGATGGAGTACTCCTCGTTGCGCATGATCACGTACACGATCGGCAGCTTGTGCTG
>PMST01000007.1 GCA_003168295.1 Actinomycetota bacterium
GCGTTTCTGGGAGCTCCAGTGCCGCCCGCGGAGGGCTTTCTTATCGGGCTTGCCGAGCCCGGTGAGCGGAAGCGCCGAGACAAACTCGATCACTTTCGGCGCCCACGCCGACCCCTTCACCGCACGGACGTGCGCGATAAGGGCTGCCGCCTGATCGCCGCCCGGGTCGGCCGCGGCGGGGACGACGTACGCCATGACCGCCTCGCCCCAGACGTCGTCAGGCACCCCGATCACCGCGCACTCGCGGACGCCGGGATGGTCGTTCAGGGCCCGCTCGCNNGATCATGTCCTTGACCCGGTCGACGATCGTCAGGAAGCCGTCGTGGTCGAGCACGCCGAGATCGCCGGTTCGCAGCCAGCCGTCGCGGAACGCGGCCGCGGTGGCCGCCGGGTCGTCGAGGTAGCCGTCCATGAGCAGCGGGCCGCTGACGCAGATCTCGCCGACCGCGCCGTCGGGGACCGGCTGGCCGTCCGGCGTCATCAGCGCAACGTCGACGTTCAGCGTGGGCCGGCCGCAGCTGGCGAGCCTGCCCGGGTCGCCGACGTCGTGCTCGGCGATGCGCAGGACGCTGATCGTGTTGGGCGCCTCGACCTGCCCGTACAGCTGCATGAAGACCGGCCCCCAGCGCCGGATGCCCTCCGCGAGCCGCGTTGCCGACATCGCCGAGGCTCCGTAGATCGCCAGGCGAAGGCTGGCGAGCTCACCGTCGGCGCGCGGGCGGTCAAGCAGCCGGTAGATCATCGTCGGCACCAGGAAGGTCGCGGTGATACGCTCGGCGGCCACCTGACGGTAGACGTCCTCGACGTCGAACCCGGGACGGACATGAACGCAGCCGCCCCGCAGCAGCACCGCCGGGACGATCGATCCGGTCGCGTGGGTGAGCGGCGCCAGAGCGAGAAAGCGCAGTTCAGGCGGCCAGTCCCACTCGGCCAGCATGGTCGTCAGCGAGCACGCAAGCGCGCGCTGTGAGCGCACGACCCCCTTCGGGCCGCCGGTCGTACCGCCGGTGAAGGAGATGGACGCGGTCGCGGACATCGGCACCCGGAGCGCCGGATCGGCCAGGTCGGCCGGCGGCACGTCAGCTGCCAGCGCCAGCAGGTCCGGGCCGAGGCGGCTCGGACCAACGCCGCCCGGACCAACGCCGCCCGGGCCGAGGCTGACAAACGCCAGGTCGGCGGGCAGCGCCGGATCGCCGTGCAGCGCGGCCACCTTCTCCGCCGTCGGGCCCGGTCCCCAGACGAGCGCCTGCGGTTGGAGCCTGCGCAGCATCTGGGTCAGTTCGGTGACCGAGGCCAGCGGGTGCAGACCGGTGAACGTCACGCCAAGCGCGGCGGCCGACAGCTGCGCGATCAGATAGTCGGCGCTGTTGCCGCCGATGAGGGCGACCCGCGATCCGACGCCGAGGCCGAGCGAGCGGTAGGCGTTCACCGTCCGCGCGACCCGGTCGTGGAGCTCGCGTCCGGTGAGCCGCAGGTTCCCGTCTACCAGCGCCTCGACCTCGGGGGCGCGGGAGACGGCCCGGATGATGAGGTCCTGGTAAGTCAGGGAGTCGGCTGGAGGCCGGTTCATTGGATCACCTTCGGGGTCGATGCGCAGTCCCGGCCGGCCAGCTGCCGGACGAGGCCAGCCGGGACTGCTGCGGGCGGCACTCAGCTGGTCGGCACGGCCCCGCCGACCTCTTTGAGGTACGGCACCAGGTCGGCGTCGGCGGCGGGCAGCGGCGGAGCGGACTTCAGCAGGCCCGCGGCGTTGTAATAGGTGTTGACGTTGCTTTTCGTGGTGGCCTGGATGGCGGACTCGGTCACGGCCGGGAGCTTCACTCCGGCGTACAGCGCGTAGGCCATCGCGAGCGCGTACTTCGGCCACGCGGTGAAGAAGAAGTCCGCCGACATGAGCCAGTGCGGGTTGGTCTGGATTGACTGGATCTCGGCCGCGTTCGGGCCGCTGCCGATGATCACCCAGTTCTTGCGGCCGGCCGTGATCAGCGCCTGCTGCGCGCCCAGCGCCGAATTGTGATTGAAGACGCTGACGATGACGTTCTGCGAGCTGGGAATGTCCTGCAGGGCCTGCGCCACCACCGTGTTCGTCGTCTGCAGGTCCCCGCTGCCGTTGACGAAGACCGCGTGGCTCCCCTCCTGGGTCGCGGTCAGCGGAATATCGGCGCCGGACACCTGCTTCCACTGCGGCAGCGCCTTGGCCAGCGCGGAGTAGAGGTAGCTCTGCGCGTAGTTGACGTCCTGGCCGTACATCGGCGACCAGGCGTCGATCAGGGTGGTGTTGCTGCCGGTCCAGCCCTTGGCGAGAATTGCCTGGCCCGCCGCGGTGCCAACGTCGGTGCCGAGCTGCTGCTGGGAGAAGCCGAATTGCGAGCAGCCGGGAATCGGGAGATTGAGCGCGACGCACGGGATCTTCGCCTTGGTGAAGATGGCGCCGATGGCCGGGTTGGCGCTGGCGATACCGGAGTAGTCGATGATCACGTCGGGCTTTTCCTGCACCATGAGGCGCGCGTTGGTCAGCGAGGTCGCGGCGTCCGCGTTGTTATCGAACCGGTAGACCTTGATGCCCAGTGCCTCGGCCGACTTCACGAAGGAGTCGCCCATCGCCTTGTACTGAGGGTCGGCGGCGATGGCGTCGCCCCAGGCGATACTGGTGATCTTCGCCGTTGTCGCGCCCGCGGCATTCGACTGAGCGGTACTGGAGCCGGAGCCGGAACTCCCGCACGCGCTGAGGGCGACGGCCAGGCCGGCCGACACCGTTCCCGCGAGAACTCTTCGAATGAGCACGCCTTTTTTCATGTTATGGAGCCTTTCGTCATTGAAATTGGGGTTGGCAGGGCATCCCGCGACCTGGTGACGGCGGCGGGATCTGGAGCGGGCGGCGGCTAGATCCGCCTGCGAACGAACGAGCTCAGCGCGAGCACGTCACGGGCCCGGGAGAACCCGACCGCGACGAGCAGGACCGCGCCGGTGATGACGGTCTGGTAGAAGGACGCGACCTGCAGCAGGGCGAGGCCGTCGGCGATCGTGCCCA
>PMST01000178.1:0-888 GCA_003168295.1 Actinomycetota bacterium
CCGACGGGCCCATGACGGCCACCACCTCGCCCGCCGCCACGCTCATGCTGACGTCCGCCAGCGCGGGCGGCGAGCCGGCCTGGTAGGTCTTGGTCACGCCGTCGAGCCGGATCACGTCGCCGCCGGCGGCGGGCACGCTCTGTTGTCTCATGGGGCCACGGTGGCACGGACGGACCGCCGTGCGCACGGGCGCAGGATCCCGAATCTGGGGTGCAGCTAGCACCACCCCCGATCGTGAACCCAGCTGTATGGGCGGGCCTGGCCTGCGCGCGTACGGTGGGAGCCATGGCCACCTCCGTCCCGCATCGTGACGGGCCTGTTCGGCAGTACCGCGTCCCGTGGTCGCCGCAGGCCTGGAGCCAGGCCCTGTACCTGGCCGGGGGCATCCCGGCGCAGCTCGTCGCGCTGCTCGTCGTGCTGGTCCCCTGGTGGGCGGCGTGGCACGGGAACGAGGGGAAGCCGCGGCCGGAGACGCTGCTTGTCTTCCTCTTCCTCCTGGTGATCATGTTTCTCGCGGTGCCGGCGCTCACCGGGATCCACCGCCACCGCCTGCGCGCCACGGCCGGGGTGCTGATACCGGCGCAGCCGGTCATACCGCGCCGGCTGAGCGGACGGGGGATCGTGGCCGCGGCCCGCTCGCAGGCCACCTGGCGCCAGCTCGGTTACCACCTGCTGGCCGCCCCGGCGCTGGCCGGAGCCGCCCTCACCGCCTTCGGGGTGTGGCTGGCGGGCGTCCTGTCCGCGTTTGTGTACGTCTACGCCTGGGCGCTGCCCGCGGGGAACCTGCTCCGGCGCGACCAGTCGGCGTCGCTGGCCAGACACTTCACGCCCATCTCTCACTTCCCGATAGACCTCTACCTGACCGTCGGCGGGATCGCGCTGCTGGCG
>PMST01000178.1:900-10247 GCA_003168295.1 Actinomycetota bacterium
CTGGTCTCGCTCGCGATGCGGCTGGGCATGGCCCGCGCCGGACACCCCGACGCGGCGCAGGCGAACCAGATCATCGCCGAGGCCCACGAGGAGGCCAAGGCCGCCCTGCTCGAACTGCGCCAGCTGGTCCGCGGCCTGCACCCGGCCGTGCTGGAGGACCGCGGCCTGGACGCGGCGCTGTCCGGAGTGGCGGCGCGGCTGCCGATCCCGGTCCGGCTGACCGTGGACGTGCCCCGCCGACCGTCGCCCACGGTCGAGGCGGTCGCCTACTTCGTGGTCTCAGAAGGCCTCACCAACATCGCCAAACACGCCCAGGCGAGCCAGGCGGAGGTGTTCGTGCAACGGGCCAGCGACCGGCTGCACATCATCGTCAGCGACGACGGCGTCGGCGGCGCCGACCCGGCCCGGGGCACCGGCCTGGCCGGCCTGGCCAAGCGCGCCGCGTCGGTCGACGGAACCTTCGAGATCGCCAGCCCGCCCGGCGGGCCGACCCTGCTCACGGTGGACCTGCCATGCACGCGGTAGCCACCCCCGGCCGGTGGATCTGGCGGCTGTCCGGCCTGATCACCACGGCGGTCCTCGTCCTGGTCGGTTTCCACACCATCGCCAGAGCCGGGCAGCCCGAGTACGCACAGCCGCAATCCACCGCGACCCGTACGGTGACGGTTCCGCAGCCGGTGACCAGCCTGACCGTGCAGAGCTACGGTGCCCCGGTCCAGGTAACGGGCGCACCCGTCGGCCACGTCCAGATCACGGAAACCCTGATCTACGACGCGCCGGCCAGCGGCAACCTCAGCGCTTCGCCCACGCGGGCGTCGGCGGCACCCGGCGGCAACCTCAGCGCTTCGCCCGCGGCAGCGCCGGCAGCGCCGGAGGCGCCAGGTGCTCTGCCGAGCGGGGCGCCCGCAGTGCTGCAGTCGGTGTCCGGCGGCCGCCTCAGCCTGGGCGACCCCGAGTGTGGCACCGCCGACTGCAGTGTCAGCTTCGCGGTGACCGTGCCATCGGACGTCGCCGTCACCGTCAGCACCGGCGGCGGCTCACTGCAGCTCATCGGGCTAACCGGCCCGCTGAGCGCGGACACCGGCGGCGGGTCACTGGCCGCCCAGGGCATCGCGTCCGCGACCGCCATGGTCACCACCGGCGGCGGCGGCGCGTCCATGGTCTTCGCCGCGGCCCCGGAGTCGGTGACGGTGAGCACCGACGGCGGCCCCGCGCAGCTGGCCGTACCCGGCGGCCCGTACGCGCTGACCGCCAACAGCGACGGCGGCCCGCAGTCGATAAGGATCGCCACCAACCCCGCCGCCCACCGCTCGATCACGGTCATCAGCTACGGCGGATTGCTAAGGATCACCCCCGCCCCCTAGCCGCGAACGTGATCGTGGATATGCACCTCCCCGCGAGGGGCAGTACATATCCACGATCACAGGATCAGTAGTCGATTTCGCTGCGGAGTTCGGCGGCCCGGCGCCACGCCTGGATCATGCGGCGTTCCGCCTTGTGTTCCCTTCGACTGGCCCGGCGGAGCATCCGCAGCCTGCGTGTGTACCGCAGTTGCCCCGCCAGTTCTATGTTGTCGCGCGTTCGCTCACTCGCGAGCTGTTCCATGACATACATCGCTGAACACTCCATTGTGCGCATTGTGTGCTTCGCCGGCCGCGCGGCTCATGTTCGCCGCGCGGCCCTTCTGGTGACCGCCTACGCGGCCACTTCGGTCTTGCGAGGACGCCCCCGTGGGCGCTTACGCGGCACGATCGCGCCGCGCATCAACAACTCGCCGCCCCAGACACCCCAGGGCTCCCTGCGCTCGAGCGCACCAGTCAGGCAGGCCAGCCTGGCCTTGCAGCCCCAGCACATCGCCTTAGCCGTCTCCACGTCCTCGGGAGACTCGGCGAAGAACAGCTCCGGGTCCTCCGTGCACGGAAGATCCAGGCCTGCCGGGAGCGGGGTGGCCGAACCGGCCACCACAAACTGACTCGCCACGCCGACCTGATCGAACGAGCCGACCTGGTCGAATACCTGCCTGACGTCTGGCTCCTGCCGCGTCGCCGCAGGTCCGGACGCCCCGTACCCCGTTACGTCCGTCCTGCTGACGGTGGCATCGCGCCACTGCATCGGTGCCAACCCCTCTCGCTTGCCGGTCCTAGTTGTCGTCACGCGATTGCTCGCCTGTCCGAGGGACCTAGGCCTTTAAATGGCTAAGACCGCGGACCCTGTGTTCGGGTCCGCGGCCTCAAGAGGAACTTGGCCGGTCTTTGCTTAGACCGGTTGAGAGTCTGGAGGCTCTGGCGGCGGACCCGATGCGCCCTCACCAACGGCGTAGGCGCGAGTCTTGTAGTTGTGGATATTCGTCTGGCCAAGCAGCGTCGCGACGACGCCCGCCTGCGTCGGCAGGGCAGCGGAAGCGGCCTTGCCCCGAACACGCGGAACGGCGTGCGCGGCAACCGCGCACGGCCCTGTGCCACGAGTGGCAGTGGGCACACTGATCCCCGGGAAGCTGACCGCACGCGGGCTGGACGCACCCAGGCGCGACGGCCCCGTCAGTTCGGACGATGCAGATGCATTGATGTTTGCCACGTCGGGCACCTCCCTCCGGAGTGGTCGACAACTAGCCCACGGACATGCGAGAAGCCTAAGTGTTGCCCCCCGAAAGGGGCAACACTTTTTTGACCTGGGATTTTGTGATCATGGAGCCCGGGATCAGGACTCCGGCGGGCCGGACCGGATCAGGCCCTCTTGCATGACCGACACCACGAGCTCGCCGGCCTCGGTGAACACCTGGCCACGGGCCAGGCCCAGGGCGCCGAAGGCCACCGGTGACTCCTGCGCGTAGAGCAGCCAGCGGTCGGCCCGGAACGGCCGGTGGAACCACATGGCGTGGTCCAGGCTGGCGCCCGAGGTGCGGCCGTCGGACCAGGACAGGCCGTGTCCGGTCAGCACCGAGTCGAGCAGCGTCATGTCCGAGGCGTAGGTCATCAGGCACACATGCAGCAGCGGATCGTCGGGGAGCTCGCCGTCCACCCGCAGCCAGACCAGGTTCGCAGTGGTCCGCAGCGCGGGATCAAGCGCCGCCTCGGCGGACAGCGGGCCGACCGAACGCAGGTCGATGGGGTGCTCGAACAGCTGGGCCTGGGCCCCGCCGACCACCCGGCGCAGCCGTTCTGACGTCCGCTCGACCGTCTCGGGCGGCGGCGCCTCGGGCATCGGGTCGGAGTGCACCGGCCCCGGCTCGGGGTGGTGGAAGGACGCCGACAGGGTGAAGATCGTCTTGCCGTGCTGGATCGCGGCCACCCGGCGGGTGGTGAAGGACCGCCCGTCCCGGACCCGGTCGACGGTGTACACGATTGGCACCAGCGGGTCGCCCGGCCTGATGAAATAGGCGTGCAGGGAGTGCACCGGACGGCCGGACGGCACAGTCCGCCCGGCCGCGACCAGTGCCTGCCCGGCCACCTGGCCGCCGAATACCCGCTGCACTCGCTCCTTGGGGCTGCGGCCGCGGAAGATGTTCACCTCGATCTGTTCCAGGTCGAGGAGACCGAGGAGCTGGTCAAGCTCGGTAGACATCTGCCCTCACCTCGTCACGGAGCGCGGCTTCGCGGTATCTGTCACCGGCGCAGTATCTCGCATCAGCGCAATCTCATATCAGCGCAGCCGGATCTCATCGAGGAAGCGGGATCGCGGCCGTCCGGTGCCGCGGCCGCCGCCCGGGGCGCGGGCCGGGGACCAGGACAGGTACAGGTGCTCACGCGCCCTGGTCACCGCCACGTACAGGAGCCGCCTTTCCTCCTCGATCGCGTCCGGCGTCCGGGCGTGCACGATCGGCATGAGCCCTTCGACCAGGCCCGGCAGCAGCACCGCGTCCCACTCCAGGCCCTTGGCCGCGTGCATCGAGGTGAGCGTCACGCCGTCGACGGCCGGCGCATGCCCGAGCTCGGCGCGCTGGGCCAGCTCCGCGGAGAAGTCGGTCAGCGTCGCGTCCGGCCGCCGGGCGTGCATGTCGTCGGCGAGCTGCGCGATCGCCACCAGCGACTCCCACCGTTCGCGCGCCGCCGCGCCGCCGCCGGGCGGCCCGGCCGTCAGGCCCATGCCGATGAGCACATGCCGGACCGAGGACGGCAGCGGGTCGCCGACGTGGGAGTCCAGGCCGACCCCGGCCGCGTCGCCGCGCGCCGCGCCGCGCAGCAGCACCAGCGCCTGGCGCACCACGGGCCGCTCGTAGAACCGCTCGGCGCCCCGCACCACGTACGGCACCCCGGCCTGCGCCAGCGCCAGCTCGAAGCGCTCGGTGTCGGCGTTGATCCGGACCAGCACCGCGATTTCCCTGGCCGCAGTGCCGCCGGCCAGCAAGGCCTGGATACCGATGGCCAGCCCGGCGGCCTCGGCGCCGTCGTCGGAGTACTCGGTCAGGACCGGCCGGGGTCCCGGCGGCCGCTGCGCGATCAGCGCCGCCCCGGACCGGACAAGTGAGTTGGCGACCGCCACCACCTGCGGCGTCGACCGGTAGTCCCGGACCAGCCGGACCACGGTCGCCGCCGGGAACTCCGCGGTGAAACCGGTCAGGTACGACGGCGTGGCTCCGGTGAAGGAGTAGATCACCTGGTTCGGGTCACCGACCACGCATAGCTCGTCGCGATCGCCGAGCCAGGCGTCCAGCAGCAGTTTCTGCAGCGGGTTCACGTCCTGGTACTCGTCCACCACGAAGTACCTGAACGTCTGCCGGACCTGGTCCGCCGCGGCCTGGTTCTCGCCCAGGATGGCCGCGGTCAGCTCGAGCACGGACTCGAAGTCGATCAGCTGCCGTTCTCGCCTCAGCTGCTCGTAGGCGGCGTAGACCGAGGCCATCGGGGCGATCCCCGCCACGGGCGACCGTCCGGCCGCCGCCGCGGCCCGCGCATAACCGTCCGGGCGGAGCTGGGTGACCTTGGCCCACTCGATCTCGGCGGCCGCGTCGGACAGGCCCGCACCCCGGTTGCCCTTGCCCGCAGCGCCCTTCGCGGCCGGACCCTCCAGCCGGACCTGCGCCAGCTTCGCCGCCTCGCGCACCAGGGCGGCCTTGGAGTCGACCAGCTGCGGTGGCCGTCCGCCGATCACCCGGGGCCAGAAGTAGTTGAGCTGGCGCAGCGCGGCCGCGTGGAACGTGGACGCCCGCACCAGGCCCAGGCCAAGCTCGCCGAAGCTCTGCTGGCCTTCGGGGAGCAGGCCGGCCCCGAGCTGCCGCAGCCGGCCGCGCAGCTCGCCGGCCGCCCGGACGGTGAAGGTCAGCGCCAGCACGTGCGCCGGGTTCACCAGCCCGGCCGAGACGGCGTACGCGATCCGGTAGGTGATCGCCCGGGTCTTGCCGGTACCCGCGCCCGCCAGCACGCACACCGCCCCGCGGGTCGCCAGAGCCACCTCGCGCTGCTCGGGGTCGAGCCCGGCCAGCAGCGCGTCGGAGGTTCCCAGCATCGCGTCCGCCACCTGCTCATCCTGCCGTATCCGGGCCCCGGCCCGGTCGCATCCGGGCTCAGCGAGCGGGGTCCGCCCCCGCTCGTCCGGGCCCGCCCGGGCCCGCGGGAACGCCACCGGGAAGCTGGGGGTCTCCTCCGGTGTTACACCAACCGGTAATTTCACCAACTTTAAGGAGGCGGCGGGTGCCCGGTCAGTTGACTATGTACACCACCACTTGGTGCGGTTTCTGCCGAAACCTGAAGAACCAGCTGGCCAGGTCGGGCATCGAGATCGCCGAAATCGACATCGAGCGCGACCCGGCTGCGGCAGAGTTCGTGATGTCGGTCAACGGGGGAAACCAGACCGTGCCCACAGTGGTGTTCCCGGACGGCACCGCGCTATGCAACCCGTCCGCGGCGCAGGTCAAGGCGCAGCTCGCCGCCAGCGCCGGGTGAGACTGCTCACTTAGGGCTGATACCAGGATCGTTCCGGAAAATTATGAGCCGAACGGTTCGTGGTGCAAGTGACAAGAACAGGTGAGACAGTGACCGGGGATACGCCGAGTGAGGCTAGCGGACTTGTGGTCCGGCGTAGCGAGCAAGGCTGGCAGGTCGGAGACGAGCAGGCCGCCGACCTGACCAGCGCCATGGTGCTCGCTGACCTGCTGGCCGCGGAGCTCGGCTCGCCCGCGCCTCCGCCGGCGAGCCCGCCGCGGTCCGAGCCGGTGACCGAGGAAGGCGAGGCGGCGCGGCTCGCCGTCACGGTCGCCCAGCTTGAGCACGCCCTGACCGCGCGGGTCCGCGTCGAGCAGGCCATCGGGGTGCTCGCCGAGCGGCACCGGCTGCGGCCCCGGCAGGCGTTCGACCTGCTCAGGAAGGTGGCCAGGTCCGGCGGCCGGCGGGTCATCGAGATCGCGGAGACCGTGGTGGACAGCACCACCAACCCGCTGCTGACGCTGCCCGAGGAACTGGCGCGCACCCAGCCCCCGGTCCGCAAGCGCGGCCGCTCCCCCCGCCACGCCCGCGCCATCAGCTAACGCCTCAATAATGTCAGCGGCCGACGGTAGGGTCCTGCCACAGGATCCGCGAATAAGCCATCGGGCAACTTTCGACACGTGAGTAACAGCGCGCGTCTTTCCGCCCGCCGGCGACGGGGCTGCGGGAAGATGGGTCAGGCTGCGCGTCAGGCGGCTGGAGCGAAGGAGGCCTAGGTGGCAGATCTTGACGTGGTCGAGATCTGTGCCGGGGCGGGCGGGCAGGCTCTCGGGCTGGAGCGAGCCGGCTTCGACCATGCCCTGGCCGTCGAGCTCGACGCCGATGCCTGCGGCACGCTGCGGGCCAATCGCCCGGGCTGGAAGGTCGCCACGGGCGACGTGGCCGACCTGGCCCTGTGGCGCCCGCGGGACTACCGGGACGTGGCGCTGCTGGCCGGCGGAGTGCCCTGCCCGCCGTTCACCGTGGCGGGCCGGCAGCTGGGCGCGACCGACGAGCGCGACCTGTTCGCCTGGGCGGTGGAGCTGTGCGAGATCATCAGGCCGCGGGCGCTGCTGCTCGAGAACGTCAGGGGGCTGAGCACCAACCGGTTCAGCGCCTATCGGCAGCATGTCCTGGACCGGCTGCGTGAGCTCGGGTACGTTCCGGGCTGGCGGCTGCTGCAGGCCTCGGACTTCGGCGTGCCGCAGCTACGGCCGCGTACCGTGCTGGTCGCGCTGCGCCCGGCCGACGCACCCTGGTTCCGCTGGCCCTCGGCGTGCGCTGCGCCGCCCGCGACCGTGGGAGAGGCGCTGGCCGACCTGATGGCGGCGCGGGGCTGGCCCGGAGCTGGCGCCTGGGCCCGGCGAGCCGACCGGATCGCGCCGACGATCGTCGGCGGCTCGAAGAAACACGGCGGCGCCGACCTGGGTCCCACCCGCGCCAAGCGGGCCTGGGCCGAGCTCGGCGTGGACGGCATCGGCATCGCGGATGCCGCGCCGGGACCGGACGCGGACCTGGCCCTAGTGCCCCGGCTGACCTGCGAGATGGTGATCAGGCTGCAAGGCTGGCAGGACGAGTGGGGCTGGCGTTTCTGCGGCCGCAAGACCGCAAGGTACCGGCAGATCGGCAACGCCTTCCCGCCCCCGGTGGCCGAATCGGTCGGCGCGGCGATCCGCCGCGCGCTGGAGCACGCGGGCGCGCCGGAGGCCGCCGGAGCCTCGGCGGGACCGCCGCACGATCCGGTGTTCCGGGTGCTCCGCTCCCGGCAGGACTTCCTGACCGCCAGGCAGATCGCCGAGCTGGCCACGGTCGCCGGCGCGGGGCTGAGCCTGGCCGCGGTGCTTGGCCGCCTTCGTCACCTTGGCCAGGACTTCGAGCTCGAGATCGCAGATTCCCGCGACGGACCGGCCTACCGGCTGGGCAGCTTCAAGGCGTTTCTTGGCCAGCGCGAGCACGACCGGCACCAGCGTTTCGCGGCCAGCCGCGCCACGGTCAGCTGACCCTCAAGCGGTGTGAAGATGCTAGCGATGCGCAATGATGTACGCCGTCGATGCGGGCCGGATTCGGTGTCGCACTGATCGCCGTAATGCAGTGTTTACTGCATTACGGCAGGTTTTCGGTAGGGGTGACGGCGGGGGTTCTTGGCCTCGTCAGGGTGGCGTGGCTGACCTCGATGTCGGGGACCAGCTACCGAAACGCCGCAGACGCTGCGATAATGCCTGGATGACAGGGCTGAGCCTTGCCCTGGCCAACCTGAAGCCGGGCACCGGAAAGACCACTTCCGCGGTCTGGCTGGCGCACGTGTTCGCGCAGGCGGGGAACAGGGTGCTCCTAGTGGACGCGGACCCTTCCGGCAGCGCCCTGGAGTGGTCTGATCTGGCCGCCATGGACCCGCGGCTGGCGTCGCCGCAAGCGGCCTTCCCGTTCCGGATCGTGGCGCTGCCATCCCGGGAACTGCACCGGCGGCTGCCCGAGATCGCCGGGGACGACGACGTGGTGATCATCGACACGCCGCAGATCGAGGATCACGCCGCCATCGCCCGGTCGGCACTGCGGTACGCGGACGAGATCCTGATTCCGTGCGCGCCGAGCCCGATCGAGATCAACCGCACCTCCCCGGTGCGGGACGAGATCGCCGAGGTGCAGGGGATCCGTGACACGCCGGTCCGTTCCGCGGTGCTGCTGAACCGCTGTATCGCCCGCGCGCACTCCACCACCGACGCCCGGGAAGCGCTGGAAGGACTCGGCTACGACGTGCTCGGAACGGTGGTGCCGCGGCTCGAGGTATACGCCCAGAGTTTCGGCATGCCGATCAAGCAGACGGGGTGCGAGGTGTGGCGCCAGGTGGCCCGCAACCTCATCGAGCGCTGCACGCCGCTGACCACGGTCCGGTCATGAACTCGCGGGAGCAGCGTAAGGCCCAGATGGCGGCGGCCGCGGCCCGGCGGACCGAGCCGGGCGCGGCGCCGGCCGGACGGACCGCGATCCGGTCCAAGCCGGTCAGGATCACCCTCGACCTCAGCCCCGAGCTCTACCGGCAGCTGACCACGTGGGCGGACTCGGCCGCGATAGCGCTCGGCGTGCCGCGCGTCTCGCTGGCTGACGCGGTGCGGGCGATGATCCGGGTCACGGCCGAGAACCCCGAGGACGTACTCGACCGGCTGCGCCGCGACCGGGAAGAATAACGCTCCAGGCGGGCTCGGAGTATCAGGTGGCGGCCCGGGTCCTCAGGTGGCGGCCCGGGTCCTCAGGTGGCGGCGGCGGCCCGGGAGGCGCGGCCGCGGTCGCGGCCGCGCTCCTTGGCGTCGAGGACGGTCTTGCGCAGCCGGACGGCGGCCGCGGTGACTTCGACGCACTCGTCGTCGGCGCAGAACTCCAGGGCCTGCTCCAGGCTGAGCAACCGCGGCGGGACGAGCCGCTCCAGTTCGTCGGCGGTGGACTGGCGCACGT
>PMST01000034.1 GCA_003168295.1 Actinomycetota bacterium
CCAGCATGTGGTTGGGCACGACGATGGCTGGCTTGCGGGCGAGCCCGAGCCTGCGCAGTTCCATGGCGCCCATCGTCATCTCGGCGGTCTTGCCGGCTCCGACCTCGTGGAAGAGGCCGACGGCGGGCTCGTGGATGATTCTGGCGACGGCGGCGACCTGGTGCGGGCGGGGCTCGAAGCTCAGGGCCAGGCCGGGCAGCGACAGCGACGCGTCGTCGTAGGAGCGCAGGACGACGTCGTTGAACAGCCGGTTGTAGACGGCAGCGAGTTTCCCGGCGCGGGCCGGGTCTTCCCAGGCCCATTCGCGGAACCGCTCGGCCAGCTCGGCGGCTTTTTCCTGGGCTGCGAGGGTGTCGTCGAGGTTGAGGACCCAGGACTCGTCCGGCTGCTTGTCGCGGACTTCGACGCGGCGCTGCTCCAGGATCGCCTGGGCCAGGGCCGGGGCGGGGTAGCGGCTGGTGCCCCAGGTGGAGGTAGCCAGCACCGTGTCCCGGTTGCCGCGGACGGTCCAGACCTGCCCGCCGGGATGCTCGACCCGCACGCCGGGGTCGGCGAGGATCTCGGCGAGGAAGTCCCGGACGTGGGACGCGTCGATCCAGGAGGCACCCAGCCGGGCGTCGATCTCGCTGGGCATCAGGTCGGCCGGGATGACCTTGCGCAGTTCCTCGGCGTTGACGCCGTAGCGGGGGTCGTCGGCGGCGGCCCGCTCGGCGGCCTCGAGTTTGTCGCGGACCTTGCCGGACAGGTACTCCGCGGCCGGGACCAGCCGGCCGCTCCCGGGATCATCGAAGGCGAGGGTGCCCAGCTCGCGGCGGGCCTGGTCCTCGTCGGTTCCCAGCAGCCGGGCGATGGCGTCCAGCCGGACCTCCCCCAGGACGTCCAGGCAGATCGCCAGCGCGTCGGCGCCGTTGTCAGCGCCCAGGCGGGGGTTGCGGGGNNGCGAACGGGTCGGAGCGGAAGCCGCCCTGCGGCGGGCGGATGCGGGCCAGCTTCTCCCCGCCCGTATCCGGGTCGGGGCGGCCGGTGGGCCGCCAGGTGAAACGGTTGACCGTGCCGTAGGCCCGCGCGTAGTCGTCGTAGCGCCGGTTGAGGTCACGGCGCAGGGCGTCCAGCTCGGGGGTGTCCTCCCGGGATGCCGCCTCGGCGTCCAGCAGGCCGGTGACCGCGTCGCGGAGCCGGAGCAGGTGCCGCAGCTCCCCGGCCTGGGTGCCGGGGACCGGGAACGGGACGGCGTGCCCCTGGGCGACCTGGGTGAAGGTGCCGTCGCGGTGTGCTTCCAGGTGGCCGTCCGGGTGGCGGGACCGCGGCCCGGTCTCCGCCGCGCGGGCCTGGTCCGGTGCGGCGGTCCAGGCCAGGCCGCGGGCCGGGGCGGCCTCGGCGATGCGGGCCAGGGCGCGGGCCAGGGCCGCGGTGGTGTCCCCTGATGCGGCGACGANNCCGGGACCTGGACGCCGTCCAGCTCGGCGACCTGGGTCTGCTCCCAGGCGGTGGGGTCCGGGTCGCGGCCGGGCTCGCGGCGGCGGAAGATCAGCAGGTCGGTGATGACCTTGGTCCCGGCTGCCTGCTGGTGCGCGCCGCTGGGCAGCCGGACTGCCCCGGTGAGGTCGGCCAGGGCGGCGATCTCGCGGCGTGCGGCGGGGTTGCGGGCATCCATGGTGTAGCGGCTGGTCACCACGGCGACCGGGCCGCCCGGTCGCACCAGGTGCAGGCTCTTGATGATGAAGTGGTTGTGGATGCTGTGNNAGGGCGAAGCTGCCGAACGGGACGTTGCCGATCGCCAGGTCGAAGCTGCCTTCGGGGGCGCGGGTGCCGGCGAAGGACTCGTTGGCGATGTCGGCATCGGGGTACAGCCTGGCCGCGATCGAGGCGGTGACCGGGTCCAGTTCCACGCCCGTGACCCGGGCGCCGCCGGGCGCGAAGCCGATGAAGTTCCCGCTGCCGCACCCTGCTTCCAGGACCCGGCCCCCGGCGAAGCCGAGCTGCTGCACCCCCGTCCAGATTGCCTGGACGAGGGCGGCGTCGGTGTAGTGCGCGTTGAGGGTGTTGCGGGCGGCGGACAGCAGTTCCCCGGGTGTCGCCAGCCGGGACAGTTCCTCGCGTGCCCAGGCGTAGTCCGGCTTGCCCTCGTCGAAGACTTCCGGGACCGCGCCCCACCCGGACCAGCGGGCCAGGGCAGCCTGCTCGTCCGGTGAGGCCGGGCGGTCCTCGCGGTCGATGGCGCGCAGCGTGGCGAGCGCCGCGAGGTTCGCGCGGATGCGGGCGACGGAACCGGACGGGGCCAGGTCGTCCTGGCCCCGGGGCCGGAACCGCGGGGCAGCTAGCTGCCCTGGAGCCGTTCCTCCTGCTCGGCGCTGATCTCCGCCCACATCGGGTGGCTGCGGCCGATCACCAGGGGCCGCTGCGTGCTCGCCGGCGGCGGGTCGTTCTCCTCCGGGTCCTCGCTGGCTCCCGGCTCGGGCGGCGGCAGGATCTGCTGCGGCAGGTTGATCTCCTCGGCCTGGCTGCGTGCCGCGGTCAGCCGGCCCGCCCTGGCCAGGTAGTCCTCGCCGGGCTGGCTGTCGCCCGCCAGCTCCGTCGTCAGCTCGTCGATCTGCCGGGCTGCTTCCTGCCCAATCTTCGAGAAGAAGCTGTCCGGATCGCTGATCGCCGCGTACTGCTGCGGCAGCCACCGTGCCCAGTGGCTGCGGGCCATCGCTCCGTACCTGTTCACCATCTTGTTCTCCCTCCTGTTGTTCTGCCAGCTTCAGCAGGTCCTCGAAGCTGAGCTGGCCTTCTACGTGCTTGAAGTAATCCCGGCGCCGCTTCGCTACCACCTCGGGCTCACCCCCGCCGCGGGCACCGGGCCGGGCCGGGCCGGGGCCGNNATGATCTTCATTTATTTGTATTAAATTGACGTCCCTGGTGTGCGGGAGCGCGGCTTGCCAGGGCAGCCGGGGTCTTCCGGGTTAGTGCCGCGGGCCGCCGGGGCGCCGGCCTGTCCCGGTGGCTGCCTGCCGGCGGCCCGGGGCGGGTGCCGCCGTGGTGACCTGCGATACGGGTCCGGAGAAGCTGAGCGCTGCCCGCGCCGCCGGGCGGCCATCTGCTGGCAGGCGGGCGGCTGCCTGGCACTGACCGCATTCAGGCAGGGATCGCGGGAGGGTGCAGGTGCCGGGCGCCTGCCCTGCTACGGCCTCGGCGGCGACCCGCGCCAGGTGCCGCGCCATCGGCTCGCCCGGAATGACTGGCATGATTGGCAACCCCTTCTCTTACCTGGCCGGGGAATTGCCCGGCTGCGGGCCGGGTGCGCGGGTCCATGCGGGCGACGAGATCGCCGCGACCGCTCCGGATGGCTGCGCTGGAGGGCTGGTGGCCGCCTGGAGTACATCGGCGGTCATCGCGGCGGGGAAATCAGCCGCCGACAGCTGCGCGGGCTGCGGGGTAATGGCTGGCTCCGCGTCCGGCTTCTCACCGGGGAGGCTGAGCATGGCACCTGCCGCGCTGACGTGGGAGCAGCCGCTCAGCAGCCTGCCGACGCCTTCGGCGAGCTGCCGCTTCGCGTGCTCGTCCCCTGTTGCCTGGGCGATGCCGTCGATGCAGACGGCTAGATGGGCGATCGCGTGGTGCAGGCGCGGCAAGATGGCGCGGTGATCGTCCTCGGTGAGTTCCCAGGGGAAGGGGTCGGCGGGGTCGGTGTAGCCACGGAGTTCCTCGGCGGCGTCCGCTGCCATCCNNGGGTGATGTCCCACCAGCCCGGCGGCGGCTGCTCGGTAGTGGCCTGCCGGGGGTCGATGTGCTCGTCTTCGGAGCACATCGAGAACGGCCCGGTCCTGCCGAGCAGGACCGGGAGATGGTGGTCGAGGTGGTCGCGCAGCCAGGTGGCCATCCCGGTGCCGGGCTGGAGGCGGAGCGCTTCCCAGGTGTGCCACAGCGCGGTGAGCCGGGTGATCGCCTCGGCGTGCCGCCACCACTGCGCGCACCACCGGTACTCCCCGCCCAGCGGGCGCCGGAACATCGGCAGGAAGTGGCTGGTCACCCATTCCTCCACGCTGCTGTACACCGGCTGGGGTGCTGGCTTGCCGTCACCGTTGGCTGATGGCCCGGTGCCGGGCTGGATGGTCATGACGNNGCCGCGGTGATCTGGGCGGCTTGCGGCCCGGAGTACCAGGGCCGCAGGCTGACCAGCGCGGGCCGGGCGCCAGTGGCCAGGAGCAGGGCCGAGCCGGGCGCCAGGGCGCGGATGTCGGCGGCGTCGAGGATCTCCTGGCGGCGCAGCGAGACCTGCTGGCTGGCGCGGCCGTCGCCGTAGCTGACGGAGATGACCGGCACGTCGTGCTGGCCGACCAGGGTGGCCAGGTCACGGGCATGCCGCGGGTCGTCGATGCCGGCGCCGATGACCTTCTTGGTGGCCGCGCCCCACAGCGCGGCCATGCCGGGCTCCCCCCAGACCGAGACGCCCTGCTGGTAGGACTGCAGGATGGTNNGGCGGGTCGAGCCGCCCGCCGGATCGTTCGGCCTGGCGCCGCCCGGCCCGCATCACCGCGTCGGTCAGCGCGGCGATCAGCGGGGAGGCGGCCGACCGGGACTCGGTCAGCAGGTACAGGGTGTCACGGCCGGCCGCGAACGCGACCGGGTCGAACACCGGCAGGTCTTTGCCGCGCGGCGGCGCGACCCACGCCATGATGTCCTCGTCATTGATGCATTTCGCCGCCGTGCGGGCGGTCTGGTAGATGCCGTCACGGGTTTCCGGGGCGCCGTTCTGCGCGCCGCGCAAGCTGGCGGCCAGCGCGCGGAACCCGGCCGTGTCAAGCAACTCGGCGGGGATCGGGGAGCCGGCGTCGGCCAGCCACCGGCCGCACTCGCGCAGCGACCGCCCCGAGGACGCAGCGGCCAGGAACAGGGCGCACAGCAGGTCCTGGGCGGCCGGCCCCCACAGGTCGCGCTTGGTGTTGTCGTCCACGGTGAGGACGAAATGGGCGGCGAGCCGGTGGGCGGCCTCCACGGTGGCCAGGCCCGCGAACGGGTTCCACCACCAGCGCTGGCGCGAGCCGGTGATGCGCTGCGGGTCGAACAGCCACACAGTGCTGCCAGCCTGGGCGCGCAGCTGCGCGGTGGCGGCCCACAGGTCGGCCTTGTTGCTGGTCGCGACGACGGCCCCGGGCGCGGACAGGACGTAGGGGATGCTCAGCGCGGTCGTCTTGCCCGACCTGGGCGCCATGAACGCCGTGATGGTGTCTTCCCAGGACGCGAACAGGGCAGGGCCGCGGCCGGATGGCCGCTTGAGGTCGCCGAGCAGCAGCCCGGTATCGGCGGCCGGCACCGACCGGGGACTGGCTCCGGCNNTGCGTGCGGCGATGAGCCGCCACGCCACGGCGACTGCCGTGACCGCCGCGCACGCCAGCACGATGGCGATCAGCACGACCACGATGGTGGACGTGCCGGGCCATGCCTGGCTGGTGCGCCAGCGGGCCAGGCTGATGACCCACCGTTCGCTGAACGAGGGCATGCGCCGGCCGGCCAGGGCTGCGGCGATCCGGGCGGCCAGCCAGGCCAGCCACGCCATCCCGGCAAGCCCCCAGCCGATCAGCAGCACCACCCAGACCCCGGCGCCGTTGCCGGCCAGGAGCGGCACCCGCGGNNGCCAGGCCAGGCCAGGCAGGCCGCTCAGCCGGAGCGGGCCGCTGTGGCTCCCCGGACGGCCCTGCCGGATGGTGCCTGGTACACGCTGCCGGCCTGCTGGCGCGGTCGCGTCGGCTGTCTCGCTCCCTGGCGGACCGGTAACGGGAGCCCGCGGGCCGGGTGTCTTGCTCACGGCGTGTTCCGGTGTCCCGCGGCGGGCGGGGGCGCGGTTCGCGATGCGGCCTCCTGCGCCGGGTCAGCGGGCAGGCGGGCCATGGGTCCGTGCGGAAAGTCTTGCCCGGCGTGCAGGACGGGACTGGCGGCGGTTCCTGCTTCCCGGCCCGCTGTTCCGCTCAGCACGTGGAGCTTCCTGGCAGTGGCAGTGAGCAGGGTGGCGATCTCATCGAGGGCGGGTTTCGCCGTGTCCGCGATTGCGTGCTGGCAGGTGATACCAGCGAGACAGCCGCTGGCGGCGTCCACGACGCCCGCCATCTGCCGCATCATGGCCAGCGTTTCCCGGCCGTCCAGGTCGCGCGGCCAGCCGGTAAAGCCGGGCTCGTCGTATTCACGGGTCGGGCTCAGGAAACCGGCCGCGTCGTCCATCAGGCGGACGGCCTCGGTCACGCCCTCCAGCACCGGGTGCTGTCCTGAAGCGCCGGGTGCAGGCCACGTTGCCTGACGATGATCCTCTTCTGGCATTACGATGCTCCTCTGGGTCATCTGACTGCCGGGTCGTCCCAGACCCGCGGCTTGTGCCCGCGGATGGCCTGGTCAGTGTCGTAGAGGTCGTATTCGGCGCCGACCAGCGACAATTCGACCGGGATGCCGAGCCTTTCCCCCGTCTTGATGAGGTATTTCCCGCGGCCGGGGTGCTTGGCGCCGGGCTGCCAGGAGTCGGGTGCGGACCAGGACGTGACCAGCTCCTGCTCCGGCCTGGTGAGCGGGGTGATCTCGCAGACGCGGGCCAGCTCGCGGGGCGGCAGGCCGCCCATGACGGTGATGGCGCACCGCTCGACGAAGCCGCGGGCCTTGGCGCGGTCCTCCTGGGTGGCCAGGGCGTCCAGGTCGGCCAGCGAATGGGTGATCATGATGGTGCCCATCCCCTTGGCCCGGTTCAGCCTGGTCAGGCTGTCGGCGTACTCGACCAGGCCCGGCGCGCCGCGCAGTGCCCGCCACAGCTCGTCCATCACCGCCAGGTAGGAGCGGCGCGGGGCGAGGTGCTGCTCGGCCAGGGCCGCGGCAGCGTCGACCATCGCGTACCCGTATGCCCAGGTGCACAGCATCGCGGCGGTGAGCAGGTGGTCACCTGCGGCGCCGACCCGGCTGATGTCCACGCTGACCGCGGGTGCGTCCAGGTCGACCGGCCGGGAGGTCTGCCCGTCGAACACCCCGGCCAGCGAGCCGGTGCACAGCAGGTCGAGGGTGAAGACCAGGTCCGCTACCCGGTCCCGGAAACCGGCCGGGGTATCGGCGCGGGCGGCGGCGCGGNNGCCCCGCGGATGAGCGTGCACAGGGCCATCAGCAGGGACAGGCGGCGGGAGCGGACCTCCCACCGCAGCGCCTGGGCGTCCGGGCCGCTCATCCGCCGCAGCGCCTCGCCCAGCGGCCCGGCATCCAGCGGGTTGATCTTGTCCAGGCCGCGGCCGACACGGATCACCTGGCCGCCCAG
>PMST01000090.1:0-20179 GCA_003168295.1 Actinomycetota bacterium
ACCCGGCCCGGGGCCTTGTCCTGCAGCCGGCGCACCAGCAGCCCCCACCCCGACCCCAGGATCCCCCGGTTCAGCCCGGCCTTGGCCCGGACGTTCCGGCCCGGGTTCTCCCGGGTGCCTTTCGCGGACCGGGTCATGTTGCCGATCTGCAGGTCCTCGACCCGGATCACGTCGAACCGCCTCGCCATGTCCGTGGACACCTTCTCGGCCCAGTCCTTGCGCCGGTCCCTCTCCCGTGCCCGCAGCCGCGCGATCGTGCCTTTGACTCGCGCCCGGCGGTGCGAGCCTCGCCTAGCACGGGCCAGCGTGCGCTGCAGCCGCCGCAGCCTGGTTCGCTCCCGCGCAGTCAGGCCGGGGCAGTGCAGCATCTGCCCGGTGGACAGGGCCGCGGAGACCGCCACCCCCCGGTCAATGCCCACCACCTGGTCGTTACCCGGTGCCGGAACCGGCCCGGGGATCATCACGAAGGCGACATGCCAGCGGCCTGCGCGGTCTCGGGTCACCCGGTAGGACTTCGCGCCCGGCGGTACTGCGCGGGACCAGCGGAACCCTACCCACCCGGCCTTAGAACCCAGACCTGGCCGACATGGCGGGACACGCGGCGCACATCCCACTGCCGCCCACGTCCGACGATTCGGAATTCCTCATCGCGGCCGGCTTTGCGCCACGACGGCCGCCCGGCCGGGTTCTTCGGGTCAAAGAACGCGCCCATCGCCTGGATGAAGTCGCGCAGTGCCTGCTGCTGGACCGTCTGGGAACCGGCGGCCAGCCACGGATGCTCGGCCCTCGCCTGGGTGAGCTGCCGGCACTGTTTCAGGTAGCCCGGTGCGCCCTTGCGGCCCGGGTGCCAGTGGGAGTGCTGCTCGACAGCGAGGTTCCAGATGTACCGGGCGTGGCGCAGTGGTCCTGCAGCACCGTCTCCTGGGTAGGGGTGGGGATGAGCCGGAATCGGGACATGCGAACACACTATCGGATACCGCTGACATTTCCGGGAGGTGAAGCGGCGTTTCGTTCCCGGCCTGAAGGTCGGGGTCTCTACGTCGCGATTCTGATGACAAAATCCAGCAGCCCGGGAGGACAACGGGCAGCCGCGTTCACGACCGGCGAAGAGCCCGGGACCACCACGCCACGCTGTGCCATGGCCGCCGACGACGCCTGGGCCGCGCGCCGCTCCCTGCGCCTGGCCGAGATCAGCGAGCGCACGCTGGTCATCGACCGGCGCACCGGAACGACGACCCTGGACCTTTGGCCGTCCGGGACGTGCCCGGCCATCGAGTACACCGGCGACATCGACGACTGGCTGACCGCGATCGCGACGGGCCGCTACGTCGGCATTGCCCCGGAGTCCACCGTGGCCCAGTATCCCCGGCCCGGCGTGGTTTTACCGGCCGATGCGTGACGCCCCGCCCGTGCCCGTCCGCCTGGCCTGGTGGCGGGACGACCCGCAGCCCGCGACCGCCGCGGTCACCGGGCTGGTCACCGGGCTCTACCGCGGCGGGTGAGCTGCCGGTTCAACTCGATCCGCGCGGTGGCTTACGACGACGCCTGAGTGAGGGCGGTGATCAGCGCGCGTTCTCGTCCGGCGCTCAGGCCGGCTCCTCTGGCCCGGTCCAGGCCCTGTTCGCGCTCCCAGGTCAGTACGTCGGCGAGCAGCCCGGCCCGCGGCCGGTGCCGTAGTCCGGCCGCGAGCGCGGCCTGGCCGCTGCGGGCGCCGAAACCCTCCCATCCGGGCTCGGCTATCCACATCGCCAACGATTCCGGGCCCATGAACTCGGCGACCTTCTGCTCGGTCAGCCAGGCCGGGTCCGCCTGGACGACCGGGCCGGTGTGGCCGCCTGCCGCGCGGGACAACTCGATCCAGCGGCCGAACGGGACCACCGGGCCGACCGCGTCAAAGCTTCCGGTGGTTCCGGCCTGGGCGCAGTCGAGCAGCCACGCCGCCAGGTCGCGGGCGTCCACCACCTGGGTCGCCAGGTCCGGGCTGTCGGGTACGAGCATGGGCCCGAGCGGGTCCCGGGCGGCGCGCGCGACCCAGTAGCCAGAGCGCCCGGTGTGATCGCCGGGTCCGCCGATCAGCCCGGCCCGGGCGATCAGCAGCCGGCCGCCGACGGCTTCGGCGCTGGCCCGCTCGCACGCCACCTTCGCCTCACCGTACTGCTCAGCGTCGACCTCGTCGGCCCCGGCCGCGGCGAGCAGCGGCGCGCTCTCATCGGCGCCGAGGGCTTCGTGTGAGGCATAGACGCTGCCCGAGGACACGTAAGTCCAGTGCGCGGTCCGCTCGGCCAGCGCGGCCAGCGCGTTCCGGACGAGGCCGGGCTGCCATGACACCTCGACGACCGCGTCCCAGTCACGCTCGCGTACCTGGTTGTAGGCCCCGCCGTGGCGCCGGTCGGCCGCGACCAGCCGCGCCCCGGCGGCCACAGGGCCGCTTTCCCCCCGGGCCAGGCAGGTCACCGTGTGTCCGCGTTCGACGGCTTGCCGGCTCACCTCGCGTCCTAGCCACGCCGTACCACCCAGAACGAGAACATCCATGCCAGCTAGTCCAGCACCTTGGGGGAAGACGGGCAGCCATGTTCACGATCGGCGAAGCGTCCTAAGATGACGACGCCGCGCTCGGATGGAAGAGTCAGCAAGGCTGGAGCGAGCGTTCAGCCGGTATCCAGGCCCGCTGCTTAGGTTTCTGGTTAGGTTCGCTGGCGGACGCACATGGGCGGGCTAGAGCAGGAAGGGCTGGGAACGTGTTTGACAAGGTGACCATCACGTACCGGGGAGCGAAGTACGAGATTGGCCGGGGGCGGAACTTCTACGGAATCTGGGCCATCGGAGGACCCAGGCCGCAGCCATTGCAGTGGTGGCCGGAAACCTCCGAAGGCTGGTCTGCCGCGTGGGCGAGGTTCACTGAAGTCGAGGCACCGGGCGCCATTACCCCGGTCGGCCGGCGTACCCCCCCGATTGCCTCAAGCCCGGTTCCCTCCGGCCGTGCGCAGGCAGGGGAGAGCGCGGCCGGCCGCGACGCGGGCACGACGACCCTGGCCGGCCCGGCCACAGCCGTGCTGGACGACAGGGCGGGCGCGGCCGGCTCGGGCGGTGCCCCGTTCGCCCAGGGCTCCCCGTTCACCCAGGGTCCCCCGTTCGCGCAGGGTGGCGGTCCGACCGCCACGAGGACGGCCACGCTCAGCGGCCCGCGGACCGCTACGGTCGGTGCGGCGCTGCTGGCTGTGGGGGTCATCCTTGGCATCGCGGGGCTCTTCCCGGTCTACCTGGCCGGATCGAGCCTGTCCCAGCAGCCTGCAGAGCTTGTCCCGCACGCCATCTACCTTGCCGTCTGGGCCGCGAGTACGGTGCTCATCCTGCTCGGCGGCATCCGCCTGCGGCTGGGAGCCTTGCTGAGCGCGGGACTCAGCGTCGTTACGTTCGGCCTGTTTTTCGCCGATGCGGGCAGCGCGATCGCCGGAGGTGCGCACACGGGAGGCTGGGGCCTGTGGCTCTCCCTGCTGGGCTGGCTCGCCTGCGCCGCCGGAACCGTGCTGGCTTTCCTGCTCCGCACCGCCGGTACGAAGCAGACCAGCGACGCGCCGGGCTGGCTGGCCCGCCGCGGCCACCTGGGCCGTCCGCGCGGGTCAGAGCTTGGCCCGGTCGTAATGCTGGTGCTGGCCGGCCTCGGGGTGGCCGCCGCCTTCGCTCCCAGCTGGGACAGCTACACGCTGCACACGGCGGCCGGGCAGTCCCAGTCCCTGACCGCGGGTAATGCCTTCTCCAACCCTGGCCTGGTGATCGCCGGGGACGTCGCCGTCATGGTCGCGCTCGCCGCCGTGGTCATCGTGGCCGCCTTGTGGCGCCCCATCCGCCACGGGGCGCTGCTGCTCGCCGGCGCCGTCATCCCGATGGCGGCTCAGGCCATCTCGGCCCTCATCCAGGCCGGCGAAGCCACCCCTCCGACTCAGTTCGGGATCACGCCCGCGCAGGCCACGCAGATCGGCCTCACGATCGATTCGGGTCTCACGCCGGCGTTCTGGATCTACTGCGGGTTCCTCGTCGCGCTGATGGTCTCGTGCGCCTGGATGCTCTTCTCGCCGCACCAGGCCGCCGGCTCGCCGCGCGAGGCCTTCGGGCCGATGTCAGGCCCCGCGGCCGGTGCGGACGCCTACCCGTGGAGCCCGGCCGCGCCTGACGCCGGCCAGCAGCGCAGCATCCGGCCGGCCGCCGCCGCCGCCGACGAGTCGGGCGACCTGGATGACGACGAATCCGAGACCGGTATAGTCCCCGGCTTCGAACCGCCGACCAGTTAGCCGAAACAGCAGCCGCGGAAAGGGCAGCGTGATGAGCCAGCAGACCGCCAAGACCGCCCCGGGCCAGACCCTCGCCGCCCGCCCGCTGAGCCCGGCCGCGGCCATCGGCGGGAAGGTGATTGCCCGGTCCTGGTCGTTGCCGCCGCAACGCAACCGGGTCATGGTCGAGCGTGACGTCCGGGTGCCCATGTCCGACGGTACGGTTCTGCTCGCTGATCACTACCTGCCGGTCGCCGTCGCGTCGGCGGCCACCGTGCTGGTGCGCTGCCCGTACGGCCGCCGCGGCCCGTTCGGCCTGCAGACCGCCCAGATCCTCGCCGAACGTGGCTACCACGCACTCCTCCAGAGCTGCCGCGGCACCTTCGGCTCGGGCGGTGAGTTCGAGCCGATGCGCAACGAGATCTCGGACGGGCACGACACCGCCGCCTGGCTCCGCGAGCAGAGCTGGTTTGACGGACGGCTCGCGACCTACGGCCCTAGCTACCTCGGGTTCGTCCAGTGGGCGCTGGCCATGGACCCGCCGCCGGAGCTGGTGGCGGCCATCGTGCACGTGGGCCCGCATGACTTCAGCCGGGTCGCCTATCGCAACGGCGTCTTCGATCTCTATAACTTCCTGAGCTGGAGCGACCTGATCGCCCACCAGGAAAGCACGGGCATGCTGCGCGGCATGGTGCGGACCTTCACGGCCGAGCGGCGGCTACGCCCGGCGCTCGACCGGCTGCCGGTCACGGCCGGGGCGCACGACCTGCTCGGCGACGACGCGAAGTGGCTGGACCGCTGGCTGGAACACCCGCGGCTGACCGACTCGTTCTGGGCGCCGCTGCAGTGCGGCGCCGCCCTGGAACGCATCGCGGTTCCGGTCTTGCTGGTGGGCGGCTGGCAGGACTTGTTCATCGAGCAGACCCTCGAGCAGTACCGCGTGCTGGCCGGCCGCGGCGTGCCCACCCGGCTGATCGTGGGTCCGTGGACGCACCTGGACGTCGCGACCAAGGCCGGCTCGGCGGTCGTGGAGAGCCTGGCCTGGCTCGACCGGTACGCGGGCACCGGCCGGGCCGCACCTTCGCCCGCCGCCCCGGACAGCTCGGTGCGCATCTGGGTCGGCGGCGAGGGCGCGGAACAGTGGCGTGAAACCACGGGCTGGCCTCCGCCCCGCACCGCGGAGCAGCGATGGTACCTCGGGCCGCACGGCATGCTCGGCACCGCCGAGCCCGCCGCAGCCGCGGATTCGGCCCGCTTCCGGTACGACCCGGCCGATCCCACGCCGTCCGTCGGCGGCGCCCTGCTGGCCGTGACCGCGGGTACGCGCGATAACCGGGCGGTCGAGCGGCGGTCTGACGTCCTGGTCTTCAGCAGTGAGCCGCTCGGCCAGCCGGTCGAGGTCATCGGTGATGTCACCGCCGAGCTTTCTGTGACGCGCGACAACCCCTACGCGGACCTGTTCGTGCGCTTGTGCGACGTCGGCCCGCGGGGCCGTTCGCTTAACGTCTGCGATGGCATCGTCCGGCTGACCGAGCAGGACCCGCTGTCCGGTGCCGTCCGGGTCTCGCTGTCCGGCGCGGCGCACCGTTTCGGACCCGGGCACCGGCTCCGTCTCCAGGTCTCAGGCGGCGCGCATCCGCGCTTCGCACGCAACCCCGGCAATGGGCAGGTCGACGCGGCCGCAGAGGATCTCGTGCCCACGCAGTACGACATCGGCCTGACCGCGGAAAATACCTCGGTACTCCGCCTGCCGATCTCTGGCTAGACCGGTCGGGGCCAGAAGTACCGCACCTGCTCCTCGTGCGTGACCCGCAGCCAGTCCGCACAGCCCTCAAGCCGCGGGTCACGGGACGGTTTACCGCCCGCGATGGCGTCGAGATACGCCGAATCCAGGGCGAGCCGCCTGCGGAACTCGGCGGCTTCCCCGACATGCCCGTGGCCGGGGATGACCTGGCGCACGCCGGGTACGGCGGCCAGCCGTGCCAGGCCGGTCCGGTAATCGCCGAGCGGATCCGCCGCGAGGACGTCAAGCAGCGGGATCTCCGCGTCGGAGCACATGTCGCCCGCGACCAGGACGCCGGTGCCGGGAAGGAAAACGGCGCCGTGGCCGGGGGCGTGGGCGTCGTGCACGATCAGCCGGGCCTCCGGCCCGTCCCACGGGATGGCCGAAGCATCCAGCGGTCGCAGCCGTCCGACCAGCGACAGGTCGTGACCGGGCGCGTCGTGGCGGACCTCGGTGAGGATGCCGTCCCGTTCGGTCTCGGCAGCGGTCACCGCGGCGGGCGCGGCGTACCTGGGGGCGCCGCCGAACTCGGCGCTCCACAGCACGTGGTCCCAGTGCGGGTGAGTCGACCATGCCGCCGCGGGCCGCAGCCCCAGGGCACGCAGCGAGGCCGCCAGCGCCGCCAGCTCGGCCACGGTCACGGCCGGATCGATGAGCAGGCACCCGCCCGACCCGGTAGATCCGGCGACAACGGTCGTGGTGGTCAGCGCGTACGAGCTTGTCCCGACGAGCACCCCCGGCGCAATCTCGGTCAAGCTCCGCATCAGGTTGGTATATCACCCGGTCCGAGGTCGCCGGGCCGCCCGGCGTTCAGCCGGCCGGGAACAGCTGCACCGGCAGGGCCTCCAGGCCGGGGATCAGCGTGCTCGGCCGCCAGCGCAGCGAGTCGGCGGGCACCGCCAGGCGCATCGAGCCGAACCTGTCGAGCAGCGCGCCGAACGCGATCTGCGCCTCCAGCCGGGCCAGCGGCGCGCCCAGGCAGTAGTGGATCCCGTGCCCGAACGCCAGGTGCCCCGAGGTGTCCCGGCCGAGGTCCAGCCGCTCCGGGTCCTCGTACCTGAACGGATCCCGGTCCGCCGAGCTCAGCGCGACGACCACCACCTCGCCCGCCCCGATGCGAGCGCCGCCGATCTCGACCGGTTCCGCGGTGACGCGGTAGGTCCCGTGGTTGACCGGGCTCACGTACCGGAGAAGCTCCTCCACTGCGCCGCCGATCAGCGCCGGGTTGGCCCGCAGCCGGTCCAGCTCCGCCGGGTTGAGCAGCAGTGCGAGCATGCCGCTCGCGATCAGGTTGACCGTGGTCTCGTGTCCGGCCAGCATCAGCAGGAAGGCCATGGACACCAGCTCGTTCTCCCGGAGCCCGTCCCCACCCGCTTCCCCTTCCCCTTCCCCTTCCCCCTTCTCTCGCACCGTGATCAGCGCGGACAGCAGGTCGTCGGCGGGCCGTTGCCGCTTGGCGGCCAGCAGTGCCCGGAAGTAGCGGACCATCGCGGTGGCGTCCGCCTCGAACACCTCGGGTGAGACCGCGTCGGAGATGATGCTGGCCGACCATTTCCTGAAGTCATCCCGGTCCGCGACGGGGATGCCGAGCAGCTCGCAGATCACCGTGATCGGCAGCGGGAAGGCGAACGAGGCCAGCAAGTCGACCTCGCGCCGATCCGACATCGCGTCAAGCAGCCCGGCGGTGATCGCCGTGATCCGCGGCCGGAGCCGCTCGACGTGGCGGGCGGTGAAGGCCTTGTTCACCAGCCTGCGCAGCCGTTCGTGGTCGGGCGGGTCCCGGTTGAGCATGTGCCCGTCCAGCGCGCCGTAGATCGAGTCCGGGTCAGGCTGCCAGCCCGGGTTGCTCTTCCGCAGCCGCGGATCAGCCAGCGCCGCACGCGCCTCGGCGTACCCGGTGACGAGCCAGGCGGGCGTCCCGCCCGGCATGATCACGGCGGAGACCGGCCGCTGGGCCCGCAGCCGCGCGTGCACGGCGTAGGGATCCCGGAAATACTCCGCGCCGAGGTGTTCGACCGTGCCCCGGTCCATGTCCGCTTCGGTCATCGGTGTCCCTCGTGAGATTCGCCCGTGCCCCCGCCCCGTAAGGGCCCCCGTGAGCCCTCCTATGTCAGCTTAAGTAATAACTTATACGTTGTAAAGGAATCGTCCGGCCCGTCGGCGGCCGGCCGCGGGCGGTCCTGGCCGCCGGCCGCGGGCGCTCGGCTGAGCCGGGAAGGCCACCAGTTCCACCGTCCGATCAGCACGGCCGCCGACGGCACCAGCAGGGTCCGGACGAGGAAGGTGTCCATCAGCACTCCCAGCGCGAGGCCGACGCCGACGTCCACGATCGTCCTGACGTTCTGCGCCCCCGCGCTGCCCGAGCCGACCACCGCCAGCACCCCGAACGTCCCGGCCAGCACCAGTCCGGCCGAGGTGACCGTGGTGCCGGTGACGCGCAGCGCGCGGCTCACCGCGTCGGCCAGCGGCAGCCGGTGAGCCTCCTCCCTGATCCGCAGCATGACCAGGATGTTGTAGTCCTCGCCGAGCGCCAGCAGGAACGTGAAGAGCAGGAACGGCAAGATGAACGTCAGGCCTGGCTGCCCGGCGGCCTTGATGAACACGAGCACGGTCAGGCCGAGCGCAGAAAAGTACGAAAGCACCACGGAGACGATCAGGTACAGCGGCGCGATCAGGCTCCGCATCACCAGCGCGAGCAGCACCGCGATGACGGCGATGGCGATAGGGATGACGGTGCGCAGGTCGCTGTCGGACAACTGCGCGACGTCGTAGGTGAACGCCGCCTGCCCGGTGACCCCGAAGGCCGTGGCCCCGGCGACCCGTGCCGCCCGGCCGGCGGCCGCGCGGATGGCCGGCACCGCCTGTGCCGCCCGCGTGGTGGTCGGGTTCCCCGCCGCCAGCGAGGTCGCGAACGAGATCGTCTTTCCGTCCATGCTCACGTACGAGCCGCTGGCCCGGTAGGCCTGGTAGGCGGTCAGTCTGGCTGGCGGAAGCGCGGCGGCGGCGGGCGCCAGGCCGCGCGGCGGCCCGTAGGCGGCATGCAGCGCCTCGTACTGCGCCGCGGTCAGCGCCGTGCCGTTGGCATCAAAGGGCCCGGTCACGGCGGTGAACTGCGGATCGGAGGCCAGCTGCCGCTCGGCCTGGCTCCCCTGGGCCGCGGCCGACCAGACCGGCTGCCGCAGCCGCAGCACGATGATGGTCGGGTTGACCGCCGTCTGCGGAAAGTGCCTGGCCAGCAGGGCGTTGCCCGACGCGGAGTCGCTGCCCGCGGGCGCGGTCACCGCCCCGCCGAACCCGGCGGCCACGTACCCGGCGGAGGCTACCGCGAGCGCGCCGAAGACGACCAGGCCAGCCGCCAGGGTGACGGCGGGACGGCGCACGATCCGGGCGCAGGCCGGTCCCCACCACCCGGGCCGCCCGGCGCCCGGCTTGACGGAGGAGGGCCAGAAGGCGCCCGGGCCGACGATGGCCAGCAGCGCGGGCAGCAGGGTGAGCCCGGCGATGAGCATCAGCCCGATCGCGATGGCCAGCGGGGCCGCCAGGCCGGAGTAGAGGCTGAAGGTGGCAGTGGCCAGCGACAGCAGCGCGGCGATGAGGATGCCGGCGGAGAACGTGATGGTCTCGCCGACCCGCCCGACCGAGAACACGATCGCCTGGTGACACGAGAGCCCGGCCCGCATCTCCTCACGCACCCNNGAACAGCGCGTAGTCCGTGCCCGCGCCCAGCACGAGCACGATCAGCAGCAGCGACGCGATCTGGGACACCGGCAGCCCGTGCACGGCGGCTTCCGCGGCCAGCCGCTCGGCCACTAGGACCACCACGACCGCCGGCAGCACGGCGATGAGTGGAGCCAGCGCCGAGCGGAACACGGCGACGAGCAGCGCGATCACGAAGATGATCGAGAACCACTGCACCTGGCCGCCGGTCTTGGTGGAGGTCGCGTTGCTGTCCACCCGGGTCGCGACCGTCCCGGCGGTGTGCGCCGCCAGGCCGGCCGGCAGCCCCGCGGACCGGATCACGTCCCGCAGGCCTGCGACCAGGCTCGCCTGCTGCGTGGTGGCGAGCCCGCCGGACTGGGCCAGCGCGGCGAGCACCGTGAGCTGCTCGCCCTGGCCGTCAGCGGACTGCCCCGCGTCCCGCACCGCTACGACCCGCGGGACCCGTGACAGCCCGGCCGCCAGCCCCATGATCAGCCGCTGGTCGGCGCTGGTCAGCCGCTGGCCGCCGGTCGCGGCGACCACCGTGACCGCGGTCAGCGAGGCGCCCTGCAGCGGCGAGGCCAGCTGAGCCGCCTGCTCGCTGGGCGCGCTGGCCGGAAGGAACGAGGTGTTGTCGCTCTGGGTCACACTCGACAGCGACGGCAGCAGCACCATGGCCACGACCGCGCCGGCCGCCCAGGCGAGCACGATCACCCACCGGAAGCGCACGGAAAGCCGCCCGGCCGCGGCGAAGAAGATACCCACGAAGGCCATCGTGGCCGGCTGGAGCTGGGTTTGCGGGGCCTACGGGAGCGTAAAGTGACTTCGTGGCAGATCCCCACGGACCCGACGCCTATCGGCCCGCGCCGGGCGAGATTCCCGAGTCCCCAGGGGTCTACAGATTCCGCGACCAGCGCGGCCGGGTGATTTACGTCGGTAAGGCGAAGTCGCTCCGGCAGCGGCTTAACTCCTACTTCGCCGACTTCGCCAGCCTGCACCCGCGCACTCAGATGATGCTGACGACGGCCGCGGGCGTCGAGTGGACCGTGGTCGGCACCGAGGTCGAGGCGCTGCAGCTGGAGTACTCCTGGATCAAGGAGTTCGACCCCCGCTTCAACGTCAAGTACCGGGACGACAAGAGCTACCCGTATCTCGCCGTCACCATGGGCGAGCAGTACCCGCGGGTGATGGTGATGCGCGGGGCCAAGCGCAAGGGCACCAGGTACTTCGGCCCGTACAGCCACGCCTGGGCCATTCGCGACACGGTGGACACGCTGCTCCGGGTGTTCCCCGTGCGTACCTGCTCAGCCGGCGTGTTCAAGCGGTCAGGCCAGATCGGCCGGCCGTGCCTGCTCGGCTACATCGGAAAGTGCGCCGCGCCGTGCGTCAAGCGGATCAGCGAGGAGGAGCACCGCGCTCTGGCCGAGGACTTCTGCGACTTCATGGCCGGGCAGACGACCCGCTTCGCCAGCCGCCTGGAAGCCGAGATGAAACAGGCCGCGCGAGAAGAGGAGTTCGAGCGCGCGGCCCGGCTCCGGGATGACCTGCGTGCGCTTGAGCGCGCCATCGAGAAACAGGCGGTGGTGCTCGGCGACGGTACCGACTGCGACGTGATCGCCCTGGCCGAGGACCAGCTCGAGGCGGCCGTGCAGGTGTTCTACGTGCGCGGCGGCCGGGTCCGCGGGCAGCGCGGCTGGGTGCTGGACAAGGTGGAAGACGTGACCCCGGCCGGCCTGGTGGAGCATTTCCTCGGCCAGGTCTACACGGACGCTCCCACCGACCCCGAGGCGGTCAACGCGGGCATACCGCGCGAGGTCCTGGTGCCCGAGATGCCGCCGGACCCGGCCACGATGACCCAGTGGCTGACCGAACGCCGCGGCGGCCCGGTGGACCTGCGGGTGCCGCGGCGCGGCGACAAGAAGGCGCTGCTCGAGACGGTGGCCCGCAACGCCGCCCAGACTCTGGCCCTGCACAAGACCCGCCGGGCCAGCGACCTGACCACCCGGAGCAAGGCGCTGAGCGAGATCCAGGACGCCCTCGGCCTGGAGGACGCGCCGCTGCGGATCGAGTGCTACGACGTGTCGAACCTGCAGGGCACGCACGTGGTCGCGTCTATGGTGGTGTTCGAAGACGGCCTGGCCCGCAAGAGCGAGTACCGCAGGTTCGCGATCAAGGGCACCGGCGGCACCGACGACATCTCCTCGATCTACGAAGTGATCACCCGCCGGTTCCGCCGTTACCTGGCCGAACGAGAGAAAACCGGGGAACTGGACATGCTCGGCGACCCGGAGGCGCTCGACGACCAAGATCAAGATCATTTGGCCGAACGGGCGGTGGTGGATGCCCCGAAGAAATTCGCTTACCCACCCAACCTGGTGGTCGTCGACGGTGGCCCGCTCCAGGCCGACGCGGCGGCGCGCGCGCTCGCGGAGCTCGGCATCGACGACGTGGCCGTCTGCGGCCTGGCCAAGCGCCTGGAGGAAGTGTGGCAGCCGGGGGAGGAGTACCCGGTCATCCTGCCCCGCAGCAGCGAAGGCCTGTACCTGCTGCAGCGGGTGCGAGACGAGGCGCACCGGTTCGCGATCAACTATCACCGGCAGAAGCGCGGCAAGGCCGCCACCACGAGCGCCCTGGACGACGTCCCCGGCCTGGGCCCGGCCCGGCGCGCTACGCTGCTCAAGCACTTCGGCTCGGTGCGTAAGCTCGGTGCCGCGAGCACCGAGGAAATCGCCGAGGTACCGGGTATCGGTCCCAAGCTGGCCGTTACCATCGCGGCGGCGCTGCGCGCCACGGAGAACAACGCGGGCTCTAGCCGCTCGGGGGAAAGCCATGGGGACGCCTGAGGACCAGACGGACATCGTCGTCATCACCGGCATGTCCGGGGCGGGGCGGTCCACCGCGGCCAAGTCGCTTGAGGACCTGGGCTGGTTCGTGGTGGACAACCTGCCGCCCGGCCTGCTGCCTACGATGGTCGACCTCGCGGCCAGGTCCAACGGGGCGGTGTCGCGGATGGCGGCGGTGGTTGACGTGCGCAGCCGCGCGTTCAGCACCGACCTGAAGTCGGCGATCTATGACCTGGGCACGCGCGGGGCCACCGCCCGGGTGGTGTTTCTCGAAGCCGCCGAGGACACCCTCGTGCGGCGGTTCGACAGCGAGCGGCGGCCGCATCCGCTGCAGGGTACCGGGCGGGTCACCGACGGGATCGCGGCCGAACGCGAGCTGCTGCGCGAGGTGCGCGGTGACGCCGATCTCCTGCTCGACACCTCCCGGCTCAACGTGCACGAGCTACGCGCCCGGATGCGGAACTTCTTCGGTGGCGGCACCGCGATGGGCCTGCGCTTGTCCGTCGTCTCGTTCGGTTTCAAGTACGGCCTTCCGGTCGACGCCGACCTGGTCGCGGACTGCCGATTTCTCCCGAATCCGCACTGGATCGCCGAACTCGCCCCAATGACAGGACAGGACGCGCCGGTGCGCGACTATGTTCTTTCCCAGCCCGGTGCCGAACAGTTTCTGCATTATTACACTGAGTTGCTGCGGGTGGTGCTGCCCGGCTATGAGCGCGAGGGCAAACGGTTCGTCACTCTCGCGGTGGGCTGCACCGGCGGCAAGCATCGCAGCGTGGCCATTGCCACTCAGCTCGCAGCGCGCGTCGAGGAGGCGGCTGGGATCGGGACGGTGCAGGTCGTGCACAGGGACCTAGGTCGGGAGTGAGCATCTGGTGACTGGCCTGAGGGCAGTGGCACTCGGCGGCGGCCACGGGCTGGCGGCCTCGTTGCGAGCCCTGCGCAGGGTGGCGGATGATCTCACCGCGATCGTGACCGTCGCGGACGACGGCGGGTCGAGCGGCAGGCTGCGCCGNNAGGGGACCGCGATCTGGCCGGCCATACGGTCGGAAACCTGCTCATCGTCGCGCTCTGGGACCTTCTCGGCGACACTGTGACCGGTCTGGACTGGGTGGGCCGGCTGCTCGGCACCGGCGGCCGGGTCCTGCCGATGGCCGCGGTGCCGCTCGATATCGTCGCGGAGGTGGTCGGGGCCGACCCGGACAAACCGGACGAGGTCACCACGATCAGGGGACAGGAGGAATGCGCCACCACGCCGGGGCAGGTCCGGTCCATCACGCTGCTGCCCGAAAACCCGCCCGCGGTGCCCGAGGCGGTGCGGGCCGTACTCGACGCGGACTGGATCGTGTTCGGCCCCGGGTCATGGTTCACCAGCGTGCTGCCGCACCTGCTGGTGCCCGAGCTCGCGGCGGCGCTTCATGTCACCACGGCCCGGCGGCTGCTCGTCCTCAACCTGGCCCCGCAGCCGGGGGAGACCGACGGGTTTTCTCCGCACAAGCACCTGGAAGTGCTCGCCGGACACGCGCCGGCGTTTACCGTAGATGTAGTCCTGGCCGACAGCAAAGCTTCGGACACCGGGAACCTGGCCGACCTGGAGAGGGCGGCGGCCGCGCTCGGCGCCCGGCTGGTGCGGGCCGACCTGGCCGCGGCGGATGGCACGCCCCGTCATGATCCGAGGCTGCTGGCCGAGACGTACGCGGAGATTTTCGCGAAATTCCGGGGATCAGAAGGCTTCGTTCCCCCGGCGCGGTACGGCGGGGGGAACCTTGGCGCTCCGGAGATCCGGCGGCCGGGACAGGGAGCCAAGCAAACGTGGGGGGAGCGACGCGAATGGCGATGACCGGCGTGGTGAAGGACGAACTCAGCCGGGTTCCGGTGCTGAAGCCGTGCTGCCGTCAGGCAGAGGTATCCACGCTGCTCAGGTTCGCCGGCGGCCTGCACCTGGCCGAAGGCAGGGTTGTGATCGAGGCGGAGCTGGACACCGGAGCGGTGGCCAGGCGGCTGCGGGCCAGCATCACCGAGGTGTTCGGGCACCCGGCCGAGTTCCTCGTGGTCGCGCCGAGCGGCCTGCGGAAGGGGAACCGGTACCTGGTACGGGTGAGTAAGGGGCGAGCCGGGGAGAGCCTGGCCCGCCAGACCGGGCTGATCGATAGCTTCGGCCGTCCGGTGCGCGGCCTTCCCAAGCAGGTCGTGTCCGGCTCCGCCTGCGATTGCGAGGCGGCCTGGCGCGGCGCGTTCCTGGCNNCACGGGTCGCTGACCGAGCCTGGCCGGTCGATGGCCCTGGAGATCACCTGCCCGGGCTCAGAGGCGGCGCTCGCGCTGGTCGGCGCCGCGCGGCGGCTGAAGGTGCACGCCAAGGCGCGAGATGTGCGCGGCGTGGACCGGGTCGTGATCCGGGACGGCGAGGCGATCAGCGCCATGCTGACCAGGCTCGGCGCTCACGCGGCGGTGATGGCCTGGGAGGAACGGCGGATGCGCCGCGAGGTCAGGGCGACCGCCAACCGGCTGGCGAACTTCGACGACGCCAACCTGCGCCGCAGCGCGCGCGCCGCGGTGGCGGCGGGCGCCCGGGTGGAGCGCGCGCTGGAGATCCTGGGCCAGGACGCGCCGGAGCACCTGACCATGGCGGGCAAGCTGAGGATGGCTCATCGTCAGGCCAGCCTGGAAGAACTCGGCCAGCTCGCCGACCCGCCGCTGACCAAGGACGCGATCGCCGGCCGCATCCGCCGTCTGCTGGCCATGGCCGACCGCCGGGCCGGCGAGCAAGGCATCCCGAGCACCGAAGCCTTCCTCACCGTCGACATGCTCTAACCGCTCTCAACCCGGCGCTTCGCCGAGGCTAGATGCGCCCGTTCAGCCGCGTTGCTGGTCCCGGCGATCGCGGCCTGGTACGCAAGAGCCGCGTCGGCGCCGCGACCCAGGCGGCTCAGCAGATCGGCGCGGATGGCGTGGAACAGGTAATACCCGCCGAGGTCCAGGCGTTCCACGATGGCGAGCGCCGCCGCCGGACCGTCGACCTCGGCGACCGCGACCGCGCGGTTCAGCGCGACCACCGGGCTCGGGGCGACCGTGAGCAGCTGGTCGTACAGCGCCAGGATCTGGTCCCAGTCGGTGGCGGCCGCGACGGGCGCGTCACTGTGCACGGCGCTGATCGCCGCCTGGAGCTGGTACGGGCCAGGCTGGTCGCGCCGCAGGCAGCGCCGGACGAGGGCCTGGCCCTCGGCGATGAGCGCCCGGTCCCAGCGGCTGCGGTCCTGGTCGGCGAGCAGCACCAGCGAGCCGTCGGGCCCGGTGCGTGCCGCCCGCCGCGACTCGGTGAGCAGCATCAGCGCGAGCAGGCCCGTCACCTCAGGCTCGTCCGGCATGAGCTGCGCGAGAAGTCGTCCCAGCCGGATCGCCTCGGCGCACAGATCGGCCCGGGCCAGCTGATCACCCGAGCTCGCCGTGTAGCCCTCGTTGAGGATCAGGTAGACGACCGCGAGCGCGGCCGCCAGCCGGCCGGGCAGATCAGCCTCTGCCGGAATGCGGTACGGGATGCCCGCGTCCCTGATTTTGGCCTTGGCCCGGACGAGCCGCTGGGCCATGGTCGGCTCGGGCACCAGGAACGCGTGCGCGATTTCCGCGGTGGTGAGCCCGCCAAGCAGCCGCAGCGTGAGCGCGACCTGGGCGGCGGTCGCCAGGGCCGGGTGGCAGCAGGTGAAGATGAGCCGCAGCCGGTCATCGCGCACCGGACCCTCCTGGACAGGTTGCTCGCGAGCGTGCAGCAGCATGGCCTGCGCGTGCTTGTCCGCGCGGGCCGCCTCGCGGCGCAGCCGGTCGATGGCCCGGTTGCGCGCGGTGGTGATGATCCACCCGGCCGGGCTGGGCGGCAGACCGGCCGCCGGCCAGCGCCTGACCGCCTCGGCGAACGCGTCCTGCACCGCGTCCTCGGCGACGTCGATATCGCCGAAGACGCGGGTCAGGACGGCCACCGCACGGCCGTATTCCGCGCGGAAGACGCGCTCGATGCCGGCGAGTGCGGGCGGGACCAACCTCAGACCCCGGCCAGGTCCGCCATGGGCCGCACTTCAGTCCCCGGCCAGGTCCACCATGGGCCGGACCTCGACCGGCAGCCGGCACGCCTCGGTGGCCTTGCGGGCCCAGCCGAGCGCGGCGTCCAGATCAGGCGCCCTGATGATCCAGAAGCCCCCGACGTGCTCCTTACCCTCGGCGAACGGCCCGTCGGTGACGAGCACGCCGCCGTCCGCGGCCCGTACCACCGTGGCCGTCTCCGGCGGGTGCAGCCCGGCATTGAACACCCAGGCGCCGGCGGCCCGCATGTCCTGGTCCACCGCGGAGATATCCCGCATGATCGGCTCGAGGACCTCCGGCGGAGGCGGATCCCCGTCCGGCTGATAGATGCTGAGCACGTACTGCTTCATCTCGGTAACCTCTTTTCCCTCGAAAAGACGCTACGCCGGGAGAGGGGGTGAAGCCCGGCGATGCCTGTCACCAGCTACACGAATCCGGGCGGCCCCGATCGACAGGGACGCTGAGCCGGTGGCCGTGGGCGGGTAGCGGGGCCGTTCGGATCAAAGAATTTTCTTTTTTGCTATGGTCTAGACCTTGTGAGGAGACTGCGCCTGCCTGCCCAGTACAGGGGCCTTGACCGGCTCCGCGCCTGCAGGTCTGGCGGCGCCTTGCGGCCATCGAAGGAGGCGGCGTCCGATAGTCTCGGATCGCTGACGAGCACGGGGATCGACGAGGAGATTTAGTACTGTGACTATTCGAGTGGGAATCAACGGTTTCGGCCGCATCGGCCGTAACTTCTGGCGGGCGGCTAACGCCGCGGACGGCGACCGTGGCATCGAGATCGTCGCGGCGAACGACCTGGGCGACATCGCCACGATGGCGCACCTGCTCAAGTACGACACCGTGCTCGGTACCTTGCCGGCCGAGGTGTCGGTGTCCGGTGACACCATCCGGGTCGGCGACAAGGAGATCAAGATCCTCGCCGAGCGCGACCCGGCCCAGCTGCCCTGGCGCGACCTCGGCGTGGACATCGTGATCGAGTCCACCGGCCGGTTCACCACCGGCCCGACGGCGGGCGCGCACCTGGCGGCGGGCGCGAAGAAGGTCATCATCTCCGCGCCGGCCAAGGACGAGGACATCACGATCGTGATGGGGGTCAACGACGACGCGTACGACCCCGAGACGCACAACGTCCTGTCCAACGCCTCTTGCACCACGAACTGCGTGGCGCCGATGGCCAAGGTGCTGCTCGACAATTTCGGGATCGTCAAGGGCCTGATGACCACGATCCACGCCTACACCAACGACCAGGTCATCCTGGACTTTCCGCACAAGGACCTGCGCCGGGCGCGGGCCGCCGCGCAGAACATCATCCCGACCACGAGCGGGGCGGCGAAGGCGACCGCGCTGGTCTTGCCCGAGCTGAAGGGCAAGTTCGACGGGATGGCCATGCGGGTGCCGGTGCCGGACGGCTCGGTGACCGACCTGGTGGTAGAGCTGAACCGCGAGGTAACCAAGGACGAGGTCAATGCCGCGTTCAAGGCCGCCGCCGAGGGACCGCTCAAGGGCTTCCTGTACTACACCGAGGACCAGATCGTGTCCTCCGACATCGTCGGCTCGCCCGCGTCCTGCACGTTCGACTCGTCGCTGACGATGGCGTTCGGCAGCACGGTCAAGGTCATCGGCTGGTACGACAACGAGTGGGGCTACGCCAGCCGGCTCGTCGACCTGGCCGCGCTCGTCGCCTCACGGCTGCGGTAATGCGGTCCATCGACGACCTGGAGGTGATGGGCCGGCGTGTGCTGCTGCGCTCGGACCTGAACGTCCCGCTGGACCTGACCGGCACCGGGGAGATCACCGACGACGGCCGGATCCGGGCCAGCCTGCCGGTGATCAGCAAGCTGTCCGACCGGGGCGCGCGGGTCATCATCCTGGCGCACCTCGGCCGCCCCAAGGGCGCCACCTTCGAGGAGCGCGCGGCCGGCGGCCCCTCGCTGCGGCCGGTGGCGGCGCGGCTGGGCGAACTGCTCGGCAGGCCCGTCTCGTTCGCCACCGACGTGGCGGGCGCCTCGGCGGCCGAAACCGCGTTCAGCCTGGGAGACGAGGACGTCGCGGTCCTGGAGAACGTGCGTTTCGAGCCCGCCGAGACCAGCAAGGACGATGCGGAGCGCGCGGCGCTCGCGCAGCGGCTGGCCGGCTTCGGCGAGCTGTACGTGGGGGACGGGTTCGGCGCCGTGCACCGCAAGCACGCGTCGGTGTACGACCTGCCGAGTCTGCTCCCGAACGCCGCGGGTGACCTGGTACGAGACGAGGTGGCCGTGCTGCGGCGGCTGACCACCGACCCGGCCCGCCCGTTCGTGGTGGTGCTCGGCGGCAAGAAGCCCTCGGAAAAGCTCGGGGTGATCGGCAACCTGCTTAACCTGGCGGACCGGATCCTCATCGGCGGCGGCATGGGGTATACGTTCCTCGCCGCGCAAGGCTACGAGGTCGGGAATTCGGTGCTCGAAGCCGACCAGATTCCCGCGGTCAAGGCCGTGATGGCCGAAGCCGAGCGGCGCGGCGTGGAACTCGTCCTGCCCGTGGACCTGGTCGCGGCGACTCATTTCGCGCCCGACGCCGACCACGAGGTGGTAGCGGTGGCCGACTTTCCCGCCGACCGGGAAGGGGTGGACGCAGGCCCGCGGACCCGGGCCCTGTTCGCCGACAAGCTCTCCGACGCCCGGACGGTCTTCTGGAACGGGCCGGTCGGGGTGTTTGAGTTCCCGGCCTTCTCGGCCGGCACCCGCGCGGTGGCCGAGGCCGTGGCCGCCGTGCACGGGCTGACCGTGGTCGGCGGCGGCGACTCCGCCGCGGCGGTGCGGGCGCTCGGCATTCCCGAGAAGTCGTTCGGGCACATCTCCACCGGTGGCGGGGCGAGCCTGGAGTACCTCGAGGGCAAGACGCTGCCCGGGCTGACCGCGCTGGAAGACTCCACAGAAGAGGACAGGGTATGACCAGTCGTTCCCGCGGCCCCGGTATGGGCGCCAGGTTTCCGCTGATGGCGGGCAACTGGAAGATGTACGAGAACCACTTCGAGGCGATCGCGCTGGTCCAGAAGCTCGCCTTCACGCTGACCGGCAAGGACTTCGACTCGGTCGAGGTGGCTGTGCTGCCGCCGTTCACCGCGCTGCGCAGCGTGCAGACGCTGATCGACGGAGACAAGCTGCGGATCTCCTACGGTGCCCAGGACCTGTCCCAGCACGACGCGGGCGCGCATACCGGCGACATTTCCGGGTCGATGCTGGCCAAGCTGGGCTGTGACTACGTGCTGGCCGGGCATTCCGAGCGGCGGCAGTACCACGCCGAAACGGACGAGCTGGTCAGCGCCAAGGTACAGGCCGCGTTGCGGTGGGAGCTGACGCCGATCCTGTGCGTGGGGGAGTCGCTCGAGATCCGCCAGGCCGGGCAGCATATCCAGCACATCCTGGGACAGCTCGAGGTGGCGCTGAACGGCATCCCGGCCGCCTCGGTGGCCGCGATGGTGGTCGCCTACGAGCCGGTCTGGGCCATCGGGACCGGGGAGGTGGCCACCCCG
>PMST01000090.1:20259-37887 GCA_003168295.1 Actinomycetota bacterium
TCGTGAACTGGCAGCGTAAGCTGGAGCCAGCGGCGTTCATCGCGGCGCCGCCGCTGTCAGCAGCGCCGGTGTCGTCGGCAATACCGGTGCCAACAGCGCGAATGTCATCAGCGGGAGAGGGATAAGACCGATGATCGTCGGGGTTTCCGTTATCCTGATCATCACCAGCCTCGTGATGATCTTGCTTGTCCTGCTGCACAAAGGTAAGGGCGGCGGTCTATCTGACCTGTTTGGCGGCGGGGTGTCCTCTACCCTAGGCTCCTCCTCTGTCGTCGAGCGAAACCTGGACCGGATCACCATCTTCTTCGGTGTCCTGTGGTTTGTCTGCGTTATCGCCCTCAGCTGGCTGATCAACCATTAGCCTGTACGTCTATCCCGCACCGAAGTTTCCCGCACCGAAGTTCCGGCTTGGTAGCACTATGGCCTTCAAGGGGTGATCTGTGAGTAGTGGCAACGCCATCCGCGGCAGCAGGGTTGGCGCGGGGCCGATGGGCGAGGCTGAGCGCGGCGAGGCCGCGCCCCGCGTCTGGGTGTCGTTCTGGTGCGCGAACAAGCACGAGACACGCCCGAGTTTCGCGACCGACGCTGCGATCCCGGACACCTGGGAGTGCCCCCGGTGCGGCAACCCGGCTGGCCAGAACGAGCAGGCTCCGCCGAATCCGCCCCGGGTCGAGCCCTATAAGACCCACCTCGCCTACGTCAAGGAGCGCCGCAGCGACTCCGACGGCGAGGCCATCCTGGCCGAGGCGCTGGCCCGCCTCCGCGGCGCCTCAGCGTTACTGACTCGCGCGTGACCTGATCGATTTGACCGGAGAACCCCCGGTTCCACCGCGTCGCGGCGTGGCGGAACCGGGGGTTCACTGCGTTGCGGTGGAGGTGACCGTGCGGCCGGAGGCTGAGATGGACGAGGTACGGAACGGTCCTGGCTTTACGGTCAGCGAAACGGTTAACCTTCCAGTCCATGACCTGTCGGCCGGCGGGGGCGTCATGGACCGGGTGCGGGGCTGCGCCACCGACGCGCTGCGAGCCTATGACGCTCACCCGGACAGCGTCATCGAGCTGCTCAACGTCTCGGAGAACGCCACCTTCCTGGTCTCCGACCCCGACGCCGGTCCCTCGGTGCTGCGGGTGCACCGGCTCGGCTATCACAGCAAGCCGGAGATCGCGTCGGAGCTGGCCTGGATGGACGCGCTGCGGGCCGAAGCCGGGGTCCGCACGCCCCGGATCCTGCCCGCCGCCGACGGGCGGCGGATCGTGTCGGTGGCCGAACGCGGTGCCGCGGGCCCCGCGACCGCCCGGCACTGCGTCCGCTTTGAGTTCCTGCCCGGCACCGAACCCGGCGGCGCGCTCACCGGCAGCCATTTCGCCGAGCTCGGCGAGATCACCGCCCGGATGCACCGGCACGCCAGGGGTTGGTCCCGGCCGGACTGGTTCGCCCGGTTCCACTGGGATTACCGGGCGGCGCTCGGTTCTGTCGCCCGCTGGGGGCGCTGGCAGGACGGCATCGGCGTCGGCCCGGCCGAACGCGATGTCCTCACCCGGCTGGACCACGTGCTCCGCGCCCGGCTGGCCGCGTTCGGCACCGGGCCCGCGCGTTACGGGCTGGTGCACGCGGATACCCGGCTGGCCAACCTGCTGGTGCACGACGGATCGGTCGCCGTCATTGACTTCGACGACTCGGGGTTCAGCTGGTACCTGTACGACCTGGGCACCTCGGTCAGTTTCTTCGAGCATGCGCCTGAGGTTCCCGCGCTGGTGGACAGCTGGCTGGACGGGTACCGGCGGGCCGGCGAGCTGTCCGCGCGGGATCAGGCGGAGATCTGGACGTTCATCATGTTCCGGCGGCTGCTGCTTGTCGCCTGGATCGGCTCGCACCAGGGCGTTGACATCGCCGCCGAGCTCGGTGCCGGGTATACCCAGGGCAGCTGCGACCTGGCCGAGTCCTACCTCAGCCGCCACTGAAAGAGCACACACTGAAGGGAAGAGCCTCATGTTCACATCGATCGCCGGCCGGGCCGTGGTCGTGACCGGCGGCACCCGGGGGATCGGCAAGGGGATTGCCAGCGTGTTCGCCCGCAACGGAGCGAAGGTACTGATCACGGGCCGGGATTTCGAGGTCGCCCAGGCCGCGGCCGATGAGCTCAGCCACCAGGCTGCCGTCGGCGGGCTGGCCGGGGAGGTCTCGTACGTGCTGGCCGATGTGGCCAGTAAGGAAGACTGCCGCCGGATGGCGGCGACCGCCCAGGAGCGGTTGGGTGGCATCGACGTGCTTTGTGCGAACGCCGGAATCTTCCCCGGGGCCCGCCTGGAGGACCTGACCGAGTCCGATCTGGATCAGGTGCTCGGGATTAACTTGAAGGGCACGATCCTCTCGGTTCAGGCGTGCCTGCCCGCGCTGGCGCGCTCAGGGCACGGCCGGGTCATCATCATCTCGTCGATTACCGGGCCGATTACCGGTTTCCCCGGCAGCACGAACTACGGCGCGAGCAAGGCCGGCCAGCTGGGCTTCATGCGGTCCGCGGCGATCGAGCTGGCGCCCAAGGGCATCACAGTCAACGCGCTGCTGCCCGGCAACGTGGTCACCGAGAGGCTCGCCGAGCTGGGTGAGCAGCACACCAGCGGGATGAGCGCGGCTATACCGCTAGGGCGGCTCGGTACCGTCGACGAGATCGGCTACGCGGCGCTGTTCTTCGCCACCGACGAGGCGGCCTACATCACCGGACAGTCGATCATCGTAGATGGCGGTCAGGTGCTGCCCGAGTCGCCCGACGCCCTGGCGGCGATGTCGGAGTGACCGCGGGACCCGCGGCCGGGCGGGGGCCGGAGAGGGTCACCGGGTTGATTGGCGGTGATTCGGGATTCTTGGGGGTTAGGCCGGCGGCCACTGCTTTGCGACCAGGGTCAGGACGTCGTAGGTGGCTACCGACTTCCCGTCCTGGTTGGTCACGTCGGCGTCCCAGCGCACCTCGCCGTGCCCGGCTTCCTCGCGGGGAGTGATCTCCCGGCAGGTGAGCGTGACCGTCAGCTCGTCTCCCGGGTACACCGGCGTGCGGAAGCGCAGGTTTTCCAGGCCGTAGTTGGCCAGCACCGGACCCGGGTCGGGCTGGACGAACAGGCCAGCGGCAAAGGAGAGGATGAGGTAGCCGTGGGCGACCCGCCCGTCGAAGAACGGGTTGGCCCGGGCCGCTTCCTCGTCCATGTGCGCGTAGAACGTGTCACCGGTGAATTCGGCGAAGTGCTCGATGTCGGCCAGCGAAACCTGCCGCGGTCCGGCCACCACGGCGTCGCCGATCCGCAGCTCGGCGAGCGGCTTGCGGAAGGGGTGGCGGCCGTCCGCGGTCCGCTCGGTGCCGGGCACCCAGCGGCCGGTGACGGCGGACAGGACGCGCGGGCTCGCCTGCACGGCCGTGCGCTGCATGTGGTGCAGGACGCCGCGGATGCCGCCCATCTCCTCGCCGCCGCCGGCCCGCCCGGGACCGCCGTGTACCAGCACGGGCAGCGGCGACCCGTGCCCGGTCGCCTCGGCCGCGTCCTCGCGGTCCAGGACGAGCAGCCGGCCGTGCCAGGGAGCCAGGCCGAGGACGACCTCGCGGGCGAAGCCCGTGTCGGCCGTGACGATCGATCCGGCCAGGCTGCCCCGGCCGCGGGCCGCCAGCTCGATCACCTCGTCGGTGTCGGAAAAGGAGATGATCGTGCTGACCGGGCCGAACGCCTCGATCTGGTGCGGTTCGGGACGGTCAGCGTCGTCACTGACCAGCAGCAGCGGGGCCAGGAACGCGCCCCGCTCGGCGCTGGCCCCGACCACGTCGACATGATCGGGATCACCGGAGACGAGCCGTCCCGCCGACAGCAGGGCCTTGACCGAGCGGCGTACCTCTTCGCGCTGCTCCAGGCTGGCCAGCGCGCCCATCTGGACGCTGTCGGAGGCCGGGCTGCCGACGACCACGGCGGCCAGCCGGCTGCGCATGGCCTCCGTCACCTGGTCCGCCAGCGCGACCGGAACAAAGGCCCGCCGGATCGCGGTGCACTTCTGGCCGGCCTTGACCGTCATCTCGCTGACCAGCTGCTCCACGTACAGGTCGAATTCACCGGTTCCCGGCACGGCGTCGGGACCGAGGACCGAGCAGTTCAGCGAATCCGCCTCGGCGTTGAACCGCGCCGACCGGCTGACGACCGCCCGGTGGGCCCGCAGCTGCTGCGCGGTGGCGGCTGATCCGGTGAACGACACCAGGTCCTGCTCGCTGAGGTGATCAAGCAGGTCACCCGCGCGGCCGCAGACCAGCTGAAGCGAGCCCGCGGGCAGCAGCCCGGAACCGGCCATCAGCTCCACCAGCCGGGCCGTCAGGTACGCCGTCTGGGTGGCCGGCTTGACCAGGGTCGGGACCCCGGCGATGAAGGCGGGGGCGAACTTCTCCAGCGGGCCCCAGACCGGGAAGTTGAAGGCGTTGATCTGGATCGCGACACCGCGCAGCGGGGTGAGGATGTGCTGCCCGACGAAGGTGCCGCCCCGGCCCAGCGACTGGACCGGCCCTTCGGGCAGGACGGTGTCGTTCGGCAGCTCGCGCTTGGCCTGGCTGGCATAGCTCAGCAGCACGCCGATGCCGCCGTCGATGTCGAACTTGGAGTCGCCGAGCGTCGCCCCGGTACGCGCGGACAGGGCGTAAAGCTCCTGGCGGTGCTCGCGCAGCGCCATCCCGAGCGACTTCAGCAGCGCGGCCCGCTGGTGGAAGGTCAGCTCACGCAGCGCCGGGCCGCCCGCGGACCGGCCGTAATCCAGCGCCGCTCCCATATCGATGCCGGCCGACGAGACCCGCGCCACTTCCTCGCCGGTCACGGCGTCGAGGACCGGTTTCCCTTCGTCGGCCGGATCGGTCCATTTCCCGCTCACGTAACTGCGCAGCACCGCCGTCATCGGCTCTTCCCCTTCCTGCTTCGGTCCGCTCTCTGCCTGCCCGGGCTCGGCTTCAGTGCGTGAAGGACTGGCGCTTTTTCTGGATCTCGAGCGGCGGCTGGGTTTGCGGGTGGTGCTCCAGGACCCGCAGATGCAGCCGGAAGTCATCGAGCAGCAGGTTGGCCAGGTCCATGCTGAAGCCGTTCCTGATCACGATCCGCATCACCGCGGTATCGGTCATGTCGTCGGGGAAGGTGTAGGCCGGCACCTGCCAGCCGCGCATCCGCAGCCGCTCAGACAGGTCGAACACCGAGTAGGTGGTGATGTCGTCGCGCAGCTTGAAGGCAAAGACCGGAAGGTCCCGGCCCTCGGTAAGCAGCTCGAACGGGCCCATCTTCGCGATCTCGGCGGACAGGTGGAGGGCGATGTCCTGGCAGGTCTGCTGCACGTGCCGGTAGCCAGAATGCCCGAGCCTGATGAAGTTGTAATACTGGGCGGCGACCTGCGCGCCTGGCCGGGAGAAGTTGAGCGCGAACGTCGGCATCTCGCCGCCCAGGTAGTTGACCTTAAAGATGAGATCCTCCGGCAGGGCGTCCGGGGTCCTCCACAAGATCCAGCCCACACCGGGATACACCAGGCCGTACTTGTGTCCCGACGTGTTGATCGACGCGACCCGCGGCACCCGGAAGTCCCACTCCAGGTCCGGGTGCAGGAACGGGGCGATGAAGCCGCCCGACGCGCCGTCCACGTGCACCGGGACGTCCCAGCCCTTGTCGGCCTGCAGCCCGTCAAGGGCCTGGCTGATCTCCAGGACGGGTTCGTAGCTGCCGTCCATGGTGGAGCCCATGATCGCGACCACGCCGATGGTGTTCTCGTCGCACTTGGCCGCGGCTTCGGCGCCGCGCAGGTGCAGCCGTCCGGGCACCATCGGTACGTAGTGCGGCTCGACCTGCCAGTAGCGGCAGAACTTTTCCCAGCACACCTGCACGTTCGAGCCCATCACCAGGTTCGGTTTGCTGGCGTCGAGGCCCGCCGCCTGCCGCCGGGCCCGCCAGCGCCACAGCAGCGCCATCCCGCCGAGCATGCACGCCTCGCTTGACCCGGTGGTGGAGCAGCCGGTCGCCGCGCTTCCGGGCGGCGCGTGCCACAAGCTGCTCAGGATGTTCACGCAGCGCCGCTCCAGCTCTGCGGTCTGCGGGTACTCGTCCTTGTCGATCATGTTCTTGGCGGCGGTCTCGGCCATCAGCTGCTCGGCTTCCGGCTCCATCCAGGTGGTGACGAACGTGGCCAGGTTGAGCCGCGCGTTGCCGTCGAGGATGAGCTCGTCGCGTACCACTTCCAGCGCGGTGCGTGGCAGCACGCCGTTGTCCGCCAGCCGGTACCGCGGGATCTGGCAGCTCAGCTCGCGGAAGTAGATCGGGTTGACGGCGATTTCGGCGTCTTGTTCGGACTCGTCCACCCGGGTATGCAGCGGCATGGCGGCCTCCCTGGTCATCTCGGCAGGTATTGACGGGCACTTCCGGTGCCAGGCTAGCCTGCCCGGCCCGCCGGCGTGCGAGCTAGGGGAGGCGTCGGGCGTCCGGGCGTGGGTGTCGGGTGGTCCTTCGAGGGCAAGCACCCGGCTCGTTCGGCCTTAGTGGTCTTTTCTGGTGTAACGGCAGAACAGGAAACCGTCGTCTTCCAGCAGGTGGGCCAGAGTCAGCGGCTGCGGCTTGGCCGCGGGGGCGCCGGCCACGATCCGGCTCGCGCCCGGGCCCGCCATCAGCGGGCCGATGGTCAGGCACAGCTCGTCCATCAGGCCGGCCTCGGTGAGCTGGGCCAGCAGGTGCGGGCCTCCCTCGGCGAGCACCCGCTGGTGGCCGCGGTCGGTCAGCGCGCTGACCGCCGCCTTCAGGTCGACGGCCTGCTCGCCGGCCACGATGACGTCCGCCCGGGCGGCCAGCTGAGCGCGGCGATCGGGCGGCGCCTGGGCGGTGGTGATGACGATCGTGCGGGCGTCCGCCGGGGCTGCGGTGATGAGCGCGCTCTGCGGGTCCAGGTCGAGCCGCCCGCTGACCACCGCGATCGGGGGGCTCGCGGACCGGCCTGCCCGCAGGTGACGCCAGAGCTCTCGCACCCGGACCGGATTGTAGTGTTCCTCCCGCGCCGTCGCCGCGCCCACCAAGATGACGTCGGACAGCGTGCGGAGCAGCGCGAACACGTGCCGATCGGTCTTGGACGACAAGGCCTTGGTGGCCCCCTCCAGGGTCGCCGCCCCGTCCGCGCTTGACACCATGTTGGCGCGCAGCCAGGGACCGGTCGGATAGCTGTACAGCCCGGGTAGATCCGGGCCGTCGGCGGTCGAGGGGAACAGCAGGCGCATGGTCACTCCGTGGAACGCAGGACGACGACGGTGCGGTCGCAGACTTCGATCTGGCTCTTCGGCATGTGGACGGACCCGGTGGGGCCGAACGCCGTATCGATGACGGCTTCCCAGCCGGTCGCGAAACTGGCCCCGGGCAGGGTGAACATGAGGGGCTTGCTGTGGGCGTTGAACAGCAGCAGGAATCTGGCGTCGGCGATCTTCTCGCCGCGCGGGTCCGGCTCGCTGATCGCGTCCCCGTTGAGGAACACGGCCAGTGAATTCGCGTAGCTCGCGGCCCAGTCGGACTGCTTCATCTCGTCGCCGCCGGGGGTCAGCCAGACGAGGTCGCCTTTGTCCCCGTTCGGGCTCTGGGCTTGGCCGCGGAAGAACCTGCGCCGCCGGAACAGCGGATGGTTTCTGCGCAGGCCGGCCAGCGCCTCGGTGAACTGCAGCAGGTCCCGCTCGGCGTGCGCCCGGCCCCAGTCCAGCCAGGAAATCTCGTTGTCCTGGCAGTAGGCGTTGTTGCTGCCGCTCTGGCTGCGGCCCATCTCATCCCCGGCCAGCAGCATCGGGACACCCTGGGACAGGAACAAGGTGACCAGGAAGTTGCGCCGCTGCCGGGCGCGCAGCTCGTTGATGGCTGGGTCATCGGCCGGTCCCTCGGCCCCGCAGTTCCAGGACCGGTTGTCGTCAGCGCCGTCCCGGTTGTCCTCGCCGTTCGCCTCGTTGTGCTTGTGGTTGTAGCTGACCAGGTCGTTCAGGGTGAATCCGTCGTGGCAGGTGGCGAAGTTGATCGAGGCGACGGGACGGCGCCCGCTCGTCGCGTACAGGTCGCTGGACCCGGTGAGCCGGGACGCGAACTCCGGCATGGTGTCCGGGCGGCCCCGCCAGAAGTCACGGACGGAATCGCGGTACTTGCCGTTCCATTCGGTCCACAAGGGCGGGAAGTTGCCGACCTGGTAGCCGCCCTCGCCGATGTCCCACGGCTCGGCGATCAGCTTGACCTGCGAGACGACGGGATCCTGCTGGACCAGGTCGAAGAAGGTCGACAGCCGGTCCACGTCGTGCAGTTCCCTGGCCAGCGCCGCGGCGAGGTCGAACCGGAAACCGTCGACGTGCATCTCGAGGATCCAGTACCGGAGTGAGTCCATGACCAGCTGCAGCGAGTGCGGGTTACGCGCGTTGAGGCTGTTGCCGCAGCCGGTGTAGTCCAGGTAGCGCCACGGCTCCGCGTCGTCGAGCCGGTAGTAGGCCGCGTTGTCGATGCCGCGGAAGGACAGCGTGGGCCCCATGTGGTCACCCTCGGCGGTGTGGTTGTACACCACGTCGAGGATCACCTCGATGCCAGCCTCGTGCAGCGCCTTGACCATCGCCTTGAACTCGCCGANNGGCATGAGCTCGACCGCGGTGACCCCGAGCCGCTGCAGGTGCGCGATAACGGCCGGGTGCCCGAGTCCGGCGTAGCTGCCGCGCAGCTCGGCCGGGACCTCCGGATGGCACAGGGTCAGCCCGCGCACATGCGCCTCGTAGATGACGGTCTCGTGGTACGGGGTCTGCGGCGCCCGGTCGTTGCCCCAATCGAAGAACGGGTTGATCACCACGTTCTTCGGCATCCGCGGCGCGCTGTCCGTGGTGTTGCGCTTCCGCGGGTTGGCGAACTGGTAGTCGAACAGGGAGTCGTCCCAGCTGACGTCCCCTTCGATCGCCTTGCCGTACGGATCGAGCAGCAACTTGGATCCGTCGCAGCGCAGCCCGCGCGGCGGATCGTAAGGTCCGTGCACGCGGTAGCCGTAACGCTGGCCTGGCGCGATGCCGGGAAGGTAGCCGTGCCAGACGAAGCCGTCGACTTCGGTCAGCTCGATCCGGGTTTCGATGAGCTCGCCGTCAGCAGCTCTGGCACCGTCGTCGCCGACCTCACCGAACAGGCACAGCTGCACGCTTTCTGCAACCTCGGAGAACAGGGTGAAATTCGTTCCCCACCCGTCCCATGTCGCACCGAGCGGGTAAGGCGTTCCCGGCCAGATACGCATTCGCACCCTTCGTACGGCGAGCCAGGTCGCATTCGGCCAGCGGCCGACTCTCCCGGGTAAGCGTATGCCCGGAGGGACGTACGATACCGGATGGTGACTAGCTGGCCGCGCATCCTCAGTTTTCTCGAGGATTATCAAGGGTTTACCCAGATTTAGGCCGCAATGAGCCGCCGGGACCCAGTCTCCGCAAATCGGTCGAGCAGCACGTCGGCTACCTCGGCGCAGGCGCCGAGGGCGGGGGAGACGGCGGTCGCGCCCGCGGCCAGCGAGGATGCCCTGATCCGGTCGGCGAACAAGCCCGGGGCGAGCAGGTAGGTGGCGACTACAACGCGCGACACCCCGGCCTGAAGCAGGCCGGTGACCGCCGCCGGCGGCGAGGGATCGGCGGCTGACGCGTAGGCCGGGCGGACCGCGAGCCACCCGGCGCGGTCTTGCCACTGCGCGGCGAGGCGCCCGATGGTGGCGTTGGCTTCCGGATCGCTCGAGCCCGCCGCCGCCAGCACTACCCCGGTCCGGGCGCGGTCACCGTCGGGGTCCACCTCGGCGAGGCGCCGTTCCAGCGCGCGCAGCAGCCGCGGGTGCGGCCCGAGCGTATCGCCGTAAGAGACCTGGAGCCGGGGGAAGTCGCTGGCGACCCGGGTCAGCAGGCGAGGGATATCCGCCTTGGCGTGGTACGCCGCCGTCAGCAGCAGAGGCAGCACCCGCACCCGGCGGCCGGCCTCGATCGTGCTCATGACCTGCGGCAGAGATGGCGGGGCGTGGCCGAGGTAGGCGGTGCGCACATCCGGTGCGTCCAGCCCCCGCGTGGTCGCCCGCTCGGCCACCATCGCCATCAGCTCTGCGACGGTGGCCGAGGCGCGCGGATCCTGGCTGCCGTGCGCGACCGCCACCAGGACGGGCTCAGGCATGTATGCCGCACTCCGTCTTGCCGGTTCCCGCCCACCGCCCGCTGCGCGGGTCCGCGCCCGGATCTACCCGGATCGTGCAGGTCGAGCAGCCGATCGAGGGATAGCCGTCGTAGACGAGCGGGTTCACCAGCACGCCGTTGGTGGTGATGAAGTCGTCCACCTGCTTCTGCGTCCAGCTGACGATCGGGTTGACCTTGACCATCTCCCGCCGGTCGTCCCACTCGACGACCTGGGTCTGGCGGCGGACGTTGGTCTCGTCCCGGCGCACCCCGGTGATCCACGCGTCGTAGTTCGTCAGCGCCCGCTCGAGCGGCTCCACCTTGCGCAGGTAGCAGCACAGGTCGGGGTTGCGCCCGAACAGCCTCGGCCCGAGCTCGGCGTCCTGCTCCGCCACGGTACGCGAGGGGGTGACGTTGACCAGGTTGACCGGGTAGACGACTCCCACGGCGTCCCTCGTGCCGATTGTCTCGGCGAAGTGGTAGCCGGTGTCGAGGAAGACCACGTCGATGCCGGGCTGCACGCCCGAGGCCAGGTGGATGATCACCGCGTCCGTCATGGAGGAGGTGATACAGATCCGCTCACCGAACGTGTCCACCGCCCAGCGAATCACCTCTTCCGCTGGCGCGTCGGCGAGTTCCTCCGCGGCCTGTTCGGCGAGGGTACGCATGTGCTCGGGGTCCTCCAGGCTGATTTGCGCCAGGCCACGCGATACGACGGGACTCACAGTGTGACTCCTATTCCGGCAAAGCGTAGCTGGAAAGTTCTGGTGCAACTGCGGCAGTGCCAGTCACCGTCGGTCGCACCCTGTGGTTCAAGGTCTTCCTCGCCGCAGTAGGGGCAGTAGAACGGAACGGCCCGGGCGTTCATGAGAGGTCCTGCTCGCTGGCGCGCGCCGTCCAGGACGCGAAGCTCTCGTCCGGCTGCCGGTCGGCATCGAAGCGGCGCAGGACCCGTTCCACATAGTCGGGCAGGTCCTCGGCGGTGGTCTTGAGCCCTCGCACCTTCTTGCCGAAGCCGGAGGCCTCGCCGTCGCCGCCGCCCAGGCTGCCGCCAAGATGGATCTGGAAGCCCTCGACCTGCTGGCCGTCAGGCCCGGTGACCAGCGATCCCTTCAGGCCGATGTCAGCGGTCTGGATCCGGGCGCAGGAGTTCGGGCACCCGTTGACGTTGATCGTGACCGGCGCCTCAAAGCCTGGCAGCCGCCGCTCGAGCTCGCTGATCAGGTCGGCGGCCCGGGCCTTGGTCTCGACGATCGCGAGCTTGCAGAACTCGATGCCGGTGCAGGCCATCGTGTGCCGCCGGAAGGCGCTCGGGTTAGCGGGCAGGCCGGCCGCCTCGAGCTCGGCCACCAGCTCGTCCGTGTTGCCTGGGGGCACGTCGAGGATGACCATCTTCTGCTCGGTGGTGGTGCGCACCCGGCCGCTGCCGTACCTGGCGGCGAGCCCGGCGATGACGTCGAGCGCGTCGGCTGACAGCCGCCCTACCGTCGGCGCGAAGCCCACGTAGTAGTTGCCGTCCCGCTGCGGGTGCACGCCCACGTGGTCGCGCACTCCGCCGCGCGGCGCCGTCGGGGCTGGCCCGTCAGGCAGCGCGTAGCCAAGGTACTCCTTCTCGAGCACCTCGCGGAACCGCTCCGGTCCCCAGTCCGCGACCAGGAACTTGATCCGGGCCCGGTGCCGCAGGCGCCGGTAGCCGTAGTCCCGGAACAGCCCGGCCACGCCCGCCCACACCTCGGCGACCTGGCCGGGCCTGACGAACGTGCCGAGGCGCTTGCCGATCATCGGGTTCGTGGACAGGCCGCCGCCGACCCACAGGTCGTACCCGGTCTCCCCGTTGTCGTTGACCACGCCCACGAACGCGATGTCGTTTATCTCGTGGATGGCGCACTGCGCCGCGCAGCCGCTGATCGAGGACTTGAACTTACGCGGCAGGTTGGAGAACGCTGAATCGCCGATGTAGCGCTCGCCGATGGCAGTGATCTCGGGGGTCGCGTCGATGATCTCGCTTGCGTCGATGCCGGCCAGCGGGCAGCCGAGCATTACCCTCGGGGTGTCGCCGCACGCCTCGGTCGTGCTCAGTCCCACTGATTCAAGCGCGTCCCAGATGTCAGGCACGTTCTCGATCTCGACCCAGTGCAGCTGGATGTTCTGCCGGTCGGTCACGTCCGCCGTCCCGCGCGCGTACCGCCGCGAGATATAGCCGATGACGCGCAGCTGGTCGTTGGACAGCTGGCCGCCGTCGATGCGGATCCGCAGCATGAAGTAGCGGTCGTCAAGCTCTTCCGGCTCGAGCACCGCGGTCTTGCCGCCGTCGATCCCGGGCTTCCGCTGGGTATACAGCCCGTACCAGCGGAAGCGGCCGCGCAGGTCGGCCGGGTCGATCGAGTCGAAGCCGTTCTTGGAGTAGATGTCGATAATCCGCTGGCGGACGTTGAGCCCGTCGTCGTTACGCTTGTTTTCTTCGTTCTTGTTAAGCGGCTCGTGATAGCCGAGGGCCCACTGGCCTTCACCGCGCTTGCGTCGAGTCCCGGTGTTGCCTGTTGCGACTGGCATCTAAGGAGGTTCCTTCAGGTTCGGGGACGCGCAAGTCACGAGAACCTGGGCTTCCCGCTGACCCGACTCTGGCCGTTTCCGGCCGACGCGGTTAACCAGCAACGGTTATCCGTGGGGCTGAGCGGGATCGCGCCCGGTATCGCGCGCGCGCCCGGTTAAATATCCGGGCCGGCGATTATCGGGCGTCGCGACAGATGGCACTACGGACGCGCAGGAGGTCGACGTGCCGACGCACGACGAGCAGCGGGTCCGTAACAGTCATTGCAACAGCATCACATGTAACGACCCGAATGTCCAATGCAATGTCCGGCACGTGGACGGTGCGAAGCGTCACATCCGTAGGCATGCCGGTGGCAACATGGGGGTTCGAGCCGCTATTCCCCGCTCCAGGTCGTTCTCCGCGCCTCCGGTGCGGGACGGCCTGGGATATCAGCCCTGCCGGACCCAGCTGAGCGGCGGCTCGGACGCGGACTGCGCCGACGGCTGATGCTGGCAGTCGCACCAAGAGCCGCCGGGGCACTCCTCATGGTGGCGCTTCCGGCACGGAACGCAGATCATGCTCCCTATTGTGCGGCCTTCGCGGGGTGCTCGCTCCGGGCACAGCAAAAGCGGCCGCGACCGTGTTACGGGTGCAGCCGCTCTGCATGTGGATGTAGTCGTCTGGCCTCAAACCCAGATCCGGCTCGTCCGAGCAGGATCTCAGGCGGCGTTCGCGCGCCGCATCCGACGGCGGCGCTCGGCCGAACGCTCATCCTCGTTCAGGCCGCCCCACGTGCCGTACTTCTCCGGCCGCGAGACAGCGTAGTTCAGGCATTCAAGCCGCACCGGGCAAGCAGCGCAAACCCCCTTGGCCTTGCGCTCCCTGATCTCCCGCTCGGGCTGACGCTCACCGTCAGGACCGAAGAAGAGCAACAGGTCTTCGCCACGGCACGCGGCAGCATCCTGCCAACCCCAGTTCGGGCGGGGAAGCACAGCCGACTGCCGACGTACCTGAGACATGGATCAATCACCTCAACCAAGATGCATCAAATAGTGCGTTACAGTGGAGCGTCAGGCTCTTAACACGCAACCAGACCCTGTCCGGAACCTCCGTTGCAAGATACAACGCGTCTTTGTTACGTGGTGTTCCCGTACGCAGGTGCGTCGATCTCGTAAGCAAGCGGTCACTATACCGAACGGCTAGCGGTAGCTGCCGGTTCACCCGTCCTGCTACCCGTCACGCAAGCCTCTGCATGCCCGTCGACCATGATGCCACCTGCGGTAGCAGTCTTGCACGCGGGGTGGCTAAATTCCCTACCTGAATTCCAGCCGGCAGCTAGCCTGCTTGCAGGGTTCGTGACGAACTGGACAAAGGGAAAGGAGCCAGGCCACGATGGGCTCCATGTCAGCGTCGGACGCAGCGCCGCTGCCGCGGCTCGGCGAGGTTTTCTTCGACGTGCGCGGTAGCTCCCGCAGCATGCGGTTGAGTTGGTATGCCGACACCGGGGTCTCGGTTTTCAGTATCTGGCAGGGAGGCACCTGTACCGGCACCTTCCGGCTCCCGATGGAGGAGCTGCCGAGGCTGGTCGATGCCTTGCAGCGAGGGATGCAGGGCGCCGACCAGCAAGACCCACGCGGTAACGCGGGCTACCTGAACCAGCTCCCCGGTGCCCCGACCGACCCGAGGCTGACCGCGCTTCCCGGCGGTTACGCCGGCCGCGACACCGACTTCACTGGTCCGGTGACCGGTGATTTCCGTGCGCTGCGGTCCGAAGATCCGGGCGGTACGGTCGTGTTCAGTCCGGTATCCCCGCGAGCGCTTCCCCCTGGCCCGGCAGCCCTGTCCGCGCCGACGCCGTCGCAAAGCGCCCAGGACTATCTCGAGAATTTCTCCGCGCAGTATCCGGCGCAGCAGTACCCGGAGCAGCACCGGCCTGGGCGCCGCCGCCTGCCCGCCGCCGAGGGCTATGCCGATACGACCCGCTACCAGAGTTCCCTGCCCGGGACCGGCTATCCCGACCAAGGGCAGTACCCTCAGCAAGCCCAAGGCCAGTCCTACGGCGGGCCGGGGTACGCCAGCCAGGGCTACGGTGCCCAGCAGGGCCGCGAGTACGCCGAGCGCGGGTACGCGGGCCGGGAAGCTGAGTACGGATACGCCGACCAGGGGTACGCCGACCAGGGTTACAGCGATCAGGGGTACAGCGGCCAGGGCTACACCGACGAGGGGTACAGCGGCCAGGGCTACAGGCGGTCGGCGGAGAGCGGTCAACCTGCTCTTGAGGAGGGCGATCGGGCTTACCCCGCTTCGCAGTATTCGGGATCTTCTTATCCCGAGCCTTCCTATACCGGGCCCCAGTACTCTGACCCGCAGTACCCTGCCGACCCTCAGTACTCCGAGGCTCAGTACTCGGGTCCCCAGTACTCTGACCCGCAGTACCCTGCCGACCCTCAGTACTCCGGGCCTCAGTACTCCGGGCCCCAGTACTCTGACCCGCAGTACCCTGCCGACCCTCAGTACTCCGAGGCTCAGTACTCCGAGCCTCATCGATACCCGGAGCCCCAGCACTCTGGGTCTCGGTACGCCGAGCCTTCATACCCTGGGCCCTCACCCTCGGGCCAGCAGTACGACGGGCCTTATCCCGGTCAGGGCTACGGCGATGGCATGTACTCCGGTCAGAGCCAGGACAGCGGGGCTTATCCCAGTCGCGGGTACGACGACCGGGGACAGGCCGAGCAGAGTTATCAGCGTCAGGATTACCAGGGCCAAAACCAGGAGTATCAGGGGCAGCAAAGCCAGGAGTATCAGGGACAGGCAGCCCGGCCAGAGCAGGGATACGGCGGTCACGGACACGCCGAGCAAGGTAGCCAGCGCATCCAGGGAAATGAAAGCCGCGGGCCTGCGGTCATCGAAAATTTCGAGGGGAACCAGGTCTTCGCGGGTTCTCAGGGCTCGGCCGGTTATCCGGGGTCGCAGTACGGTGACCAGGGCTACCAGGAGCCCGGCTACCAGGAAAACGCTGGTCAGGCCTATCCGGATCAGGGATACGCCGACGGGCACGGATACGCCGGGCAGGACTATCCCAGCCAGAGCCCGGGTCAGCCCTACGGCGCGCACGGTGACTCCGCCCCGTCCTATCAGGACCAGGGATACAGCACCTTCGGATACGGCGGGCGGGACCGGACTGGCTACGAGAACCCCGGCGGCTACGAGGAGCGCGGTTATGACGGTGACGGGGGACAGCCTGGCGGGTACCGCGAGCTTGCCCCTGGCCGCGGCGGGCGCGGCCAGTATCCGGATCCCGATCCCGAGAGCACCGCTAACCAGCAGCCCGTTTCCTCTTTTCCCTACGAAGGAGATCCGCCTTCGCGCCGGGAACACAGGCGGCGTCGCGGGCGTTAGTAGCTAACAGCCGGTGCGACTGGGTCCCCCGGGCCGCACCTATTGCCTTCGCGGAATACCGTTTGGCTGGAGCCGCGTTGCGCCTTTCGCCGAGAGGCGACCTCCGCACCGGCCAGCGTGACGAAGGGCCGGCGTCAGGGTAAGCGATCTGCTTCCCCAGGCGTCGGCCCTTCGCGCTGTTTACCGCCGTCTGGGGTCGAGACCCGTCGGCCAGGTCCCCTTGTGTCCGGTTTGCTGCTTCATGGGTAGATCTTTGGTGGTTGGTGGATCGGTGCATGGGGGGCCACCGCGTCCGCACAGTGCCCCGGTCAGACGCCGCGCGTGCAGGATGGCGGGGTCCCCGGCCGGTGTTCGGACTTGGCATGTGACACGGGGGTCATCGCATCCGTACAGTGCCCGCACGGGGGGCGTCCTTGTCGTTGCCACACTCGTTGAGGGTATGGCCTTCGTGGCGGTTCATGCTTGGGCCGGGTGTCAGAGCGTGCAGGTAGCTTCAATCGTGAGCCGGCACGGGTCGGCCGGATTAAGGGCTGTGTTAGCTCCCCTTTCCGCCGGCCCTTGGATGGCCGCGCGAATTGGGGTCTGGCGGGTTGCCGTGCCGTCTACTCCCTGAGCAGGGGCAGCGCCGCGAGCGTGGTGATGCCGCAGAGGACACCGGCGATGACGTACGGGGCGCGCAGGCCGGCCAGGTGCGCGACGAGGCCGCCGGCCACCGCGCCGGCCGGCATGAGGCCCCAGCCGATCATGCGGTAAGCGCTGTTGACCCGGCCGAGCATGTCGTTCGGCACGATGCGCTGGCGCAGGGTGACCGTGACGATGTTCCACATCGTGACCGCGAAGCCGTTGCCCACCTCAAGCGCTGCCAGCACCGGCGCGTTGGGCGCGAGCCCGATGCCGACGTAGATGACGGACACCGCGCCCATCGCGATGACCAGCGATGGCACCTGGCCCAGGCGGCGGGTCAGCCACGGGTTCAGCAGGCTGCCGAGCACGCTGCCGACGGCGGCGGCCGCTAGCAGGATCCCGTAGTAGCGGCTGCTCACCTTCAGCGTCTCGGTCACCAGCAGTACCAGCGTGGCCATGCCCATCGTGTTGCAGAAGCTGCTCACGCCGAGGACGACGGCGACGACGCGAAGCAAGCGGTTGCCCAGCAGCCAGCGGAGCCCTTCGGCGACCCGGGAGCGGACCGTGCCGTCAGGGACCGTGTCCGGCGGGTGCTTCGGCAGCCGGGCGAGCAGCGCAGCTGACCCGGCGAACGAAGCCGCGCTGACGCCGAACAGCACCGCTGCCGCGGCGGCGGTGAACAGCAGGCTGCCGAGCGGCGGTCCGGCGAACTCCTGGCCGATGGTCTGCACGGCGTACTGATTGCCGTTGGCCGCTGGCAGCTGTTCAGCCCGGACCAGCTGCGGGAGCACCGACTGCGACGCGTTGCTGAACACGACTTCGCCGGCGCCGAGGCCGAACGCGGCGACCGCGAGCACGGCGATGTCCGTCCGGTCGAGGAGGACAAGGACCGCGAGGACG
>PMST01000073.1 GCA_003168295.1 Actinomycetota bacterium
TCACCATGCCTGACGCACCGGCCGTCAGCCCCGTGGCCGAGGGAACGGTGCCCTGGCCCGAGCAGGCCGCCGGCGAGTACACCGCCCGGGGCTGGTGGCGCGGCCAGGCCCTCGGGACCGAGCTGTGGCAGGCCGCCAGCGCCCGGCCCGGCGCTGTCGCCGTGGTCGACGGCGAGATCCGGTTGACGCAGGCGTCGGTGCTGGCCCGCGCCGACGCCCTCGCCTCCAGGCTCACCGACGACCTGGGGCTGCGCGGCGGCGACCGGGTGGTGGTGCAGCTCACGAACTGCTGGCAGTTCGTCATCCTGATGCTGGCCTGCCTGCGCGCCGGTGTCATCCCGGTCATGGCGTTGCCCGCCCACCGGCACCACGAGCTGGCTTACCTCGCCGACCACAGCGAGGCGGCGGCGATCGTGGTCCCGGGCAAGANNTCTCGTGCTGACCACGAGCGAGACGCTGCGCGCCGGGAGCACCAGCCTGACCGCCCTGTGCGCCGAGCCCGCCGACCCGGACACTGACCGGAAGAGATGGGACGCCGACCCTCCGGCCAGTCGCGACGTCGCGGTGTTCCTGCTGTCCGGAGGCACCACCGGCCTGCCCAAGCTCATCGCGCGCACCCACGACGACTACGCCTACAACGCCCGGGCCAGCGCCCGGTTGTGCGGCCTCGGCCCGGACACCGTCTACCTCACGGCGCTGCCCGCCTCGCACAACTTCCCGCTGGCCTGCCCGGGCATCCTCGGGACCATGCCGTCCGGCGGCCGCGTGGTCATGCTGCCCTCACCGGAGCCGGAACGAGCGTTCGGCGTGATGGCCGCCNNCGGCGGGGCCCGGCTGGCCGACGAGATCGCGCGGCAGGTCCGGCCGGTGCTGGGCGCCACCTTGCAGCAGGTGTTCGGGATGGCCGAGGGACTGCTGAACTACACCCGCCTAGATGACCCGGAGGAGGTCATCTGCGCCACCCAGGGCCGGCCGCTCAGCGATGGCGACGAGGTCCGGATCGTCGACGAACTCGACCGTGACGTCCCCGACGGTGAACCCGGCTCGCTGCTCACCCGCGGTCCGTACACCCCGCGCGGCTACTACCGGACCGCGGAGCAGAATGCGCGCGCCTTCACCGCCGACGGCTGGTACCGCAGCGGCGACATAGTCCGCCGCCGGGCCGACGGCAACCTGGTCGTCGAGGGACGCGACAAGGACATGATCAACCGCGGCGGGGAAAAGATCAGCGCCGAGGAAGTGGAGAACCTGATCTACCAGCTCCCGCAGGTCGCCCACGTCGCCGCGGTGGCCATGCCCGACCCTGAACTCGGCGAGCGGGTCTGCGTCTACGCGGTTCTAGCCCCGGGCGCCACACTGACCCTCGATGTCGTGCGTGCGGCGATGACCAGCGCTCACGTCGCCCGGTACAAGTGGCCCGAGCACCTCGTCGTGGTCCCCGAGCTCCCGGCCACCAAGGTCGGCAAGATCGACAAGAAGGCGCTGCGGGCCGACATCGCAGCCCGGCTGGCCCGCGGCTGACCGGCCGGCGGCTCCGGCCGGCCTTCGCCAGCGAAACTCCACAACCTCGATCGCCAGGAGGCAACCAAGGTGACCAGCGTGAGGGACGACACGAGCACCGCTGATTTCGACAGTCCTGAGCACCAGGCCAAGCTGGCCGGGCTCTACCGCGACTTCGACGCGCTCGGTATGACGCCGCTGTGGCGGACCCGTGAGGGCCTGATGCCATTCCACCCCGAGCCCCGCGCGGTCCCGCACCTGTGGCGGTGGGCTCAGCTGTACCCGCTCGCGGCCCGCAGCGCCGACCTGGTTCCGGTCGGGCGGGGCGGAGAGCGCCGCGCCATCGGCCTGGGCAACCCCGGCCTGCCCGGCGACCCCTACGCCACGCCCACCTTGTGGGCCGCCATCCAGTACCTCGCGCCGCGCGAGAACGCCCCCGAGCACCGGCATACCCAGTCCGCGTTCCGGTTCGTCCTGGAGGGCGAAGGCGTGTGGACGGTCGTCGACGGCGACCCGGTCGCCATGCGCCGCGGTGACCTGCTGCTCACCCCGGGATGGCACTTCCACGGCCATCAGAACGTGTCCGACCAGCCGATGGCATGGCTCGACGGCCTCGACATCCCCATCGTGGCCACCCTGGACCAGGGTTTCTTCGAGTTCGGCCCCGACCAGGTGCGCGACACCTCGACGCCGGACCGCAGCCGCGGCGAACGACTCTGGGGAGGTCCCGGCCTGACCCCGGTGTCGGCTGCGGGGCAACCCCGGCCCGCCTCCCCGCTGATGGCCTACCGGTGGGCCCACACCGACGCCGCCCTGCGCGCCCAGCTGGAGCTGGAATCCGAGGGCCATCCGGGCGTCACCGAGCCTGGTCACGCGGCGGTGCGGTTCACCAACCCCACCACCGGCGGCGACGCGCTCCCGACCATGCGGACCGAGATGCACCGCCTGCGCGCCGGGATGGCGACGGCCCGCACGCGCACGACGGCCTCCTCGGTCTGGCAGGTCTTCGACGGCCGCGGCACGGTCACCCTGGACGGCGACGCGCATGAGCTGGGGCACGGCGACGTCGTCGCCGTCCCATCCTGGTGCGAGCTATCCCTGCATGCCGACACCGACCTGGACCTGTTCACCTTCTCCGACGCGCCGGTCTTCGAGAAGCTGTCCCTGCTGCGCACCGAGGTCAGCCGCTGATGCGACTCGCCACCATCCGCATCCCCGGCGGTACCCGCGCCGTCCGGCTCGACGGCGGCCAGGCCGTCGAGACCGGGCACAACGACGCCGGGGAACTCCTGGCCCACCCGGACTGGCGCGCCCGGGCGGCGGCCGCCGACGGCGCACGGCATCAGGCGGCCTCGCTCGATCTCGCCCCGGTGATCCCTCGCCCGGGCAAGATCGTCTGCGTCGGGCTGAACTACCGCCACCACATCCTGGAGATGGGCCGCGAGCTCCCTGAGTATCCCACGCTGTTCGCCAAGTTCGCCGACGCGCTCATTGGTCCCCGTGACCCCATCCGGCTTGCCCCCGAGTCCTCGGCGGCCGACTGGGAAGCCGAGCTCGCCGTCGTGGTCGGCGCCACGGTCCGCCGGGCGGACGAGAAGGACGCCTCCGCGGCGATCGCCGGCTTCTGCGTGCTCAACGACGTCACCATGCGCGACTGGCAGTACCGGACGACCCAATGGCTGCAGGGCAAGAGCTTCGAGGCGACCACCCCGGTCGGCCCCGCCCTGGTCACGCCGGATGAACTCCCCGGGGGAGTCCGGCCCGCACTGCCGATCACCGCCGCGGTAGACGGCGAGACCGTGCAGAAGGCCGATACCTCGGACCTGGTGTTCGATCCCGTCGCCCTGGTCCGGTACATCTCCACGATCATGACGCTGCAGCCTGGTGACCTCATCGCTACCGGCACCCCGGCGGCGTCGGCCACGCCCGGAAGCCACCCCGCTACCTCGTGGCGGGTATGACACTGACCACCGAAATCGAAGGGATCAGGCGGCTGGAGAACGCCGTGCACGCGTCGTGACCGTGCGCACCTGGATGGATGACGGCACCGAGCTATTCCTCGGCACCCTGGCGGCCATCGGCGACGGCGACCTAGACCGCCCCACCGCCCTGCCAGGCTGGACCGGGCGGCACCTGGTCGCCCACGTGCACTACAACGCCCTGGCGCTGCTGCGCCTGACCCGGTGGGCAGCCACCGGCCAGGAGAGCCGGATGTACGCCTCAACCGGGCAGCGCAGCAGCGAGATCGAGGAGGGCGCGACACGTCCCGCGGCCGAGCTGCGGGATCTCGTGCAGCGATCTGCCGCTGACCTCGAGGCCGCCCTGGACGGTCTGCCGGACAAGGCCTGGCACGCCAGCGTGGTGACCGCGCAGGGCCGGACCGTTCCCGCCACCGAGATCCCCTGGATGCGCGCACGAGAGGTCTGGATCCACGCGATCGATCTCGGCGCAGGAGTCACGTTCGACGACCTGCCTCCCGCGTTCGTTGCGGACCTGCTCGCCGACGTCGTCCGCAAGCGCGCCGGAGGCGGTGAAGGACCGGGCCTTGCGGCATGGCTCACCGGCCGCACGCCCCAGCCGCCTCAGCTGGGCGCCTGGCTCTGACCCGAACCAGATATCCCTGACAGCGCGCAAGAGCGGGACTACGGCTGGAGAGCCATAAACCGGATGTCGTGGGAGACACCGGTGGTGTGGATGCCGAGCGTACGGCTGCGATGAAGTCGGCGGGCCGGTCGAGGTGGACAAGGTGGCGGGCTCCGGCGATCCGCACGGTGCGGATGTCCGGTCGCTGCCGCACGATACGGTCGTGCAGTCCAGCCAACCATGGGGAGCTCTCCTGGCCGAGGATCCAGGTCAGCGGGACGAGCCGCCCGTGGGCGACCGCTACGCCGATATGACACCCATCAACCGCTGACCTATCTGGACGACGGGCAGTGTGCCCTCAGCTGACCGACGCTCCGGCCGGGAGCCGGCGAGCCGGAGCGGGGCTCTCAAGCTGCATCGCCTCCGGTGGCCGCGCCCGGCGGTAACGCCTGACGAGAACGACGCCGCCGATCGCGGCTGCGAAGCAAGACGCGCCGCCTACCGCCAAGCCGATTCGCGGATCGGTCAGGGCGATGATCCAGCCGATCGCAGGGCCGCCGACCGGCGTCGTTCCCTGGAAGGCGACCTGCCACA
>PMST01000127.1 GCA_003168295.1 Actinomycetota bacterium
TGTCCGCGATCTGCTGGCCCTGTTCCAGCGCACGGTAGAAGGCCGCGAGCGTTTGCGGGTGCTGCTTCGCCCACTGCTTGGTGGCCACGTAGCCTTCGACCGGGAAGCTTGTCGTGGCGCCCTGATTCAGGTCGGCCAGCGGCACGGCGCCGTAGGTCTCTTCCGCGATGCTCGCAAAGGGCTCGGGCAGCACGGCCGCGTTGACGACGCCTTCACTGAGCTCCGCGGGTATCTGCGGAAACGGGTACTTGGTGACGAAGTGAACGTTTTTGGGGGAGATGCCGTGCTCGGTCAGGACCGACGCGGTCAGCAGGTACAAGATGTTGTTCGGCGCGTTGATGGCGACCGTCCGGCCCTTCAGATCGGCGAGGGACCTGATCGGCGAGGAGGGCATCGTGTACAGATCCTGGGCTCCCGGCTCCATCACCGACCCTTCGGCGAAGATGTCCAGGTTGGCCTGGCCGTCCTGCTGGGCCTGGATGTAGGAGACGTAATTGCCGCCGGTGATCTGGTATTTACCCTGCACCTGCTGGGCGATCGCGGTCTCGCTGCTGGTGACGAACGCCGGGGTGATGGTCAGTCCCTGCGCCTTGAACAGGCCGTCGTAGTACGCGATGAAGAACCCCGCCGAGTCCAGGGCCGGAACGACCCCGACGGTCAGGGTCGCTTTTTCTCCGGACGGGTTCGTCACCGCCCCCCCGGCTGCGGAGCATCCCGCGGCCAGCATCAGTGACAGGGCCGTGACCAGAAGCGCGGTACCCCGCACACGCCTGGTTCTCATTTGGCTAACCCTTCTTCGCCTAACCCAGTGGGCAGCATAGAGCAGTGGACGCGTTCAATTCGCACATTTGGTCAAAATCGGTAACGGGGCACCATCGGGGTATGACCAGCACAATAGAGTAACAAGATGCTATTCATACGACACTAAGTGACAGCTGGGGCGTTCTCGCCCGATGTGTGATCTATGAGGCTGGTGAGGAACATCACAGCGCGTGGTGATGCCGTGTCGCGGCCCTGGCCGACCCGGCCCGGCTCGGCGCCCTGATCGGCCGCCGGATCCCGCTGTCATCAAGGCAACACGTGCTCCCCTCCAGGACCAGGTGATGCAAAGGTCGCCGTAGACCTGACAAAATAAGCCCCTCTATCCCGAACGAGCAGTGGTAACACCGCCAGGCCAGCTTCTCTGTCGCCGGAGCCCTGGCCAGGCCAGGAAACGGAGCACGTAATGGCGGACGCGGAGATCGAGTCGAAGCCGGTTGATCAGGACGCGCTGGTCGCGGACATCGACCGCACCCGCGCGGAACTAGCGCGCACCATCGATGCCATATCCGACCGGGTGAGCCCGAAGAAGAATGTCAACCGGGCGGTGGAGCAGATCCGCCAGCGAGTCAGTCAGATCGACCCTCTCATAGCCGGGGCCGCCGCCGCGGCGGTCGTCGTCGGCCTGACCGCCCTGGTCCTGCTCCGCCGCCGCCGCAAGCACTGAGCCCCCGGGCCCCCGGGCCCCGCGTCCTGGATCCGGGCCCGGGGCCGTGACGCGTCAGCCGGCGCTCTTGGTCAGCTCTTCGTACTCGGCCGCGGATAGCAGGTCGGTCGGCAGGGCCGCGTCGCCGTTGCCGTCCTGAGCCACCCGTACCCGGAACATCCAGCCGGCCGTGTACGGCTCGGCGTTGACCAGCGAGGGGTCGTCCTCCAGCTCGGCGTTGACCTCGATGACCTCACCGTCCACGGGGGAATACAGGTCGCTGACGGACTTGACCGATTCGACCTCGCCGCACGGCTCGCCCGCGGTGACGGTGGCGCCCGGGGTGGGCAGCGAAACAAAGACCACGTCGCCGAGTTGCTGGGCCGCGTAATCGGTGATGCCGATCGACGCCGAAGTGCCCTCGACTGACACCCACTCGTGCTCCGGGGTGTAGTGCAGTTCGGCTGGAACACTCATCGTTATCGTCTCCTGGAGTAAAACGGCAGATCCGTCAGGTGCGCCGGGACAGCTTCGCCCCTGATGCCGACCAACAGGACGGCGCCCGCCAGGCTGGCGGCCGGGCGGTCAAGGTAAGCCATGGCGATGGGCACGCCCAGGGCGGGGGACGGGGCGCCGCTCGTGACGGTACCGCAGGTCCGGCCGTCCGCGAGCACGGGGTAGCCGTGCCGTGCGATCCGGCGGGACGCGATGGTCAGGCCGGCGAGATGCCGGCTCGGTCCGGCAGACGCGCGGGCGGCTAGGGCCTCGCGGCCGACGAACTCGCCCGGCTTGTCGAACTTCACCACCCGCCCTAGGCCCGCCTCAAACGGTGTCACGTCCGGGCCGAGCTCGTTGCCGTACAGCGGCATCCCGGCCTCAAGCCGGAGCGTATCGCGGGCCGCCAGGCCGGCCGGGACCAGGCCGGCCCCGGCACCCTCGGCGGCTAGCACCGTCCAGACATGCTCGGCGTCCTGGGGCCGGCAGTACAGCTCGAAGCCGTCCTCGCCGGTGTACCCGGTTCGCGCCACCCAGGCCTCGCGCCCCGCGACCGCGCCGGACGCCCCGGCGTAATACTTCATGGCCCCCAGCTCGGGCAGTTGCGGAAACTCGGGTCCGACCGCATCCAGCCGGACCAGCGGGGCCAGGATCCCGGCCGCCGCGGGCCCCTGCACGGCGATGAGCGCGTAGTCCAGCGTCGCGTCCACGACGGCTGCGTCGTAGCCCGCCGCCCGGTCGGCGAGCGCGCCGGACACCGTCGCCGTATTAGAGGCGTTGGCGATGACCAGGAACTCCTGCTTGCCCTGCCGGTACACGACGAGGTCATCGAGCACTCCGCCGTCTTCGGCGCAGATCATCATGTACCTGGCCCGCCCCGGCGGCACCGCGGACGGCTGTCCGGTCAGCGCGTAGTCAAGCGCGGCTCCGGCGTCCGGCCCGGTCACGGCGATCTCGCCCATGTGGGAGAGGTCGAACAGGCCGGCCGCGCGGCGCACCGCGAGATGCTCGGCCGTCTCGCTGCCGTACCGAAGCGGCATCTGCCAGCCGGCGAAGGAGGTCATCGTGGCCCCGAGCCGCTCATGGATTACATGCAGCGGCGTCTGCCTCGGCGGTTCCCCTGATGATGTCACCTGCGAATGGTATGCCGGAACCATGGACCTTCTCACTGAGCCCGAGATCATCGCCGAACTTCCCGCCGTGCCGGCCTGGACCCGCGACGGCGACTCGATCAGCACCGTCACCGAGCGCGCCGATTTCCGCGACGCTCTGCTTTACCTCGGCGCCGTCGCCTACCTGGCGGAAAGCGCCAATCATCACCCCGACATCGCCATCGCGTGGAACCGGGTCACGCTGACCCTGAGCACGCACTCGGCCGGCGGCCTGACCGCGGCCGACTTCGCCCTGGCCCGCCAGATCTCGGCGCTCAGCTCATAACGCGCCTGCCCGACGCGCCCGCCCGACACGCCCGTCAGGGCGGCGGCGCGGTCACGACGCGGGTAGCGGACAATGGACCGGTGGAATCCCAGCTGACCGCGGCACCTCGCGAGGTCGTGATCCTCGGTTCGACCGGCTCGATCGGCACCCAGGCCCTCGACATCATCCGGCGTAACCCGGCCCGCTTCCGGGTGGTGGCCCTGGCCGCCGGCGGCGGCCAGCCGGACCTGCTGGCCCGCCAGGCGGGCGAGTTCGGGGTGGCCGCGGTCGCCGTGGCGGACCCGGCCGCCCTGCCCGCGGTCCAAGCCGCCCTCCCGCCCGGCGCACCCGAGGTGATGGCCGGCCAGGACGCGGTCTGCGAGCTGGCCGGGTGGCCGTGTGACGTGGTGCTCAACGGCGTGACCGGGGCGGCCGGGCTGCGGGCGACGCTCGCGGCGCTCGACGCCGGCCGGGTGCTGGCCCTGGCCAACAAGGAGTCGCTGATCATCGGCGGGTCGCTGGTGACCAGCCGGGCCAAGCCCGGGCAGATCGTACCGGTGGATTCCGAGCACTCCACGATCGCGCAGTGCCTGCGGGCCGGACGCGCCGAGGAGGTGCTCCGGCTCGTGCTGACCGCGAGCGGCGGGCCCTTCCGGGGCTGGCACCGTGACCGGCTGGAGGCCGTCACCCCGCAGCAGGCCCTGGCCCATCCCACCTGGAACATGGGCCCGCTGGTCACCATCAATTCCGCCACGCTAGTGAACAAGGGCCTGGAGGTGATCGAGGCCCACCTGCTTTTCGGCTTTTCCCTGGACCGGATCGATGTGGTGGTGCACCCGCAGTCGATCGTGCATTCCATGGTGGAGTTCTCCGACGGCGCGACGATTATCCAGGCGTCTCCGCCGGACATGCGGCTGCCGATCTCGCTGGGTATGGCCTGGCCAGACCGGGTACCCGAGGCCATACCCGGGCTGGACTGGTCGGCGGCGGCGACATGGACGTTCGAGCCGCTCGACGACACCGCCTTCCCCGCGGTCGCCCTGGCCCGCGAGGCGGCCACCGCGGGCGGCACCGCGCCTGCCGTCTACAACGCCGCGAACGAGGCCTGCGTAGCGGACTTCCTGGCGGGCCGGATCAGCTTCCCCCGCATCGTCGACACCGTAGCCCGGATACTCTCAGAGCATGACGTTGCGCGCACGGCCGTGACGAACGTGGCCGACGTGCTGGCCGTCGACGACTGGGCCAGGCGGCGCGCCCGGGAGCTGAACCCGTAAGCCTCCCGGTAAGGGACGACGAGAAAGGCACGACCGGATGGAAGCGCTCGGCGTGGTCATCTTCGTCGTCGCCCTGCTCTTCTCGGTGATGCTGCACGAGACCGGGCACTTCGTGATGGCGAAGAAGTTCGGCATGAAGGCCACCCGTTACTTCGTCGGCTTCGGGCCGACGATCTGGTCCACCTGGCGGGGCGAGACCGAGTACGGGATCAAGGCCCTGCCGCTTGGCGGATTCGTCAAGATCATCGGAATGCACTCGCTCGACGACGTGGAGGACCCGGCCGACGAGCCGAGGTCGTTCCGCCAGCAGCCGGCCTGGCAGCGGATCATCGTGCTCTGCGCCGGCTCGTTCATGCACGTCGTACTGGCCTTTCTGCTGTTCTTCGGGCTGGCCCTCGGTGTCGGCATCGCGAACCAGAACACCACCGAGCTGGGCACGATCAGTGCCTGCGTGTACCCGAACGTCACGGCCCTGGACAACGGCGTCGCCTGCACCGCATCGGACCAGGCATCTCCGGCCAAGCTGGCCGGGCTGCGGGTCGGTGACCAGGTGACCGCCTTCAACGGCCGGCACTACAGCAACTGGACGCAGCTCGGCGACGCGATCCGGGCCGCGCCGGTGGGATCGGCCGCGACCATCACCGTGCTGCGCGACGGTCAGACGGTCACGCTGCACACCACGCTGGCCTCCGTCTCCGGCCGCAGCGGTAGCTACCTGGGCATCGCGCCCGGTGTGGTCTTCCAGACGGCCAGCCCGGCGCGCGCCGTGACCTACGCGGGTTCGTTGTTCGGCCAGGTCGTAGTCGGCTCGGTCCAAGCCGCGACCGCGCTGCCCGGGGCGCTGCACGACCTGTTCAACAAGAAGAAGCGGGCCGACACCGTCGGCGGGCAGGTCACCAGCATCTACGGTGCGGCCGCGGCCACCGGGGACGAGGTGGCGTCCAACCAGGGCTGGCAGTACAAGGTCAGCTTCGTGCTGCTGCTGATCGCGTCCTTGAACATCTTCGTCGGCGTGTTCAACATGCTCCCGCTGCTGCCGCTGGACGGCGGGCATGTCGCGATCGTGATCTGGGAGCGGATCCGGGCCTGGTTCGCGCATCTGCGCGGGCGCCCGGACCCCGGCCTGGTCGATATCTCCAAGGTGCTGCCAGTGTGCTTCAGCATCTTCATCTTGGTGATGTTCCTCGGCTTGATCCTGGTCGCGGCCGACATCGTGAACCCATTGAAGATCGCAGGTTAATTCTCGGGTCGTTAGCCGACGCGTCCGTCAGCATCGGGTCCCGTCCGGTCCGCGGGTGGTGGAACAATGGTCGGGGTACAGGATTCGGGAGTGTCAGTCGAGCCTAGAGAGTGCCAACGGAACGGATGGGGGCTATGAGTACTGACCTGGGAATGCCGCAAGCTCCGCCTGCGCCGCTGGCCGAGCGCCGGCTGTCCCGCCAGATCATGGTGGGTTCGGTGCCGGTGGGCGGCGGGGCGCCGGTGACGGTGCAGTCGATGACGACGACGCTGACCGCCAACGTGAACGCCACGCTGCAGCAGATCGCCGAGCTGACCGCCTCCGGCTGCCAGATCGTCCGGGTCGCGGTCCCGTCCCAGGACGACGCCGACGCGCTGCCCGCCATCGCGAAGAAGTCGCAGATCCCGGTGATCGCCGACATCCACTTCCAGCCCAAGTACGTGTTCGCGGCGATCGACGCCGGGTGCGCGGCGGTCCGGGTGAACCCGGGCAACATCAAGCAGTTCGACGACAAGGTCGCCGAGATCGCCCGCGCGGCCACCGACGCCGGGATCCCGATCAGGATCGGCGTCAACGCGGGCTCGCTGGACAAGCGGCTGCTGGCCAAGTACGGCAAGGCGACCCCCGAGGCGCTGGTGGAGTCGGCGCTGTGGGAGTGCTCGCTGTTCGAGGAGCACGGGTTCCGCGACATCAAGATCTCGGTGAAGCACCACGACCCGGTGGTGATGATCAACGCCTACCGGCAGCTCGCCCGCCAGTGCGACTACCCGCTGCACCTCGGGGTGACCGAGGCCGGGCCGACCTTTCAGGGCACGGTCAAGTCCGCGGTCGCGTTCGGCGCCCTGCTGGCTGAGGGCATCGGGGACACGATCCGGGTCTCCCTGTCCGCGCCGCCGGTGGAGGAAGTCAAGGTCGGCATCTCGATCCTGGAGTCGCTCGGGATGCGCCAGCGCCGCCTGGAGATCGTCTCCTGCCCCTCCTGCGGCCGGGCCCAGGTTGATGTGTACAAGCTCGCGGAAGAGGTCACCGCCGGGCTGGAGGGCATGGAGGTTCCGCTGCGGGTCGCGGTCATGGGCTGCGTGGTCAACGGCCCGGGCGAAGCCCGCGAGGCCGACCTGGGCGTCGCCTCGGGCAACGGCAAGGGCCAGATCTTCGTCCGCGGCAAGGTGATCGCCACCGTGCCGGAGTCCGCCATCGTCGAGACGCTGATCGAGGAGGCCATGCGCCTCGCCGAGGCCGGCGCCGTCACCGACGGCGACGAGGGCAAGCCAGTCGTCACGACCTACTAAGCCGCCAGCCGGCCGTCACGGCCCACTAACTCGCAGGCCGGTCATCACGACCCGGTGAGGCTAGCCGCCATGCTCTCGGCGAAGATCATCTCGCCGACCTGATCGGCCACCTCGGCCCGGGCGTCGGCCGGCAGCAGATCGTCGGTGATGAGCACGTCCACCTCGCTCAGGTCGGCGAACGAGCTCAGGCTGACCAGGCCCCACTTGGTGTGATCGGCCAGCACCACGACACGGCGCGCGACCCGGATGAAGGTCCGGTTGGTCTCGGCCTCCGCCAGGTTGGGCGCGGTCAGCCCGGCCTGGGCGTCGAAGCCGTAGCAGCCGAGGAAGAGCAGGTCGAAGTGGAGCGACCGGATGGTCAGATCGGCGACCGGGCCCACCAGCGCGTCCGAGGCCGTACGGACCCCACCGGTCAGCACCACCGGGTCGGCCACGCAATCTAGCCCCCGCGTCCCGCTGAACACGTTGGTCACCCGCAGCGAGTTCGTGACGATGGTGAGCCCGGGCACGTCGAGCAGGCACTGAGCCAGCGCGAACGTGGTCGTCCCGGCGGCCAGCCCGATCGCCATGCCCGGCTGGACCAGGTCCGCGGCGGCCCGGGCGATCGCGGTCTTCTCCGGCCGCTCGAGCACCAGCTTGGCCTCGAAGCCGGGGTCGTGGCTGGCAGGTGTCCCCGGCAGGACCGCGCCGCCGTGCACCTTCTCCACCAGGCCATCGCGGGCGAGCACCTCAAGGTCCCGCCGGACGGTCATGTCCGAAACGCCGAGTCGCTGGGTGAGATCGCTGACCCGTGCGCTGCCGTCGCTTCTGACGGCCTGCAGGATGAGCGACTGGCGGTGTCTGGCTAGCATCCGTGCGTCCCCTCCTCGTCCTTCTCGCGGACGGCGCCGGGGCCGGCGGAGGCCCCGGACCGCGCCATCCGTCCACGATGAGACGTTTGCTCCCGGTGTTCGGTTCCGTGCATCGATGTCGGAAGCAGTAAACGGTTGGATCAGGTACCGCCGCTATCCTGATCCGGGCGGCACGATCGAGCATCGGGGCTGGTCAGCTGCGGTGGTCCGCGTCCGGGTCCGTGGCGGCCCCCACATCCGGCCCGCCCCCGGGCAGTCCGTGTCGATGGTGTTTCGCGATCGTTGCCAATTAGTGACTTGTTAGCGTTAACATCGACAAGCATGTTCCTGGCCGTGATGGGTTGATCACTCTGGTACGGACGAGGTCGTGGTTACATTGGGTTACCTGTGCGGCATGAATCAGTATGGCCGCGGGGAAATAACCGAAACAGGCTGTCGGCCGGAACGGCAAGGGGGGATGCGGCAGACCGAGGATCACGTCAGCGATGGCCTTTCGTTCGGCGGGCATGGTCGGACTCATGCCAAGGCTGATATCGAAACGGGCTCAGTTCACAATTGGGCCTGCGCGGAGGCTTGACAGGTGATCATGAACGGCCCTAGCGTCGGCCACGGATCGCCCGGCGACAGCGAATACCGGTCGCAATTTGACAACGGTGCGGTTACGCCAGGCGAACTAACGGGGCCAGACAGACGAAAATGTCGGGGCAGACAGACCGCAAAGAATGTCTTCACGTTATCTCTCTCGCGACGAAGTCAACGGGACTCGCCGCGCACGCTGCGGGCTTGGCTCGGGAGAGCATCCCGTCCAGGGAAAATTCCATGGAGGTCCTTTACATGAGGAAAAAGATAGACCCGGTAGTCGACGAAGCGATTGAGACCCTGAACATGAAGGACGGGCCTTCTCGCCGGCGGCTGCTCGAGGGCGCGGGCCTGTTCAGCGCGACGGCGGCCGCCTCGGCGCTTATCGCGGCGTGCAGCAGTTCATCGTCAAGCTCGGCCGGCACGTCCGGCACGTCCGGAGCGGCGAAGGCAGCGGCGGGCAACTTCCCCACCACGCCCAAGTGGCAATTCACCTTCGTCAACCACGTCACGGACAACTCGTTCTTCACGCCGACTCAGTACGGCTTCGCGGACGCCGCCGCCATCCTCGGAATTCCGACGCCGCACTGGACCGGTGCCCTGTCCACCCAGTCGACGGTGCCGACCATGCTGTCGGCCTTCAACGACGCGGTCACGGCCGGCTCGCCCGGCATCGCCACCACCGTGGTCGCGGCCACCTCGTTCATCAGCCCGATCGACTCCGCGCTGTCCGCGGGCATCCCGGTGGTCACGTACAACGCCAACGGTTCCACCGCCAGCCCCACGAACGGCCTCGCCTACATCGGCCAGGACCTGTATGCGTCCGGCCAGGAAGTCGGCACCCGGCTCGCCTCGCTGATGAAGAAGGGCGACACAGCGGTGGGCGTCATCGCGCAGCCCGGCTCGCTGAACATCCAGCCGCGTCTGGACGGCGCGACGGCCGCGCTGCAGGCCGCGGGCATGACCGTGATGTTCGGGAACAAGGGCTTCGATGGGGGCGCCTCGGCCTCGCAGGAAGCCACCGCGGTGCCCGAGTTCGTCCAGTCCCACGGGTCCAAGATCCAGGGCATCTTCGCCGTCGACGGCGGCGACACCGCCCTGCTCGGCTCGACGCTGAAGAAGAACAACCTGGTGGGCAAGGTGGCGGCGGGCGGCTTCGACCTCGAGCCGCAGACCCTGACCGCGATCGCGGCCGGCGAGATCAGCTTCACCATCGACCAGTCGCCGTACCTGCAGGGCTTCCTGCCCACGATCTACCTCTACCTGTGGCAGCTGTCCGGCGGGCTGGTGAACCCGGC
>PMST01000515.1 GCA_003168295.1 Actinomycetota bacterium
GCGGCGCCGGGCGCTCGGCGGCGGCCGGCCAGGCCGGCCCGCGCACCCGGGCCGCGTCCGCAGGATCTGCTGGCCCCTCCCGGCTCTCCGCCCGTTCGAGCTCGGCGAGGCCCGCGCCGCCCATCATCGGCGGCGGCGCCAATGGAGCCAGCCGAAGCAACGGCGGCAGCGGAAGCAACGGTGGCAGCGGAAGCAGCGGAGGCAGCGGAGGCAGCGGAAGCCCGGCCTGGCCGTCGAGCGGATGGTCCGCCGTGAGTGCCCGGCAGCGGTCCGGCGCCGGACCGAAGCCGAACCCGGCGACCCCGGCGCCGGCCGAGCCGGCCGACCGGGGCGGCAAGGCCGCCGGCGGACGGGGCCGGGACGACCAGCCCTCGGTACCGTTCTGGCTGCGCCCGATACGGCGCGATAAGTAGCGGCGGCCCCGGTGGATCTCAGCCCGGCCCAGCAGAAGGCCGTATTCGTCCTCGTGGTGGTCGTGCTGGCCGCCCTCGGCTACTGGCTCATCCTGCCCAAGCTGTCCCACTCGGGAGGCCAGCCCGCGGCCGCCGCCTCGACCACCCCGGCGGCGAGCGCGTCCGCCTCCGCGTCAGCCTCAGGAAACCCGGGCATTACGGAAACCCCGGCGGTGACGGCGTCGCCGGCCGCGGCCGGGAGCGTGAACATTTACTCCTGGCTGCCGTTCACCCAGCAGGGCCTGGCCGATGCCGCCGCGGTGACGATGAAGTTCAGCGTCGACTACAACACCTTCACCTACACCGAGAGCCCGGCCGCGTACGTGGCCAAGATGGGCGGGCTGATCACCGGGTCGCTAGCCGCGACGTTGCAGGCGTCCTACTCCACCCCCGGCGTGGCCACGCTCCGGACCAACCAGAAGCAGGTCTCCACCGGAACCGCGGTGATCAACTCGCTGCGGGCCTTCGGTCCGTCCAGCCTGACGTTCATCGTCACCACCGGGCAGCGCCTGGTCAGCTCGCGCGGGACCACCAACGGCAGCACGCAGTACGCGGTCACGGTCACCGGCTCGGGCACCAGCTGGCAGGTGGACGATATCGAGCTGGCGTCGGCGGGCAATTCATGACGAACAGGCTCCTGGTCCGGTCCGAGACGAAACAGGTCAGGACCGGCCAGGGAGCGGTTCGCGGTGGCCCCCGGCTGCTCGTGCTCGGCATCTTCGGGCTGATGGGCCTCGCGGGCCTCGCCTTGCTGGCGGTGCCCATAATGATCGGCAGCAACGAATTTTTCGCGGCCAGCGCCGGCTGCTCGGGCCAGCAGACCGGAACGACCGGGCAGCCCGCGGCAGGCACCAAGGCCAAGTCGATCCCGGCTGACTACCTGTCCTGGTACCAGAAGGTCGGGCAGCAGTACGGCGTGCCGTGGACGATCCTGGCCGGGATCGGGACGGTGGAAAGCGACAACGGCCAGACCACCCTGCCCGGCGTGCATAGCGGGGAGAACGCCTTCGGGGCGGCCGGGCCGATGCAGATCGGGATCGGCGGCGCGGCCGGGGACGTCTGGGGCGGCGCGGCGGTCCATCCGGCCAGCGAGGTGGTCAACGGCGTCGCGACCGACGAGGACGGCGGCCCGGACGCGAGCGTCTACGACCCCGCCGACGCGATCGCGGGCGCGGCCAAGTACCTGCTGGCGGCCGGCGTCACGACCGACCCGTCGGCGGCCATCTTCGCCTACAACCACCTGCAGTCCTACGTGGAGAGCGTGCTGTACTACGCGGGCGCCTACGCGGGCGGCAACTTCTCGGTGGTGTCCGCGGACATACCGTCGAGCAACACGGTCGCCGGGTGCGCGACGACCACAGGGAGCATTTCGACCGTCGCGGCGCCGAACCAGGCCGTGGCCACCGCGATCGCGTACGCGCAGGACCAGATCGGCAAGCCGTACCTGTTCGGCGGCACGGGCCCGGACGCCTTCGACTGTTCCGGCCTGGTGATGATGGCCTATCGGGCCGCCGGGATCAACATCGCGCGGACCTCGGAGGAGCAGTGGGTGACCGAGCAGCAGGTCCCGGCCTCTGCGGTGCAGCCGGGGGACCTCGTGTTCTTCGCCGGCGCGGACGGTACCACGACGTCTCCGGGGCACGTCGGCCTGGTGATCGGGAACGGGGAGATGGTCGAGGCCTACGCGACGGGCTTCCCGATCCGCATCTCGACGTACGGGAAACCCAGCTCAGCACCCGGCGATCAGGATCCGATCGGTTTCACCCAACCCTGGGCGCAGACCGGCACCGTCATCAACGCCGCCGGCCAGCCGTCCACCAGCCCCAGCGCGTCCACCAGCCCCAGTGTCCAGCCCGGCTGACAGGCGTACCCGGGTCCCCGCTGGTGTGCTTCCGGTTACTTCACCGTCAGGTACCCGAGTTGGGCCACGATTGACCGTCTCCGGTACCGTGGGGCGCTGACCTGCTGGTTCGCAGTTCTTGAAAGCTGAACTTGCGCACTAGGCATTAGCCCGGCGGAGCCGTTCGGCTGCTTGTGCCCGGAGCGCATCGCCGCCCAGCGGGGCGGCGCCGTACAGTGCTTCCTCCCGGGCGTTGTACGCGGCCATCCACAAGCTGGCCGCCCACGCGATCTCCTGCTCCACGGCCGTGAACATGCGCCCGCGGATGTCCTGGTAAGCCACCAGGAACGCCTCGGAGCTCTCGACCGGCGCTAGCACGGGCGGCCCGGCGCTGGCGAAAGACCCGCTCGCCGCTCCTGCCAGCGCCGCCTCCGGCTGCCACGCCAGGCTGTCCCAGTCGTGCACCGCCCACACCTGCTGACCGTGCCACCGCAGGTTCTGCGCCTCGAAGTCGGCGTAGCCCAGCACGCACGGCAGGCCGGCGGCCAGTATCCGCCTCCGGGTCCGGTCGGCCACCTCAGCGACGTACGCGGGCACGACGCTCTGGTCCCGGCTATCCAGGCAGCCGATCGCCGGCCACACCCCCGGATCGGTGTGGTCCCAGCGCACCCAGGGCGGATTCGGCAGCGGCGGCGCGACGGTCACGCCGGCCAGTTCGGCCATCAGCCGGGCGAACACCTCCGCGTAGCGCACGGTCGCGTCCGGCGCGTCCCCGGGCAGCATCTCGCCGCCGGGCCGGAACTCTTCCGCGTGCACAGCCAGCGAGCCGGCCCCGGTCACCGGCGTGAGCGGCCGGGCACAGGGAAACCCGCGCCCGGCCAGCCGGGCCTGCGCCGCGACACACGCCACGGCCCGGCCGTCATCGGGGCGCGCCTTGACTACCACCTCCGTACCGCCGGCCAGCCGCAGGCCGAACACCATCGAGACCTGCTGCAGCCGGAACAGCACGCCGGCGGGTTCGCCACCCAGATGATCCAGGCACCAAGCCGGCAACCAGTCCGGCAGATCGTCCAACGCCACAATCAGGACTGTGCCACAGGCACCGGACCACGCAGCGTACCCGGTCCCCGCTGGTGTACTTCCGGTTACTTCACCGTCAGGTAGATGGCGCTGCCGAGACCCGCGGCCAGGCAGTAGATCGCGAACGGCGTCAGCGTCCGCGAGGCGTCGCTGAGGTACCGCACCAGGAACCGCAGCGCGAGGTAGGCGCCGATGCCGGACAGCACGCTGCCGAACAGCACCTGCGCCCGGATCCCGTGGCCGAGCGGCCCGGTCAGGTCATGCAGCTTGAACACCCCGGCCGCGAAGATGACGGGTGCCGAGAGCAGGAACGAGAACCGGGCCGCGTCCTGCCGGGACAGTCCGCGGAACATGCCGCTGACCATGACGATGCCGTCCCGGCTGATCCCCGGCAGCAGCGCGAAGATCTGCATCGAGCCGAGGACGATGCCGCCGAGGTAGCCGACGCCGACCAGGCGCCGGTCCGATTCCACCGCCACGCTGGCCTGCTGCTGTTTCGCCGCCCGCTGCCCGGACGAATGCCGTCCGCCGCCACCCGCGCCGACCCTGCCCCCAAAAGCCCCTCCAGCCGTCCCGGCCGCCACCGTTGCCCGCTGCCGCTCGGCGGCCCTTTCGGCGTCCGCGGCCGCCTGCTGCGACTCCTCCTCGGCGCCGCGCCGGCGCAGCCGCTCGCCGCCCAGCAGGATCAGCCCGTTCACGAACAAGAAGCCCGCGACCAGGACCGGCTTGCTGAAAACGTGGGTGAACAGGTGCTGGAGCAGGGCCCCCGCGATCCCGACCGGGATCGTCGCGAGGATGAGCATCCAGGCCAGCGTCTGATCCGTCCCCTGCGGTTCCCATCGCCTGGTCCCTGGCTCGGGCCGGGCGAAGTGCCGGAGCGAGGCGAAGAAGGCCACGATGATCCGGACCCAGTCCCGCCAGAAATAGATGATCATGGCAATGGCGGTGGCGACATGCAGCCCGACGATGAACGCCAGGTACGGCGAGTTGGGCGCGGACACGCTCAGGTCCTTGGCCCACTGACCGCCGACGATGGCCGGGATGAGCACGCTGTGGCCCAGGCTGGACAGCGGGAATAGTTCGGTCACGCCCTGGATGAGGCCGACGATCCCGGCCTCTCCGTACGTCAGATGCGACATGCCAGCCCTTCGCTCCCGCGGACCAACCCGGCCCCAAAGACATAAATCATGATGCCGAACGAACACTGCTGCGGGCTCACGAACACCTGCGTGTCCCCCTGGGATCGTCCTGCGGTGCCGACCCAAAACCCCCGGCCCAAGCCCCCAGCTATCGTAGCCGCGCCGTCACCCGCCCGGCCCCACCTTCACGCTGTCTTAGTCACGCCTGTTAGTGCCCCCGCCCCCACGGCCCCCGCGGCCCCCACGGCCCCGCTGACCCCAGTTCCCGGCCGCCCCCGGTGTGCATGGAAGTGACAACCTGCACAGAGGGGTGTGCACGTTGTCACATCCATACGTTCGTGCGCATCGGCCAGCCGACGCGGTGCTGCGTGGTCGTTATCGGCGAGTGGCCAGGTCAGGCCTTGCCGGGGACTTTGGGGGTGTCTTTGGGGGTGCGGCGGCCGATCTTGTCGCCGAGCCAGACCAG
>PMST01000218.1 GCA_003168295.1 Actinomycetota bacterium
CGTCGGGTTGTCCGCCGCCGGCATTGATGACAATCCAGCTGTTAGCTAGCGCAACGTTGACCGGATCTCCGGGGAAGGCCACCCTGCCGCCGAGCACTTCGGTTTATAAGCGCCGGGAGCGCTCGACATCGTCTGAGACGATGAAGTGGGTCAGCACCATTCCCTCTGGGGGCGGTGGGAGGTTGGCCATCAACGTGTTCCTCTCAGGGTCAGCCCAGGCCGGACATCAGCCACGCCTGATGGCTGGCCCAGCCGGGGTAGAGCTCGGTCATCGCATCGTAGAGCTCGTGCTCGGTGGAGGCCGACTCCATGGCAGGGCGCTTCTGACACGATCATCGCGCCCGGGCGAGCCGCCAGATGAGCCGCCACCCCTCAAGCGTACACCATTGCGTACACATTCCCGGTGACACTCCGTGCCCGACCCATGGCTGACATCCACAAAATATCCGCCGCTATGCGCGGCATTTTGGCCGGTACCGCGTGCTGTCCACGGCGCACCGAAGAATTGATATGGGGCACAGGCGCGGCGCTTCTCATTCATCTCGCCCGCCTGCTGCCATCCGGGTCGCCATACCCCAGCCCGGTCTATGCCCTTAACCCGCCACCGGTCATCTGCCGGAAACGGCGGATTGAAGTATCCAGCCTTGGGTACCGGTACGGGTACACGATCAGCCGCGTACCAGTGCCTGGGAGGGCCGATGCGTATCAGCGACGTACTTCGCGTCAAGGGCACCCAGGTCATCACCGTCACCCCGGACACCAAGGTGCGGCACCTTCTGGCGGTCCTGGCCGAGCACCGGATCGGCGCTGTCGTCGTCTCGCATGACGGCACCACGGTCGACGGAATCGCCAGCGAGCGGGACATCGTCCAGGCGCTGGCCCGGCGGGGCGCTGCGGTGATGTCTGAGCCGGTCACCGCCATCTACACAGCCGAGGTGCATACGGTCACGCCGCAGGCCCCGATCGAGGAGGTCATGCGCATGATGACCGAGCGCCGGGTGCGGCATGTGCCAGTCGTCGTTGATGGCAGCTTGCAAGGGATCGTGAGCATCGGCGACGTGGTGAAGATCCGTTTCGGCGAACTCGAAACCGAGCGAACCGCATTGACGGACTACATCACCGGTACTCACTAACGCGCCTTGATGCTGGTTATCGACGATCTGGACGGGGCCACCGTCGAGTGCGCTGGTCCGCTGGTACCTCGCCGGCAGACTGTTGCCGTGCAGGCCCTCCAGCACGCGCGCCAGAATGGTTCTTATGCGTCGTGGGGGGCCGCGGGCACGACAGCGCTGATCAGGCTGGGGTGCCCAGGCGCTGTTCCCGCCATCGCCGTCGTACAGCCGGGGACCATCTGACCACGGCGGCGATGGCCGTCCACAGTGCCCGGTGTCGCAGCTGCGGGCGAGAAAAACCAAGTGCTCCCGGCGTGCTGGCCTCCCTATGATCCGGGCATGGATCTGCGCATCGCGACCATCGCCGAGCGGCCCGCCATGAAGTCCCAGTTCGTAAACAAAGAGACCGAGCCATGGCCCGCGTTCATGAACGAAGACCCCATCGCCTGGCTCTACTTCAGCGACGTCCGGATCGCGCACCCTGAATACGGGCTGATCGCCTATGACGCCGACACCCCGGACCAAGCGGTCGCCCGGGCGTTCTGCGTGCCTTTCGCCTGGGACGGCGACCCGGCTCTCGGCGAGCTGCCGGCCGACGGCTGGGATGGCGTGATCTGGCGCTCAGCGCGCGATCGCCAGATCGGGCAGAAGCCGAACCTGGTCTCGGCGCTGGAGATCACCGTCCCCGCGGATCTGCAGGGCACCGGCCTGTCCGGGAAGATGCTGGCAGCGATGCGGGACAACGTGAAAAGCCTCGGGTTCAAGGACCTGGTCGCCCCGGTGCGGCCGAACCGCAAGCACCTGGTCCCGGACATGCCCATCGAGGCGTACGCGGCGCTGGTCCGCGAGGACGGCCTGCCCCAGGATCCATGGCTGCGTGTTCACGTCCGGGCCGGCGGCCGGATCGTTGCCACCTGCAAGCGCGCGATGGTCATCCCCGGCACGCTAGACGAGTGGCGTTCCTGGACCGGCCTGCCCTTCGACGAGCCGGGGCCGGTCGTGGTGCCCGGCGCGCTCGTGCCGGTCCAGTGCAGCGTCGAGCATGACTACGCGGTCTACGTCGAGCCGGCGGTGTGGGTGCACCACCGGCTGTGAGCCGGGCCCGGCCTAACCGGACGTTCTGCGCGCCGAAGCCTGCATATTCCTATCGTTCAACAGGAATCCCTAGGCCACGTGAGGGGCTGCTCTCGGTCGCGTTGTGTGTTTGCGCTGGCGGGAGATACCCGGGGAGCCGTGGCGGCTGTTGGATGCTGCCCGGCGGTCGCGGGGCAAGACGGGTGCCTGCGGTCGTCGTGATCTGCTGGTTGCGGCGCCGGGAGTCCCGGATGGGCCTCTGGTGGTGTCTTGGGTGCCGCGGCTGGGGCGCTGGCCGATAATGGGATGGTGCCGGGTTTGCTGAGGGAGGGCCGGGTCACGGCCAACGGGCTGCGGTTCGCTTACCTGGAGGCGGGCAGCGGGCCGCTGGTGGTGTTGCTGCACGGCTGGCCGGACACGCCGCATACCTGGGACCATCAGCTGACTGCCCTGGCCGGGGCTGGGTTCCGGGTGGCAGCACCGTGGCTGCGCGGCTACCCGCCGACCGAGATCCCGCGATCGGGTTACTTCGATATCGGCACGCTGGCGGTGGATGTCCGCGAGCTGATCGGAGTGCTCGGCGGCGGCGATCCGTGCCTGCTCGTCGGGCAGGACTGGGGTGCGTCGATCGGCTACCAGGTACTCGCCGCCTTCCCTGAGGTCGTGCGGAGCGCCGTGGTGATGGCCGTGCCGCACCCGGCCGCGACCCGGCAGTCGCTGCTGCGCGCCGGGCATGTCCACCGGTCCTTCCACTGGTTCTTCTTCCAGCTCCCGCAGCTGCCAGAGCAGGCGCTAAGCGCTGACAACTATGCGTTCGTGGACTGGCTATGGGACTACTGGACCGCGCCCGGCTTCACCGATGAGGAGCACCTGGCCGAGGTCAAGTCCATGCTGGCCGTACCTGGCGCGCTGGAGGCGACGCTGGGCTACTACCGGGCCATGTTCGACCCGGCCAGGGCGGACCCGGACCTGGCGGAGGTGCGGCAGGCGGCGGGCCGGCCGATCGTGGTGCCGACCCTGGCCCTGTGCGGCGCCGAGGACAAGCGGGCCGAGGTGATGCACGACCAGGCCCGGTACTTCGCCGGCCCGTACCGGTTCGAGCTCGTGCCCGGCAGCAGCCACTTCCTGCAGCGCGAGCAGCCGCAGGCGGTCACGGACCTTGTCCTGGACTGGTTCGCCAGGCAATAGCCGGTACCGTCACGCCGAATTGATGGTTAGAACCAGGGAAAGGAGGCCCGCCTAGGGAGAAGCGAGGAAAGAGCACCTGCCGCGGCCGGAGGCTGAGCGCGGGTGACAACCGAGCATGCCCGTGAACGGCCGCTCACAAGAGCCGGCCACGGCGGGAGCAGCCCGATGAGCGTCCTGACCTCAGCACCTGCCGCCGGGGTGCCCAAGCTGAAGGTAACCCAGGTACGGGTTCTGCGTTCGGAGTGGACGAAGTTCCGGTCCGTGCGCTCGACTATGTGGACATTGCTGATTGCCCTGGTGCTGATGATCGGCATCGGCGCTGTTCGCCGCGGTGAACGCGAGCCAGTACCACGGGTTCAGCGCGGCGGACAAAGCGTCCTTCAACCCCGTCTCGGTGAGCTTGTCCGGCACGACCTTCGCGGTCATCGCCTTCGGGGTGCCCGGGAAGGCCTTTTCCAGCAGGGTAAGCGCGGTGGTGGAGCCGGTCCCAGGCAAGGTCACGTTGTTCGAGTACGCGGTCCCCGCGGCCCGGCCGCCGACCCCCAGGATGACCACGAGCGCCAGCCACGCGACGAGCACCCACGTGCGGCGCTGGAAGCACCAGCGCGCCAGAGCAGCCATGTCAGTCTCCTGTTCCTGCGGTTACCCGCATGACGTGTTCTTTACGGGAATTGCTCACTGACGGCCCGGGAGCATCGCGAGTGCCTGCGAGCGCTGGGCGACCAGCTCGTGGTAGCTGCCGTCGCGCTCGGCCCACCGGTGCATCAGGACGGCCTTGACGAGGATCTCGTGCGGGGTGGGGTCGGCCTGGAGCAGGTCCATCACCTCGGTGGCGAAGTCGGACAGGTCGAGCGCGCGGGGGTTGCGCTGTTTCGCGTCCGACCTGGTGGCGACCGCCGGGGGGATGAGTTCGGTGACCTCGACGCCGGTGCCGTCCAGCTGCGCGCGCAGCGCCTCGGAGTAGGCGTGCACGCCGGCCTTGGAGGCGGCGTAGGTCGGCATGACCGGGAACGGCAGGAAACCGATGCCCGAGGTGACCGTGATGATGGTGCCGGCGCCGCGTTCGATCAGGTGCGGGGTGAACGCGTCGATGACGCGGATGGTGCCGAGGAGGTTGGTGTCGATCGTCTCCTGCGCGGCGCTGAAGTGCGCGGGATCGCGCAGGTCCTCCGGGATCCCGACCCCGGACATCGTCACGATCGTGTCGAGGCCCGGGTGGCTGCGCAGGATCGTGTCGCGGGCACCGTCGATGCTGGCGGCGTCGGTCACGTCGATGGGAACGGTGGCGAACCCCTCAGCGGCGAGTTCGTCGAGCAGGCCGGCTCGCCGGCCGCCGACGATGACGTCGCTGCCGGCCGCGGCGAAGCGGCGAGCGAGCTCGAGGCCGATCCCCGAGGTAGCGCCGCCGATGAAGACGGTGCGGTTGGTGATGTCCATTATTTGCTCCTGCTCAGGGCGCCACACAGCGACGAGCTGGCGGGCGCGGTCGATGATGGTCCGGGTTACCGGCCGGGCCTCCATGCGAGGCTGCGCACGGTCATCCGGCGACACCTTCAGTGTTGGCCTGCTCTCCGGCCGCAGGCAGTACCCCCGTCTTCCGGGGTCCTGTCAGGGCCCCCTCAGCCGAGGAGGCCCTGAACTACGCTGCTGACTATGAGCGACGACGACCCTGCCAACCCGCTCGGCAGTTACCTCCGCGCTCGGCGGGCGCTGGTCACTGCGGAGCAGGCCGGGCTTCCGCCCGGCGCGAATCGCCGCGTTCCCGGGCTCCGCCGGGAAGAGGTCGCCATGCTCGCGGGCATCAGCGCCGACTACTACCTGCGGCTGGAGCGCGGCCGCGACAAGAACCCCTCAGCGCAGGTCCTCGAATCGCTCGCGCGGGTCCTGCACCTTGACGAGCTCGAACAGGAATACCTGCTCGGCCTGGGCGCCTCGCGCCCGAAGCAGAAGCGGCGCCGGAAGCCTGAACGCGTGCCCGCGCGGCTGCATCATCTCCTGGCCAGCGTGCAGGTTCCCGCGTTCGTGGAAGGGCGCGCGTTCGACGTGCTTGCCTCCAACCGGCTCGCGGTCGCGCTCTCCCCGCGCCTCCAGCCCGGGCACAACCGGCTCCGATCGCTGCTCCTCGATCCCGAGGAGCAGGCGTTTCAGCAGGACTGGACGCGCTCCGCGGAAGGATTCATCGCCGCCTTCAGGAAGTCCATCGGCGACGACATCGACAGCCCGCGATTCGTGGAACTGGCGGGCGAGCTTGCCCTGTCGAGCGAGCGGTTCCGGACTCTCTGGGCGCGCCACGACGTCCGCAGCCTCGAAGTCGGCACCACCACCGTGAACCATCCCGCTGTCGGTGAGCTGCGCCTGCACCGGGACAAGCTCCCGGTCGACGACGTGCTCCTGGTCCTCTACTACGCCGATCAGGGCAGCGAGAGCGACGAGAAACTACGCCTCCTCGCCTCCATGGCCCAGACCCCGGCGGCTGACGGATCACAAACGGCTGAACTGGGCAGCTACCCCGAACGCCGCAGTGACCTCTGAGCGCCAGCAAATATCAGATCCCGGGACCGCCTGTACGCGATCTGATCGTGACGTACCTGCCATGATCAGGATGGGATCGGTTCTGTATATCTCTCACTGCGGGTCCCGCTCGGGTCGCGGGCAAATCGGGCTGGTGACCGGCCGATCGTTCTGGTGAAGGCCGTGCTGAATGCGCTGGCCGATCCGTAGCCGGCGGCAAGAGCTATTTCGTCCAGCGACCGTCCGCTGAACCGCAGCGCGTCGCACGCGACGGCCATCCGCCAGTGCAGGGCGTACGTTAGTGGCGGCTGGCCGGTCAGAGAGGTGAACCTTTGCGAGAAGACCGACCGGGACATTGTTGCCTCGGCGGCCAATGATGCCACCGACCAGCTTTTGCGGATGTCGGCGTGAAAGGCACGCAGCGCGGACGCGATGTGCGGGTCGGTAAGTCCGGTGAGCATGCCGCGCTGCCGGCCCGGCAGCATTTCCGGCGTCCTCAGCAGCTCGATCAGGACGATCTCGAGCAGCCGGGAAAGTACCGCCTGCTGGCCTGGCCGCACAGCCGATGCCTCGGCGTCGATCATGGCCAAGACGCCGGCCAGTCGCCCGCCGTCGCCGGAACCGCGCGACGGAATATGCACAACCGGTGGCAGGAATGCCGTGAGAAGTTCTTTATTGACCGAGTCGAATTCGAAGTGCCCGCCGACGACGCGAACCTGGTCCGGATCATCGTCGCTGCGCCCTGGTTCAGCCGGTGCGGTGGCCACAGGGAGATCCTCGAGGGCGACGACCGCCGCATCGCCAGCTCCGCCGCGCAGGATCCAGGCGGGGGGCGCTGTCAGCAGCACGCAGTCGCCTGGTTCCAGGCTCTGCTCCGCGGTGCCGGGGAGCTGGAAGCGACAGCACCCGCTGACGACGCGCCCGAAGACCACGCCGCTGTCAGCGGGGAACCTCCAGGCCCAGTCACCGTGCCCCGCCATGTGCTTCCACAGCAAGGCACGCGGGCGCAGCAACTCGACAAGCTGGGTCAGCGGATCCACTAGGACGACCCCCATCGGGACGATCTGTAATTTATTCGGTACCCCTGAATATAGATCATCCGGTCGGTCGCGCATACGCTGGGTATTACATGACAACGGAAGGTAACGACATGACCAGGACAGTTCTCATCACCGGCTGCTCGTCCGGCTTCGGCAAAGCTGCCGCGGTGAAGTTCCATGATCGCGGATGGAACGTCGCCGCCACCATGCGAGACCCCGGTGACTGGGACGGCGGGCCGTCGGACCGTTTGCTCACGCACGCACTCGACGTGACCGATCCGGCATCGATCAGATCGGCCTTCGACGCCACCGTGGCCCGCTTCGGGAGCAAGGCGGCCCTGGACAACCTGACGGAGACCCTCAGGCTCGAGCTGTCNNCGCCTGGTCGAGAAGGCGCAGGCCAATGCGCCAGTGCTCACCATCGTGCCGCCGGAATACGAGGCCTACGTAAACCAGCGGATGGCTATCTTCGCTTCGCAATTCCCCGTCGAGCTGGCGACGCCGGAAGATGTAGCAGACGCCATCCTGGCGTCCGTCAACGACGAAACCGGCCAGCTACGCTGGGTCGTCGGCGCCGACCAGGCGGAGCGGATGCACATGAGGCATGAAACCTCAGAGGCCGAATACAACGACTGGACCTGGAGCCAGCTTGGCCCGTCACGCTGATTCGGGCGGCTTCGCTCGCGAGAGATGACCGGTACACGAGGTCACTTCGCAGTTTTAGCAGGATGAGACCGGGTCCCTTCCGTCTTCCGGGTCTGTTGCGGGGGCTGTTCCCCGGCCGCGATGATCTCGCCGCTCTTGGCCTGGCCGACGGTGACCGCCTGGTGGTTGCGCCGGGCGGCCCGGCCGGCCAGCGCGGCCAGTTCAATGTCACGGGTGTGGTGCAGGTGGTGCCATTCCTCCTGGATCCGGCTGACCAGATATACCTCGTAGTCCATGGACAGGCCGAAGAGCACTGAGAACGGAAGGACCGGGATGAAGGCGTCGATCGGTCCTGTCCCGGACAGGCGGAGGAGCGAGCTGCCCCGGCCCCAGTTGAAGACCGCAATCTGGAGTTCCGGTGCTCGCCCCGAGGCGCCCGGGTTCGGCGACCGCCGGCCCGGTCCAGTTGATGCCGCGGCTGACCGCTCGGCTGGCCCAGTCACCGACGTCGGCCTGTTCGGGCAGCCCCCTCCTCGGGTCCGTGTCACTATCCGCAAAGCGACTGACGGACAGGTCCCGGCACAGCAGAAGCTCGCCAAGACCTGGCCGGCGAAAGGCACTGTCCTGGAATCGCTCGCCTACGCTTTCCCGGCTGCCACGCCACCCCATGGCCGGGATCCCGTGAGAGCCAAATCAAGGTCATGAGACGGAACGGACGTGGTGCGTGTACGCCGGAACGGTAGACCACGCGGCGGCGCCGCGCAAACCAGCTAGATCGGCTCGCCGAGGTCTCGCGACATCCAGCCGGGTGTGTCGAAGCGCACGGGCGGATCGCCGACCAGTTCTGTCAGGTGCGTCTCCAGGCTCTCGAGCTGGGCGGGGCCGATCTGCCGTTCCCACTGATCGCGCAGCTCGTCGAAGATCGCTTCACCTGTGCGCAGCACCTCGAAGCCGAGCGGGGTGACCTGAAGGAGCATGCGGCGCGCGTGGCGGGGGTCTGTGCCGCGTGTCACGTATCCGCGTTCCTGCAGCACCGCGATGGTTTTCGCGGCTGCCTGCCTGGAGACGGACAGGCGGCGGCCGAGTTCTGAGGCGTTGCCGGCGCCGGCTGCGATGGCCCGCATGGCGAAGTCATGGACGGGACGCACATCCTGGTAGCCGCGGCGGGCCAGCTCGGCTGTCGCGCCGTCCACCAGTGAGCGGAAGCCTGCGAGCAGGAGCAGGGCGAGGTCGGCGCCGGAGCGGGGCATGGGCAGAAGGCTACGGCAGCGACTGGACAGTGACAACCAGGTTGGCTAGAGTCAATGACATCCAGGTTGTCAAAGTAAGGAGAAGGAATGGACGTCACGCCAGCTGGTCCGGCGCTGCCGGGGATCACGCACCACTACGCGGAAGTCAACGGGACCAGGCTGCACTACGTCGCGGCGGGGACCAGCGGATCCCCGGTCCTGCTGGTCCACGGGTTTCCCGAGACCTGGTGGGCCTTCCGCAAGCTCATCCCGCTGCTCGCGGCCAGCCACCGGGTCTTCGCCGTCGACCTGCGCGGCTTCGGCGACTCCGGCCACGAGCCGGGCGCGTACGACAGCACGACCTCGGCCGAAGACCTGCACCTGCTCATCGGGCAGCTCGGGGTCGGGCCGGTCCACCTCACCGGGCAGGACATCAGCGGGGCGACGGTCTTCCGCCTCGCGGCCACGCACCCGCAGGACGTGCTCAGCCTCACCGCCATCGAGATGGGCCTGCCCGGGTTCGGCCTGGAGATGCTGGCCGACGTCACCCACGGGGGCAGCTGGCACATCGGCGTTCTGGCCGCGCCCGGCATCCCCGAGATGCTGCTCGCCGGCCGCGAGCGCGAGTTCCTGGGACAATTCGCGTTCCCGGCGATGAGCGCGACCCCCGGAGCGATCACCGGCGCCGACATCGACGAGTTCGCCCGCACCTACTCGCGCCCCGGCGGCTGGCGCGGAGCGGCCGGCCTCTACCAGTCGATGCTGCAGGAAGGCCCCGACATCAGGGCTCTCGCCACGACGCCCGGGCTGACAGTGCCCGTGCTCGCGGTCGGCGCGGGCGGCGGCCCCTTCACGGCCGGCACCATGTCCCAGGCCGCGACGGGTGAAGTCAGCTCCGTGTCACTCGACGGCGTGGGCCACTACGCCGCCATGGAGGCCCCCGGCGAACTGGCGAAGGCTCTTCTCGGCTTCGCCGCCAGCCTCGACGCCGCCTGACTGCTCGAAATACTGCCCGGACCAGCAGTGTCGGCGTCGATCCGGCCCACGGGCGACTCAGTCCGGTCAGCCCGGCTGGCGGGATCGCAGGTAGGCGAGGACCGCGAGGACACGGCGGTGACCGTCCTCAGTCTCGGCCAGATTCAGCTTCAGCAGCAGGTGCCGCACGTGCCCCTCGACCGTGCGCTCGCTCACCACCAGGCGGCGGGCGATGGCCGGGTTGCTGAGCCCTTCAGCCATCAGGCTGAGGACCTCGCGCTCGCGGTCAGACAGTGAGTCGAGCGGGTCGTTGTCGGCCCGGGCCATGAGCGCGGCGACGACCTGCGGGTCGAGCGCCGAGCCGCCGTCAGCGACCCGGCGTGCGGCGCCCATGAAGTCGTCAACGTGCAGGACCCGGTCCTTGAGCAGGTAACCGAACCCGGCCCGGCTGACCAGTCCGACGGCGTGCGTCGTGTCGATGTGCTGGGACAGCACCAGCACGCCGACATCCGGTTGGGTGTCCTTGATGACGCGGGCGGCGCGGGCCCCCTCGTCGGTGAACGTCGGNNGGCGTCGCCGACGGCCGCGACGACGTCGTGTCCGTGGTCGGCGAATAGCCGGGTCAGGCCCTCCCGCAGCAGCATCTGGTCTTCGGCGATCACGACGCGCATGGCAGCTCCGCTACCAGCCGGGTGCCAGCGCCCGGCTGGCTGTCGACGGTCATCCGCCCGCCCTGGGCGGCGATCCGGTCGGACAGACCGCGCAGCCCGCTGCCGCGGTCCGGGTGCGCGCCGCCGACGCCGTCGTCCGCGACGGTGAGCTCGAGGCGCCCGTCCGCGCACTGGACGCGCACGTGGACGTTCGTCGCCGCGGCGTGCTTATAGGCGTTGGTGAGCGCCTCGCAGGCCACGAAGTACGCGGTCGCCTCGATGTCGGCGGGGTGCCGTTCCGGCCCGACGTGCAGGTCGACCATCATCGGCGTGCGGCTGGCCAGTTCCCGCAGCGCGGCGTCCAGGCCGTCGTCCAGGTGCGCAGGACGTACTCCGTTGGCGAGCTCCCGCAGCTCATTGATGGCCAGCATGAGCTGGTCGACGGCGGCGTCGATGCCCTGGCCGGCCGGCGTGCCGGCCAGGCCCATCTGGGCGTGCCGCAGCGTCAGGCCGACGCTGACGAGTCGTTGCTGGGCGCCGTCATGCAGGTCGCGTTCGAGCCGCCGGCGCTCCTCATAGCCCGCGGCCACGATCCGGGCCCGGGAGGCCTCCACCTCATCGAGCTGGCGGCGCAGCTCCGCCCGCAGCCGGCCGATCTCGACCGCCAGTCCCACGCGTTCCACGAGTTCGACCAGCAGGCGGTCCGCCGCCCAGTCGTCCGCGTATGACAGGACGCCCAGGGGCACCCCGGCCCGCTCGACGACCCGGCGCGTCCGTCCGTCACCGCTTACCGGGTCCGGAACGGCCTCGTCCGGCAGCACAAATGTCAGCTCGACGTCGGTCCGGCCGGTCACCGCCCGAAGCAGCTCAGGCAGTTCCTCGGGACTGGCCTGTCCCGTGCGCAGCGCCTCGAGGTATCCGTCGACGCGGGACATCGCCCGGTGCCGGGCCGAACGGAACCGGCGGTCCACCCACTCCTGGATCCGCGCCCGCAGCGGGCGGAACGCCACCGCGGCCGTAACCGTCGCCGCGGCGGTCACCCAGGCCGAGCCGTGTCCGCCGGCCAGCGCGCCGAGGACCAGGGCCACCGCCGCGTACGCGGCCGCGAGCAGCGCGGTGAGCAGGCCGTAGACCACGGTCTGATGGATGATGAGGTCGATGTCGTACAGCCGGTACCGCAGGATCGCGACGCAGATCGCGGCGGGCAGCGCCGTCACCACCACGGCGATGGCGAGCTGCACCGGAACGCTGTCGTCGTAGAAGAAGATCGCCAGCGGCCCGACGACGGCGAGCAGGCTCACCACATACGCGACCCACTTCAGCTGCTCGCGCTCGACCCCGTTCGACCGCCATACCCTGACCGCCAGGACGGCGCACGACGCGACGAGAACCGTCCCGAACATCGCGGCCCCGATTGTGGAGACGGTGCTCGCGGCGGGACCTATGACGCTTCCGGCCGTCATCGCCACGGCCGCCACTATGCCGGCCAAGACCAGGCTCCGGCGGACTGTCCCGATGTCGCGGCCGGTGGGGAACAGCAGGATGATGATCGCGATCGAACCGATGTCGGGCCAGGTCAGCCACACGCTGAGCCAGGCGCAGGTCGCGGCAGCGGGCCAGCTCGCGTGGTAGCCGTATCCCTCAAAGAACTCGATCCACGCGGCCACGACGCCGACCGCGAGCATCAGCCAGCCGAGCGGATTGCTGCGGTGCCGGGACGAGATCAGCACCCCGGCCAGGGCCAGGCCGAGCGCGTTGAGCGGGTAGAACACGGTGTCGTACCAGCCTTCGTGGCCGGCCGAGATCGGCACCGACACGACCGCGCCGACCAGCGCGACCGCGAACCACGTCGCGGGCAGCGCACGCATGCCGAACCGCACCATGCCACGATTATGACAACGGCAACGAGCCGCGCACATGCGTGCAGCCACTTATCCGCGACCGGGTGCGCGCACCCGCGCGCAGGCACCTGCCCCGAGTCGGGTGGCCGCACGGCTGCCCGCCGGGCCGCGGGCCAGGCACGGTAGCGGACATGAACAACACCCGTGTCAGCGCCCTGATCGCCGTGCCGGTCACCGCGATCGCCGTCCTCTACGCCGCTGCCTGCGCCGCCTTCAGCTGGGAACCATCCCTGGGCTGGCTGATCCAGGCCCTCATCCACATCGGCGAACTCGCTGGTGTCGTCGCGCTCGCATCATCCGGCGCGGTCGGCGCCAGCCGCCCGGGCCGGGCCGGCCTCGCCGTCGCCACCACCGGCCAGATCGTGCTCGCGGTGGCCGAGGTCGTCTGGCCGCGCCAGCCGGACCTCGGCAACGTCCTGTTCGGGATCGCCCCCATCCTCACCGGGGTCGGCCTCATCACCGCCGGCGTCACGCTGGTCCGCGCCGACCGCGGCCGCTGGCTGCCGCTCGCGCTCGGCGTCTACACCATTGCCGTCCTCGTCCCGGTGGAGATCGCCACCGGCGGCCCGCCCGCGACCCTGGCGCTGGCCAGCATCGCCGTCTGGGATGTGCTCTGGCTGATGCTCGCGCTGTCTGTGCTCAGCCCCGCGCCCGTGCGCCGCCCCGCCCGGGTCGTCGTGCGGTGACCTCGCTGGAATGTGCGCTCCAGGTCGGGGCGCACATTCCGGCCATCCGGTCCGCCCGCAACTGCACCCAAAACCCACGGCTCTTGACCGCTGAGTTCGCACTTGATGACAGTGCCGCATGGCGGTGTTAGCTTGGACATATGCCTTATGGGCCGTACGGACGTGGCCCGGTCTACATGGCTGTGGCTGGCTTCGTCGCCGTCGTCGCGCTGAGCGTCGGCGTCCTGATGCTGATCGACCACAAGAGCAGCCGAGGCGTCATCTTCATCGTCGCCGCGGTGGTGGCGGCTATCGTCGCGGTGTCCGCGCGGCCTCGTTGACGCGCCGCAGTTTCGGACGGGTCAGGCGCGATCTCCGGGTCAAAGACCTTTACCGGCGCGGCAAGGAGTTTGAACTCATGGAACGGGCCATGGGCTTCGCCGCCCTGGCCATGCTCACCTTGTTCCCGCTGCTCGTCGTCGTCGCTGCCGCCGGCGCCGTCTCGCGTCACGGCCTCGCCAGATGGGTGGTCTACGGCATGGGCCTGAACGGCTCCTCTGCTCAAGCGGTGGTACAGCTCTTTTCCGCGCCCAGCCGGGTCCTGGGCACGACGAGCGTCTTTAGCGTCTTGCTGGCGGCCGTTTTCGGGGTGACGTTCGCGGGCAGCGTGCAGACCGGGTTCGAAAGGATCTGGGGCCTTCTCGCTGGACCGTGGCACAGAATCTGGCGTCAGGCGGTGTGGCTGGTCGTCCTCATCGCCTATATCTACGCGGCGGCCACGGTAGGCCCTTTGACACACCATGCGCCGGCCGAGACGGTGATCCGGGTGTCGGTGGCGGTAGTGCTCGGCCTCGCCTTCTTCTGGTGGGGGCTTCGCTTCCTGGTCGGCAGCCGGGTGAGCTACCTGGCGGCGATGCCCGGCGCGGTGGCCACGGTGGCGTTCCTGGCTGGCCTGCGGGCCTTCTCCGCCTCGGTCTTCCAGCCGCTCATCGTCTCGAACGCGGTCACCTACGGGGCGCTGGGCACCGTGCTGATCGTGCAGTCGTGGCTGATCGGCGTCGGCTGGGTTATCTATGGCGGCCAGTTGTTCGGGCGCTGGTTCCACGACGGGTGGCTTCGGGCCTGGGCGGAGAACCACTGGGGCCACAGGCAGCCGGGCGGCGGAGGGGAGGGCTACAGGCAGGACAGCGAGCCGGCCCACGGGGATCCGAACAAATCGCCTCAGTAGTGGGGCAGGCGGCGCTCGATCACCCAGACGCCTTAGCAAGCCCGGCCTGTGAGGGAAACGGGCGCCCGTCTGCGCGGGGGCTTATTTGTGCTGGGGGACTGCGCCAAGAAACCCGTCTTCATTGGCGTGTCCGCCCTGCCCTCGGCAAACGCGATGGTCCGCGTCCGCAAGATGGTTCCGGGTGCGTCGTGCGCCAGCGATCCGCTCCACGGCTGCGCCGGGTCTCGGTGGGCCTCCGCCGCACGCCGCAACAGCGACGCCGACGGTGAGGATTGCCGCCGTCATCAATGCGGCGCGCAATCGCGGTCGCCGTCTCGGCTCGCTATAGGTCTCTTGCGGGATGTAGTGCATAACGCCTCCGGGTTCGCGTGATCAGTTCCGGCGGCGCCGGATCCACCAGAAGGAGGTACCTGACAGCGCCGCGGCGAGCGCGAGGAAGATCCCGGTTTCGTACCACTGGAGCGGCCAGTAGCGGCTCGCGGGCTGGTAAGTGACGCTTTGGTGCAAGTGGTAGCGCGCAAGGCAGGCGGCGATCTGGCTGACTGGGGGTGCTCCAGTCTTAGTCGGAGGGCCCGACGTGTTCGGGAAGAGGCAGTCGCTGTGCAAGTATCCGGCGACCACCTGGTCGGAGGAATCCTCCACCGGTGGGGCGGATATCACCCACGCGCCCTGCGGTACGGGCAGGTCGATATTGATTTCGGCACCGCCGTCGCTGGTGTAGACACCGGTGAACCGGCTCGCGGTGGTCTTGTTGATGGGGAAGGTGACTGTGGTGGAGGGCAGCAGGTTGGGGCGGATGAGGGTGGGCACGAGGATCTGGATGCCGGCGAACACCGCGACGGTCACCGCCATCGCGGGAATGGTGCGGCGCAATAGCAGTCCCGCAGTGGTACCCAGCGCAAAGGCGAAGGCGGCGTAGGCGAGCGGGACGATGTCGCGTGAGGAGAAGGTCACGGCTGCGAACCGGCTGCCGTTGATGTGGTCGAGCGGCCCGGCCCACCAGGTCAGCAGGTAGCTGAGCACCGCGGCGGCGGCGATCGAGGCGATGCCGACGCCGGCTAGCTTGAACGCAAGCCACCGGGTGCGCGTCACGCTCTGGTTCCAGGCGACCTGGTCGGTGCCCGTCTCAACTTCACGGGCGATCAGCGGGGAGCCCCAGAAAATGCCGATCAGCCCCGGGGCGGCGATCACGAGGAGCTGGGCAAGATTGAGCTCGCCGTCGTAACTCTGCCCGAACCGGCTGAGCACGTCGCTGCAGTCGTGGTGCGGTGTGCAGGCGGCCAGGTCGGCGCTGTAGGCGTGGTGCATCTGGAGCCCGGTGATCAGGAAGTAGATCGCGGCCGCGGCGAGGATGGCCAGTGCGGCGAGGGCCTGGGCGCGGAATTGACGCCAGGTGAGCCAGATCATCGCGCGTCTCCCGTCGTGCGCGTGGCGGTGCGGCGGCCGCGGCCGGCGGAGCGTTCCATGTAGGTCAGGACGAGGTCTTCCAGATCGAGGTGTTCCGCGGGCCAGCCCCCTGCGGGCAGCCCGGTCTGGCTGCGCACGATGAACGTGGACTGCCGGCCGGTGTGCTCGGACCAGATGACGTCGAGCTCCGGAGGAAGGTCGGTGTCCTGGCGGCGGGAGCACACGATCCGGTAGTGCTCCGCGAGCAGGTCCTCGGTTTCGCCGGCGAGCTGGACACGTGAGGCAACCAGGACGATCAGGTAGTCGCAGACGCGTTCCAGGTCGGAGACAAGGTGTGAGGAGAGGATGACGCTGGTGTCGTTCTCAGCGACCGACTCCATCAGGTGACGCAGGAAGTCGCGACGAGCAAGCGGGTCCAGGCTGGCCACCGGTTCGTCGAGGATGAGCAGCCCGGGCCGCTTGGCGACGGCGACAGTGAGGGCGAGCTGGGCACGCTGCCCGCCGGAGAGCTTGCCCGCCTTCTGCTTAGGCTCGAGGCCGAGCTGGTCGATACGGGCCTGCGCGAGCTTCGCATCCCAGCGGGGATTCAGCTTGGCGCCGAGCTTGAGATGATCGGCGACGGACAGGCTCGCGTAGGTGGGGGTGTCCTGGGCGACGTAACCGACCCGCGCCAGCTGCGCGGGGCCAGCGGCGGGCTGTTCGCCCAGCACCTCGATGCGGCCCGTCGTCGGCGCGAGCATCCCGCAGGCGATCTTCAGCAGGGTGGTCTTGCCCGCGCCGTTGGGCCCGACCAGGCCGACGACACGGCCCGGCGGGACCTCCAGGGTGCAATCGGCCAGCGCCTGACGCTGGCCGTATCTTTTGCCCAGCGCGTGAGCCTGCAGGACGGGATTCATATCTTCTCTTCAACCTTCTCGCGGAGGGTGTTCTGGAACATCGCGTCGATGCCCGGCTCGGTCAGGCCCGCGGCACGGGCCTTCGCCAGCCATCCGCGCAGCTCCTGCTGAAGCGGGCCGTGCTCGGCGAGCGAGGCCTGGCCCAGCGACCGGGTGATGAAAGTGCCCACCCCCGGCTTGGCCGCGGCCAGTCCAAGGTGCTCGAGTTCGCGGTAGGCCTTGCTCACAGTGTTCGGGTTGATCGCCACCTTGGCGACCACCTCCTTGACCGTGGGCAGCTTGTCGCCCTCGGAGAGCAGCCCCAACAGCAGCGCCTGGCGCACCTGCCCGACGATCTGCAGGTACGGGGCGATCCCGGAGCGTGCGTCAAGATGAAAGCTGATCACTCGAAATACCGTTCCGCTAGGCTACTAGGAGAATGGTAATACAGAGTGACCGGTCGCCTGTCAAGCCCCGCAAGTGCGGAAGCCGGAGCGGCCCGTTGGTCGGACCGTCCCGCGCTGGGACGCGGACTGATCGAGGAGTTCGCCCGCGCCGGGGTGCGGGCCGAGTTCGTCAAGGGACCGCGCCAAATTGACCGGTATCAAGGCCGGCCTGCCGCTACCAGGCCACGGCGAACCATGGACCGGGGCGACAGTCGCAGGTCACGTGGGTGACATCACTTCCGGTGCGGCGGAGACACCGCTGTAGATAATGTGTCCTCGCCGAGCCAAAGGCCTGCCGCGTATACAGCGAAGACATCGAAAATCGGGCTTGAGATAACGGGCGGCCAGGGCTGGCGCCGGGGATCGCAGGGGCGACGGGCCGGGACGCAGTCATGGCTGCCTCCCGGACAGGAAGCGGCTGCTAGGCCGAAGGCCGGAGCGGCCGTGAAGCCCGGCCGCCCGGCACGTCTTCAAGCGACGGCTGTTTTGGGGAAATCGCACCGGTTTTGTGTCCGAGGGGGGACTTGAACACGGAAACCGGTGAAGTCTCCCCGATTCGGGGAAATCATGCGGCTAGGCTACCGGATCGGGGTCGGCGTGTTTAAGTATGTCGCGGCGTGTCGTTCTTCGTCTCTGCGGCAGACGCCTTTAGGCCTTCCAGCTCGGCAGTAGCCACATGCACCGCATTCGTCGAAGAAGGCTTACGTGCCGAACGGGCGTGGCTTTTCCTTTCGGCCGACAGTTCGAGCCTGACCGGGTCGGCCTTGATGTTGGCTCTTCGGGCGACGCGCCATCCCGGCACCGACCGGGCCGGGGTGGCCATGGCCGGCCGCTGCAGGTACCACTTGCGTGAGGTGATGTCCCAGACTCAGCGGACGCCACGGTCTCGTTCCCTAGAGGGCAGACGCAGCCCTC
>PMST01000609.1 GCA_003168295.1 Actinomycetota bacterium
CTGGGGCTGAACCCCCCGCACCTCGTCACCATGGTCGCGGACGGGCTTTCATCATGAGCTCTGGCATCATGAGCTCTGGACCTCTTGATCAAGAGTTCTGGACACGGCAAAAGCGCTCGGCAGATCGGTACGGCTGCCACCCGTGCCGCCGTCAGCGCCGCGATCTGAGTTCCGCGCGCCGCTGATGGCGCTGAGACCCCTTGTCGTGCTGATCATCTGTACCTGATCCCGGCCGCCTGCCTTAGCCCGGTACAGCGCGGCGTCGGCCATTGCCATCAGGTCGGAGTATTCCCGCTTGCTGCCGCTGTCCAGCGCCGCCACTCCGACCGACACGGTGACACGCACCCGCTCCCCGCCGGTTGTCCCTGGAGCGATGATGGACAAGCCGGCGATGTTAGCGCGCACACGCTCCGCGATGCGGAACGCGTCTACCGCGCGGGTCTGAGGCAGAAGCAGTGCGAACTCCTCGCCGCCGAAGCGGCCGGCCCGGTCATAATCGCGCAGCAAGCCATTCAGCGTGTGCGCGATCTCCTTGATGACCTCATCACCGACCATATGGCCGTACGTGTCATTGATGACCTTGAACCTGTCGATGTCGAGCATCGCGACCGCCAGCGGTGTCCTGGTACGTACTGCCCGGGCGACCTCCGCAGTAGACTCACGTTCCCAGGTGGCCGCGTTCAGCAGACCTGTCTTGGAATCGGCTCGCGCGTCGTTGACCAGCTGAACATGCCGCAGTGACCGCTGCAGCAACGTGACAACGGGCAAGGCCACGGGGGCAAGGATCGGGTTTCCGGCCACCGCGTAGGTAACCAGGACACTAATGCAGATCTCGGCGGTGTCGTTGTAGAGTGGCTCACCGCTGAAAAGCTCCGTACGGATACTCGCAGCCGGGTCGGTGCCCTTGACGGCCGTCATGATCATGGCCTTGTTCAGGACCGACTTCACCAGGACGCTGAGCGTCACTAGCAAGGTCCATACCATTCCGTGACCGAGGGCCCAGCCCGCGGAGGCTGGCATGAGGCCAGACAGGCCATGGAAGGTCACCGACGCTGCGCCGTAGGAGAGCCCGAGTGACGCGCCGCTGAACACCCGCCGATAAGTGGGCGCGCGCCGGACCCGCCACTGCGTCAGCGCTACCCGGACGATCGGGGCAATCAGGGCAAAGAGCGGAGGCAGCAAGATGGCGACTGGCAATTCCCAGACGCCTTGGACGTCCTTGATCATGCCGCCCTGTTCCCCAGCCTTCCTGCTCAGCTCGATGGCGCACGCCGTGCAGGCCAGCAGCAGGATGAAAAGGATCAGGTCATGTCCGGTGACCGTCGTAACGGAGGCCGCGATACCGATGGCGGCGCCATCAACGGCAATGACCGTAAGGACGAAGACCGAGAGCCAGCGGGGCAAGGACCAGATGGGCCAGCCACTGACGGCTGTCAGCCACCGCGCGAGGCGACGGCCGATCTCCATCAGCGGCCTCCCTCCTACCACGTAGCGTACCGCCGTTCGCACAGCGGTCCACCTCGCCATTGTCCCCCAAAAACCCATGCCCAGAGTGCAAACGGTGAAAACCCGGCTACTCACTGGTAGAAGACTATCTTCTCTTCTGGCTCGATTTACCTCATGGCTATCCGAAAGTAATGGCGAAGTTGCGCCAAGTAACTATGGGGATCGATCATTTCCGGCATTAGGTGCAAAATGCCTCTTAGGCTTGACAACTGACGACAATTGGTTACCGCAGGGCGCCGGAAATATCGGGAGGAGGATGCCATGCCCGGCGAGAGCTCGGGCTGAACTACCTGTCTGGCCTTTACGTTGTATTAGTTACTTAGAGCATTCATGTCAGTACTCAGAGGAAGGTGGGCGAGATGCGCGGCGAGCAGTGGGGCTAGATCATCCGACCGACCAGTACCACCCGCAGAAAGGAGACACCATGCGCGGCGAGCAGTGGGGCTGACCTAAGTGTGCTGATGGCGCCGGCTGGACCAGTCTTGATCGCGGACCCAGCTGAACGCGATGACCAGTGCCGTAACGGCGCCGACAGCACCGCATACTGCGATAACCAAGGCCGGGGAATGATGGTCTGCGGCGGCTCCGGCCAGGACCATGACGATTCCCTGGCCCAGGCTCATGCCGCCCTGGGCCAGGCCGAAGGCCTGGCTGCGCTGTTCGGTTGGTGCTGCGTTGACGAAGGCGGCGTTGGCGGCCAGCTGGTAGGCAGCGAACAGGCCGGAGGCGAACAGGATCAGCAGCGATGCCGGCAGGTCAGGCCGCCAGATAAACAGCACAAGGACGGCTGAGGCAGCGACCGATAGCGGGCCCATGGACCACAGCCGTGTCGGCGGAGCCACGAAACGGCTGAACACGATCGCCCCCGCAGTCTCCCCCAGAGCCGGGGCGGCCAGGATGACGCCGACGGCGATGGCACCGCCGCCCAGAGCCCGGGCGAGCGGGGTTACTACCCCTTCCGGAGCGTTGTAGAACGCAGCGAGCCAGCCGAAGAGCATGGTGGTACGCAAGGTCCGGTTGGCGAACACCAGGCGGATTCCGGCCATGACCCCGGCCGGCCGTGACGGCTCGGCGGTCTGGCGGGTTAGGGTGACCGCCGCGGGCCGGACCCGTACCCACGCCCGCACGATGAGCGCGGACGCGACGAAGGTCGCGGCGTCGACGGCCAGCGATGTCCGGATGCCGAACAAACCGACGATCGCGCCCCCGGTGGCGAAACCGAGGACCTGCGCGAACTGGAACGTGGTGAGGGTCACCGCGGTGCCCATCAGGTACCTATCGCCGGTCAGCACGTCGGGGTAAAGCGCCGCCCGCGCCGAGGTGAACGGCGCCCCGGCCAACGTCACCACGAAGAGCAACGCCACCATCGCGGCTATGGGCACCCTCGGGAGGGCCATGACCAGGACGAGAACCGCCCGGGCCAGGTCGCACGCGATCATCACGCGACGGCGCGGATAGCGATCGGCCAGCCAGGCGAGGGTGATGCCGCCGACGAAGGTCGGCACGATGCTCACCACGAAGGTGATCGCCGCGAGCAGTGCGGAGCGGGTTCTGTCGTAGACGAGTATGGTCAGCGCGACACGGGCAAGCTGATCACCAGCTACCGACAAAAGCTGCGCCAGCCACAGAGCCCGGAACTCTGCCACCGCAAACACGTCGCGGAACGTTGTCTTCGCGGCCTGCTCGGATGCACCCCCCCGGGCCACCGCGTGTCTAGTTATGTTGTCCTCCGGCTCAGCGCTGTACGGTAATCACATCCTGACCGACAGTTGCCACCTTTAGCAACAGAGCACCATAAGGCAGTCCAGAGAACCTGCTTCCCGGTATCCGGGAGCTGTAACGCACTGCCGTTCGGAAAATTAGCTGGGATCGCCGGCTCCGCGCAGGACCGCGCCGACCCGGCGCCCGGCCTCGGCGACCGCCGCGTCGCGGGCGGCCGTCGTCTCGGCCACCGTCAGCGTCCGGTCCGGGGCCCGGAACCTCAGCGTGTAGGCCAGCGACTTGCGATCCTCGCCGACCTGGGCTCCGGCGTACACGTCGAACAGCCGCACGTCCTCGAGCAGGTCCTTGGGAGCCCCGGCCACCAGGGCCGCTTCCACTTCGGCGGCGGGCACGGCCGCGTCCACGATCAGCGCCACGTCCTGGGTGGCCAGCGGATAGCCCGAGAGCTGCGGCGCCTGCACGGTACCGTCGTCGTCGGCCGCCGTGAAGACGACCGACAGGTCGAGCTCCATCGCGCAGGTCCGCGCCGGTAGGCCGAACTTCTGGATCACCCCCGGATGCAGCTCCCCCGCGTGTCCCGCCAGCCACTCCCGTTGCCGCCCGCCGTCCCCCGGGGCCACCCGCGCGTAGATGGCCGCGCAGCGTCCCGGGTGCCACGGCGCGTAGGCGTCGGCGCGCACGTCGAGCGACACCCGGCAGATCCGGCCGACCGCTCGCGCGGCCTCGATCGCGTCTGCCCACGACGACTCACGGCCCGGCCCCCACCAGCCGCCGAGCTCGCGGGCACCGGTGAGGACGGCGCCGACCCGGAGCGGCTGGTCGGGCAGCGCGGCCTCGAGCAAGGCGAGTTCGGACACCGAAGGCCCCCGGTCGACGGGGAGGATGGGCGCCGAGGCCGCCGCCCCCGGCCGCGGCCGGAAGACCGGGCCGATCTCGAAAAGCGCGGTGTCGGCGAAACCCCGTCCGACGTTCCTGGCCAGCATCCGGAACAGCCCGGGCAGCAACGTGGTCCGCAGCAACGGCTCATCCTCGCTGAGCGGGTTGGCCACCACCACCGCCGGGCGGCGCACGTCGTCGGTCGGCAGCCCGAGCATCTCAGCGTCGGACCGGGGCCCGAACGGCGACGACAGCACTTCGACGTACCCGGATTCGGCCAGCGTGCGGCCCACCGAACGGCGCAGCCGCTGCCGTGGCGTCAGACCCCGTCCGGCCAGCGCGCGGGGCATCCGGCTGGGCACGTTCTCGTAGCCTTCCAGCCGGATCACCTCCTCGGCCAGGTCGGCGGGGTCGGTGAGGTCGGGACGCCAGGACGGCGGGGTCACCTCGAGCACGGATATCAGGACGGCACCTGTCAGACCAGACGGGGCCGACGGGGCCGGCTCGTCCGCCCGCCACGGGGCGATGGTCGGCGTGGCCTCCGTCCGGGTTTCCCGCACGGTGCAGCCGACCTCGCGCAGCCGCCGGACCACGATGTCCCGGCCGTACACCACCCCGGCCACCCGGTCCGGGTAATCCGCCGCCATCGAGATCGTCACCGGCGGCACGTCGACGCAGGCGTGGGAGCAGCCGGGCACCGCCCGCCCGCCGCCCAGCGCGGACAGCAGCGCCACCGCCTTCGCGCTGGCCCGCAGCGGCAGTTCGCGGTCCACGCCGCGCTCGAACCGGTAGGACGCCTCGCTGTGCAGCTTGTGCCGCCTGCTCATCTTGGCCACGGCGTCGGCGTCGAAATGCGCGGCCTCGATCACCAGGTCAGATGAGTCCGAGTCGATCTCGGTGGACAGGCCACCCATGGTGCCGGCCAGGGAAATCGGCCCGGACGCGTCGGTGATCAAGATGTCGTCCGGATCGAGGGTGCGGACCACGTGGTCCAGCGTCTCGAGCTTCTCTCCCGGCTGCGCCCGCCTGACCACGATCTCGCCGGTCAGCTTAGACCGGTCGAAGGCGTGCAGCGGCTGGCCGAGCTCGAGCATCAGGTAGTTGGTCACGTCGACGGCAAGCGACACCGACCTGACCCCGCACCTGGCCAGCCGCACCCGCATCCACAGCGGGGTCAGGGCCGCCGGGGAGAAGCCGCGCACCTCGCGCAGCACGATCCTGTCACAGCCGGAGGGGTCGCCGATGCGGGCCGGGTAGACCTCCGCGCCGACCTCATCGATGTCCCCGCCAACCGCGTCGGCGCCGGGCCGCTGCTCCGGATCTGGGCCGGCCGAGGCAGGATCGGTGAAGGGCACCCCGAACGCGCTCGCCAGCTCGCGCGCGATCCCGCGCACCGATACCGCGTAGCCGCGGTCAGGCGTCACCGCGATCTCGAACACCTCGTCGCGCAGCCCCGCGTACGCCACGAAATCGGCGCCGAGCGGCGCGTCCGGAGCCAGCACGATGATGCCGGTGTGATCCTCGCCGATGGCCAGCTCCCTGGCCGAGCAGATCATGCCCTCGGAGATGTGGCCGTAGGTCTTGCGCGCGCCGATCTCGAACCCGCCGGGCAGCATCGCGCCGGGCCGCGCGAGCGGAACCCGGTCGCCGACGGCGAAGTTCGTCGCGCCGCAGATCACCCCGGACGCCTCGTCGGGCGGGCCGGCCAGCTGCACCTCGGAGACGGCGACCCGGCAGTACCTGATCGGCTTCTTGAGACCGGTCAGTTCCTCGATCGAGAGCACCTGGCCGACGACGACACCGCGGATGTCGTGACCCACCGACTCCAGCGACTCGACCTCGAGCCCGGCCGCGGTTAGCCGTCGCGACACTTCGGTGGCGTCGACCGGGTCCGGCAGCGGCGCGTAGGTACGCAGCCAGGAAAGCGGCACTCGCATCTCAGATCTCCATCCCGAACGCCCGGCTGAACCGTACGTCGCCGTCTACCGCGTCCCTGATCTCGGTCAGCCCGTGCCCGATCATCAGGCTGCGCTCGATGCCCAGCCCGAAGGCGAATCCGCTGTACCTGTCGGGGTCGATGCCGCACGCGACCAGCACCCGCGGGTTCACCATGCCGCAGCCCGCGATCTCGATCCAGCCTTGCGAACGGCAGACCCGGCACGGGTCACCGCCCGGTCTTCGCCGACGCGCCGCGGCAGATGTGGCATTCCATCGACACGTCACCCGACGGCTCGGTGAAGGGGAAGTAATCGGGCCGGAGCCGGGTCCGCAGTCCCGACGCCGAACATGCGCGTCCACGAACGACTGGATCGCGCCGCGCAGGTCGGCCATCGTCAGGCCCTCATCCACCGCGAGCCCTTCGATCTGGTGGAACACCGGGCTATGCGTGGCGTCAAGAGCCTCGTTGCGGTAGCACCGGCCCGGGCTGACCACGTAAAGCGGCAGCGGCCGCGACAGCATCGACCTGATCTGCACCGGCGAGGTGTGCGTCCGGAGCACCAGGCCCGACCTGGCGTCCTCCGCCTGCTGACCGGCCGCCCCGCTGGCCGAGGCGATGAACAGGGTGTCCTGCATCTCCCTGGCCGGGTGGTCAGGCGGGATATTCAGCGCGTCGAAGTTATACCACTCCGCCTCGACCTCAGGCCCCTCTGCGACCTCGTAGCCCATCGCGACGAATACGTCGGACAGCCGATCCGAAGTCGTGGTGACCGGATGCCGCGCGCCGGCCGGGGTCCGGCCGCCGGGCAGGGTGACGTCGACGGCCTCGGTGATCAGCACCTGCCGGTCGCGGTCGGCTTCCAGCTCGGCCTGGCGGTTCTGCAGCGCCTTGCGGAGCTGGCCTTTGGCCGCGCCCACCCGGCGCCCGGTGTCGGCCCGGGCCTCCGGAGGCAGCGCGCCGATCTCGGCGCTGGCCAGCGAGAGCGGCGCCCGGTCACCGTCGTGCGCGATCCGGGCCGCCTTCAGTTCATCGAGCGTTCCGGCGGCGGCGACGGCAGCGAGTGCCTCGTCAAGCGCGCGCGCTATCTCGTCCGGCGCCAATGAGGCCACCGTCCGTGGGTCGTAATTCTTGTTTGGTGCGGACATGGGTCCTGCTTCCTGCGGGCCGTACGTCATTTGCGGTTCTGCTGAGGTTCTGACGAGTAATTCGCCGAACGGGCCGTGGTGACAGCGGTGTCCCCGAGGCAAAAGAAGTTCCTCGAAGGCGAAGCGGGCAGGCCGGGAAATGGCCGGACATGTGTCTGCGCGGTTTATCCGCAGGACATCAGCGCCCGCCGATCGCTGTGCTGGATTGCCCGAAGGGACATTACCTTACCGAGTCATCACGCGCTGCCGACAGACCCCGGGAGTCCTAGGCGGCGTTCTTAGCCGGCGGCAGTCCCCGCGGGCATGATAAATCGGAACTCGGCACCGCCGCCGGGCGCGCGGCGCACGCCGATCGTGCCGCCATGGGCCTCGACGAGGCCCTTGACGATATACAGTCCGAGGCCGGTGCCGCCGCGGCGCTTGCCCCGCCAGAACTGGCGGAACACGCGGGGCGCTACCTCCGGCGAGATGCCCTCGCCCTGGTCACGCACCGAGACGGCGGCCGCGTCGGGCAGGGCGGACGGCGCTTCCGCCGCTTCATCGCCCAAGTGCGCTGGTTCCACCACGACTGTCACGATACCAGCCCCGTGCCGGACAGCGTTTTCCACCAGGTTGCTGAGGATCTGATCGATCTTATCGGCGTCCAGCCAGGTCTCCGGCAGGCCGCTGCGGACCTCGAGCCGGTACCGGTCCTCGGCGTCGCCCGCGGCGACGCGGCCCGCGATGATCTTCCTCGCCCGGTCGGGCAGGTCCACCAGCTGCCGGTGAACTTCCATCCGGCCTGACTCGATCCTGGACACGTCGAGCAGCTCGGTGATGAGCCTGGTCACGCGGTCAGCGTCGGCGTTCACCGTCTCCAGCATCACGCGCTTCTGGTCGTCGGTGAACCGGCCCCACTTGTTCAGCAGCGTGGCGGTGAACCCCTTGACGCTGGTGAGCGGGGAACGCAGCTCGTGTGCGACGGTCGATACCAGCTCGGCGCGACTGCGTTCCAGCCGCTCCCGCTGCTGCGCACCGCGCAGGCTGATGACGAGTTTTTGCAGTGCTAGCCCGGGGGGGGCGACCCCCCCCAAACCCCCCCCGCTTACGGGGGGGCTGCCCGCCCCCCCGTGCCCCCCGGGCCCCCCTTGGGGGGGATGAGGCGTACGGCTCGCTTTGGGGGTGCGGACGTAGCCGACCGAGACCAGGAGCTCGGTGCCGTTTGAGAGGTACAGGGATCGTTCTGGGTGACGGGTGCGGGTAGGCAGGCCGTGGTAGGGATCGGCGTAGACCCACCAGTCGCGTCCATCGGCGTCGCGGAGCGGCAGCATGTCGAACACGAACTTGCCGATGACCTCGGCCGGTTCCAGCCCGGTCAGGCGGGCGGCGACGCGGTTGAACACGACAATGCGGCCGACCTCGTCGGCCACCACCACCCCATCCGGCAGCTCATCGGCGAAGACCAGGCTGCCGATCGGCACCGGGCCTTCCGGTAGCGGGCTGATACCGTTCGCGGTCTCGCGGTTTGTGGGCGCCTGGGCCGTTGACGGGGTCCTTGGGTCCGATGACGCCCGGCTCGATATGAGCTTGTCCACTGCAGCGAAGCCTCCGTCCGGCGAGGCCGCACTGCAATCGTCCGGCGGCCGGAAGTGGTCACGGTATGGGTGACGGATTGTGATCAGACTCTAGCGCGGAAATTGCTTTTGTGACAGTCCTGAGACATGAATTCTCTACGTTGTAATCCAAATACTCTATGCCATCTTGAATGACTTAGATACCGCCTTGTCCCGTTACGGATGTACTCGTTGCGCACGCGCGGACGCGTAGAGGCACACCGCGGCCGCCGCGGCCAGGTTGAGGCTCTCCGCCCGTCCGTAGATGGGCACCGCAATGGGCTCATCGGCCAGCTCGACAAGTTCCGGCGACAGCCCCCACGCCTCGTTGCCGAACATCCACGCCGTGGGCTCGGCGAGCCGGGCCTGTACGTCGGGCTCGTCCAGGGAACGGCCGGTCCGGCCGTCGGCAGCCACGATCCGCAGGCCGGCCTCGCGCATCGCCGCGACCGCATCGGTGAGCCTGGCTCCGGCCACCACCGGCAGGTGGAACAGGCTGCCCGCCGACGCGCGGACGCACTTGCCGTTGTACGGGTCGACGGACGCGTCGGCGAAGACCACAGCGTGGGCGCCGGCCGCGTCGGCGGTGCGCAGCACGGTACCTGCGTTGCCCGGATCACGGACGTTCGCCAGTAGCGCGACGAGTGACAGCACGGGACCGCCCTGGGGCTTCGGGACCTTCGGGACCAGCTCGGTGAGCGGGACGTCGATGAAGTCGCAGACGGCCAGCAGTCCCTGCGGGGTCACCGTCTGCGCCAGTTCGTCCATGACCTCACCGCTGACGGTGTGGACGCCGATGCCCGCGCCAGCTATCGCCGTGACGAGGTCCGAGTGCCTGCTCCGCGCGGGCACCGTCACGAACAGGTCGCTGATGCGCGTCCCTGAGCTGAAAGCCTCCGCCACCGCTTGCGGGCCCTCGGCGAGGAAGGCCCGCTCACGCTGGCGGAAGGCACGCTTTGTCAGGCGCCGCGCAGCCTTGAGCCGCGGTGAGTGGG
>PMST01000687.1:0-3973 GCA_003168295.1 Actinomycetota bacterium
GCGAGGCCACGGTCTTCGACACCAGCCTCGACTATTTCGCCATGGCCGCGGCCCTGAAAACCGGCGGCGGCCTGGCCGGCACGATCGAGTTCTTCCCCGAGGAGGGCAAGTACCACCTGGACGGCCACCGCAAATGCGACACCCGTTTCGATCCCGAACGGACCCGCGAGCTCGCTAAAACCTGCCCGGTCTGCGCGAAGCCGCTGACCGTCGGAGTGCTGCACCGCGTCGCCGAACTCGCCGACCGCCCGCCCGGGTTCCGCCCGCCCGGCGCCGCGGGCTTCACCAGCCTGGTGCAGCTGCCCGAGATCATGAGCGAGCTCCTGGGCACCGGCCCGAAGAGCAAGAAGGTCGTCGGCGAGGTCGGCCGGCTCGTCGCCGCCCTCGGCCCGGAGCTGACCATCTTGCGCGACGTCCCGCTCGACGACCTTCGCCGCGCGGGCGGCTCCCCGCTCAGCGAGGCCATCGCCCGCCTGCGCCGCGGCGAGGTCATCCGAGACGCCGGCTATGACGGCGAATACGGCACCATCCGCCTCTTCAAACCCAATGAACTGAACGGAGCCGCCCTCTTCTCCCTGCCCAACTTGCCAGCTCCCCCCGCCAAAACCCCCGAAACCCCGCAGCCCCACCAGACCCATCCCCGCCGTCCCAGCGCACCACCCGCCGCTTCCACCGCTTCCGCCACACCCGCACCTCAGCCCCCACCCGCCACCGGATCTGTCCTCGACGGCCTGGACCCCGACCAGCACGCCGCCGCGACCGCCCCCGGCCCCCTTCTGATCGTCGCCGGCCCCGGCACCGGCAAGACCCGCACCCTCACCCACCGCATCGCCTACCAGATCCTCGACCGCGGCCTCCCGGCCGGCGAGTTCCTGGCCCTCACCTTCACCCGCCGCGCCGCCCAGGAAATGCGCGACCGCCTAGCCGCGCTGTGCCCCCAGCCAGACGCCGAGCCCGCCGTCACCACCTTCCACGGCCTGGGCCTGCGCATCCTCCGCGAGCACCACGCCGCGGCCGCCCTGCCCGCCCGGTTCGGCGTCGCCGACGAGGCCGCCCGTCTCGCCGCCGCCACCGAACTAACCGGCTCCGACCGCGACGCCCGCAAGCTCCTCGCCTCGGTGCCCGAGGACCCTGAAGCCAAGCAAGCCCTTCGCCGCGACCTAGCGGCCCGCGACCTGGTCGATTTCGACAGCCTGGTCGAGCTGCCGGCCGCCCTGCTCGGCGAGTACCACGCCATCGCCGCTGGCCTGCGTGCCCGCTGGCCGCAGATCAGCGTCGACGAGTACCAGGACATCGACCCCGTCCAGTACGCCTTGCTCCGGTCCCTGGCCGCCGACGGCACCGGCCTGACCGCGATCGGCGACCCCGACCAGTCGATCTACGGCTTCCGCGGCGCCGACGTCGGCATCTTCGCCAGGTTCGCCGCCGACTTCCCCGGCGCCACCACCGTCGAGCTCACGCAGAACTACCGCTCGGCCCCCGCGATCGTCACCGCCGCGATGCAAGCCATCGCCCCGACCACCCTGGTCCCAGCCCGTCGCAAGGCCCGGCCCGCCAACCCTGCCGCCGCCCAAGCCCCCGCCGCCGCCCAGGACCCCGCCGTCACCTTCCACGAGGCCCCCGACGAGCACGCCGAGGCCGCCTGGATCGCGGCCCAAATTGACCAGCTGCTCGGCGGTGCCTCCTTCCACTCCCTCGACAGCGGCCGGGCCGATGGCCACGCCCACGGCAAACTCGGCCTAGCCGATATCGCCGTCCTCTACCGCACCGACGCCCAGGCCGCCTCCCTCGGCCAGGCCCTCACCAGAGCCGGCCTCCCGTACCAAAAGCGCTCCCACGATCTCCTCGCCCGTCGGGTCGGCGTCCCCGACATCATCCGCGAAATGCGCCTCGAGACCCCCACCACCGGTGATGCCGTGCAGCAGCTCCGAACGGCCGTCCGAGCCCTAGCCGCCACCCGGGGCGAGCGCGACGCCACCGTCATCGACATCCGCGCCGCCGGCGAACTACTCACCCCGCTAGCGCGCCGCTGCGGCCCCGACCTAGACCGCTTCCGCACCGAGATCTCCCTAGGCGCCGAACCAGACGCCCTCGACCCCCGAGCCGAAGCGATCACCCTCCTCACCCTGCACGCCGCCAAAGGCCTGGAGTTCGAAGTAGTCTTCCTAGCCGGCTGCGAAAAAGGCCTCCTCCCACTCCGCCTCCCCGGCTCCGCCCCCGTCGGCTCCGTCCCCGCCGGCTCCGCTGGGTCCAGCCCCGCCGACCTCGATATCGCCGAGGAACGCCGCCTCCTGTTCGTCGGCCTAACCAGAGCCCGCGCCAAACTCCTGCTCACCTGCGCCACCCGCCGCACGAGGTACGGCGCCGACCGCCCGGCCGGCCGGTCCCCCTTTCTCGCCGCGATCGACCCCGGCCTTCTCGGCTCATCCGATCCCAAAACCCCCCAGCGCTCCCGCAAGCCCGCCGACCGCCAACTCCGCCTGCTCTAAAACCCACGCTCGTATCGAGGCGTGGGTCGGGCTAGACCAGGCCCGCCTGCAGCGCTTGGGTCGGCCCGCAGATGGCTCTTGAAATATGATATCAGAATGATAATATCATGATAGATAGAGAGCCAGAGGAGACAGACATGGGCGAACCAGCGATCGCAGTCACGGGGCTGCGCAAGGCTTTCGGTCCGAAGGAGGCGGTGGCAGGCATCGACCTGGAGATCGCGGCCGGTTCCCTCGCCGGGCTGGTCGGGCCGAACGGGGCAGGGAAGACCACGTCCCTGTCAATAATGACCGGACTGCTGCGACCGGACGGCGGCCGGGTCCTGATCAACGGGCTGGACATGTGGGCCGACCCGCCCGCGGCCAAGGCGATCATCGGGGTGGTTCCGGCCGAGGCCCGGCTGTTCGAGCGGCTCAGCGGTGAGGAGCTGCTGGAATACGCCGGTCGGCTCCACGGCATCGCGGCCAGCGAGGCCCGCTCCCGGGCGAAGCAGCTGCTGGACGTGCTCGACCTGGCCGAGGACGCCAAGCGCCTGGTCGCTGACTACTCCACCGGCATGCGCAAGAAGGCCATGCTCGGCTGCGCCCTCATCCACAATCCTTCTGTGCTGTTCCTTGACGAGCCGCTCGAAGGCGTCGATCCGGTCTCCGCCGACGTGATCCGGCGGCTGCTGACCCGCTTCGTCGGCTCGGGCTCGACCGTGCTGTTCTCCAGCCACGTGATGGAGCTGGTCGAACAGGTCTGCGACCACGTCTCGATCATCGACAAGGGCCGGATCGTGGCTACCGGCACCACCGAACAGGTCCGGAACGGCAAGACCCTGCAGCAGGCGTTCATCGACCTGGTCGGAACCCGGGCACACGACAAGGAGGTGCTGTCATGGCTCGGCTCCTCGTCCAGCTGAAGCTGCGCCTGCTCCTCAACGCGCTGCGTGCGTCCACGGGGGCCAAGGTCGCCTTCATCCTGAGCACGATCTGCGCGGCGCTGGTCGCGGGCGGGGTTTTCTATCTCCTGTCCATCCTGGGCGGCGGCATCGCGGCGGCGGACCTGACCACGGCGGTCTTCTGCGTGTTCGGGCTCGCGTGGCTGATCCTGCCGCTGATCGTCTTCGGCCTCGACAGCACCCTGGACCCCGCCACGCTGGCCCTGTACCCGCTTCGCACCCGCCCGCTCGCGGTAGGCCTGCTGGCCGCCTCGGCCACCGGCGCCTGGCCGGCGGCCACTCTGCTCGGCCTGCTCGGGGTGACCATCGGGCTGGCCCGCGGCGCGCTCGGCGTGCTCGTCGCGCTGCTCGCGGTGCTGCTGCAGGTGCTGTTCTGCATCACGCTGGCCCGGTTCGTGACCACGGCCCTAGCCGGGATGCTGCGCTCGCGCCGCGGCAAGGACTTCGCCGCCCTGCTGATCATCCCGATCTTCGCGGCGTACGAGGGCTTCATCCAGATCGTGCCGAAGCTGACCGGTGAAGGCGCGCTGACCGCGGCGA
>PMST01000687.1:4022-10656 GCA_003168295.1 Actinomycetota bacterium
CCGGCATCATCGTGGTGCTCGGTGTGGCGTGGATCCGGTCGCTGCAGCGCGCCATGGTGACGACCGACACCTCCACGCAGTCGGCGGTACGCGGTTCGGCGCTCCCGTTCGCCCGGTACGGCCTGCGCGGGACGGTGGCCGCCCGGTTCTGGCTCTACCAGCGCCGCGAGCCCTTCGCACTGCTGTACTGGGGCATCACCGCGGTCATCACGGTGGTCGTGGCCATCAGGACCGTTCTGACCCCGGACTGGTTTGGTGGCCTGCTCGCCTGCGGGGTCGCCGGGGGCGCGTTCGTAGGCGCGTTCCACACCAACGCGATCGGGATGTCCGGACCGGGGTTCGGCCTGGAGGCGGCGGCACTGAGCGATCGGCGCGCGCTGCGCGCCTACTTCTCCGGGCAGAACATCGCGGTCGGCGCGATCGCGGTGCCGCTGGTCACGGCGATCTCCTTCGGCCTGGCAGCCGTGGCCAAGCATCCGATCGACGGGTTCGTGGCCATGGCGGTTGGCCTGGCCGCGATCGGCGCGGGCCTGGCCCTGGCCAACCTGTTCACCGTCGCGTCGCCTTACCCGATGGAAAAGCGAGGCGGTACGCCCGTGCCCAGGGCGGCCAGCGGACATAATGGCCAGGCGGCCGGGTCGCAGCTCATCACCCTGCTCGCCGTGGGGGTGGCGGTCACGCCGGTGATCCTCGCCGCGGTGTTCACCCGCATGGATCCGGCGGCGATCTGGATGCCGGTACTCGTGCTGGGCGCCGCCGCGTACGGCCTCGCGCTGGCCTGGGCCGGCGTGCGCGGCGCCGCCAACCTCGCCGAGCAGAAGCTACCGGAGCTTACCCAGATCGCCATCCAGAGCAACCTGTAGGAACGACCGCCAGCTCCGCCTGGTCTACCCGTCCTCAGCCTGCGGTTGTGCTCAGCACCGCGGGCGCCGTGACGGCGTTCGACGGATAGTAGTAGCCGGAGAACCAGATGTCGCCGGGCGACAGGACGGCGTGCCCGGTCAGCGCGTTCACGCCTGCCGGATCCGACGTGGAAGTCCAGCTGGTCCCGTTGTAGTGGGTCAGCGAGACAACGCCGGCGACCCACACGTCGGTCGCCGACAGGGCGGCAATCGCGGTGTTGCCCTGCGCGAGCTGGGTCACCACGGTCCAGGCCGTGCCGTTCCACTTCAGCACGGAGCCGTCGGCCGCGATGGCCCACGCGTCCGTGGGTGAGACGGCGTCGACGTCCAGCAGTCCGCTGTTGTCTGGCGCTGTCAGCTGCGCCCACGACGACCCGTTGTAATGCATGATCACCGAGGTGAACTGGCGGTTGTGATAGCCGGGCGTCACGGTCTCGCCGACCACCCAGATGTTGCTGGCCGACGTGCCGGAGATCGCGTTGATGGATAGGTCGTTGGTGGTGGATACCGGCGTGGCGACCTGGCTCCAGGTGCTGCCGTTCCAGTTCAGCGCCGTGGCGACCGATGCGCCCGTGGTGGAGCTGCCCACTCCGACCGCCCAGGCATCGGTGGGCGAAAACGCCTGGATGTGCTCCATCTCGTCGTAGGTCACGCTGCTCGGCACGGTCAGCTGCGACCACGCCGTGCCGTTCCAGCGATACGCGAGCGCCTCGGTGACCCAGCCAGAGGAGGTAGGGATGGTTCCTTCGCCGATGGTGATCACGTCGCTGGCCGAGTCTGCGCTCACTCCGGTGAACGCGCAATCGGCCTCGAACACGCTGCACGGGCCCGAGGGCAGCGCGCTCTGTGACCATTTGCTGCCGTTCCAGTGGTCGATTTGCGGAGTTCCTGAGTCCTGGCCGACCGTCCATACATTGGTGGTGGAGATCGCCGTGATGGCATTAAGCGGAACGTAGGGGACATTGTCGATCGCGGTGTAAGGCGGGTGGGCGACGCTCCAGGTGGTGGAGGCGTTTGCCATGCCGGGAACGGCGGCTAGTGCGAGGGCGGCGGCGGCCACAACCGTGTTTCTGACGGTGACGCTGGGTCTCATGAGAACTCCTTATACGTTTGCGTCCACCGGATTAGCGGGACCTACACAAATAGCCACGTAAAAGGGCATCGTCACGTTCAGCTCAGCCGCAGAAAGTTTTCAACGAATTGAACCGGCGCCGCCGGAGAGCCGTTAACGATCACCCGCACGTCGTCGCGTCGAGGCCGGGCTCATCCGCCCCACCGACCCCTCAGCCATCATCAGTAAAGGGCCGCGAATGCATGGTTGCGGCAACCTGCACAAAAGGGTGTTTAGGATGTCACAACCATACATTTCTCCCCACCGCGCCAGCTCCCGCGGACCGCGCGCCAGCTCCCGCGGACGCGCGCCAGCCCCCGCGGACCGCGCGCCAGCCCCTCCAGCCCCGCGGGCCGCGCCTCTCGGCCGCCCGCCGCGCCCGCTACCGCGCCGACGGCAGCAGCATGGCCAGGTTGATGGCGTTGGCCATGGCCTGATAGCCGGCGTCGTTGGGGTGCAGGTGATCACCAGAGTCATACAAAGGGTTCAGCCGCAGCGGATCGGCCGGATCGTGCATCACCTTGTCGAAGTCGATGACGCCGTCGAAGGCGCCGCTGGTGCGGATCCAGGCGTTCACCGCCTCGCGGGTGGCTTCGCCCGCCGCGCTGTAGTACCCGGCTCCCTGGAACGGCAGCAAGGTCGCCCCGAAAATCCGAAGCCCCCGGGCGTGCGCCGCCGCGATCAGCTGCTGGTACCCGGCGACGATCTGCCCCGCGGTGACCGCGGTGCCCTGTTGCGGAAGGCCCCCGGCGCCCCGGTACGCCACCACCGGGCTGAACCCGATGTCGTTGATCCCCTCGAGCACGATGACGTCCCGGACCCCGGGCTGGTCCAGGACGTCCCGCTCGAACCGCGTCTCGGCGCTCACGCCAAAGATCGGCGAGGCGGTCAGCACCCGGTTCCCGCCGATCCCCTCGTCGGCCACCGCCAGCGTGGGACCGCTCGCCGCGTCCAGCCGGCGGGCCAGGTCGTTGGGCCAGCGGCCGTTATCACCGACGTCCGACCCCACGCCGTCGGTGATCGAGTCGCCCAGCGTCACCACGGTGCCGTCCGCCTGAGCCGAACGCACGACCAGGCCGCTGAGGTAGAACCACGACGTGGTCGGGACGACGAACGCGCTCCCGTCCTGGTCCGCGGTGTGGTCACCGGGCGCTGACACCCAGTTGACCTGGTAGGCGTCCAGATGGTAGGTCGCCCGGCCGGTGCGGCCCGGCAGGTACACGCTCACCGCGAGTTCCTCAAGCGGCCACACCCGCATGGCCACCGGGTCGCTGAGGACCTGCCCGCCCGCCGGGATCTGGAACGAGGCGCGGCCGCGATACGTCACCGGGTACATCGTGGCCAGCACCGCCGCGCCTTCCGGGCCCGCGACCGCAACTGTCACCCGGCCGATCCGGAGCGGCGAGCTGCCGTAGGCGTTCGTCAGCTCCAGCCGGATCGAATCGCCGCCGACGCTGGTGAAGATGACGTCGCGGACCGTCTGGTTGTCGAAGCCGGCGTCGGCTTCGGTATTGCGCCCGGCGGCCTGCGGGCTGGCGCCCCAGCTCGTCACCCAGCGGACCGCGTCGGGCGCGCGCCGGGCCGCGGCGGCGGGCCGGGAGCCCGCGAAGACGGCAATCGTGGCCGCCAGGATTGCCAGCAGCAGAACGGTAACGAGCAGCCAGAGACGGATCGGCCTGGTAACTTTCCGCCGTCCGGCCCAGCTGGCACCGATCACGGTGTTCTCCTCACTCGCCCGCCACCGCCGAAGAGCCCGCGCCTTATCTGACGCTATTCCACGTTTAGGCTGCTCACAAGGTTAACGATCGAGGATGGCCGGAAGGTTTCAGCACGTCCCGTTCCGTCAAAATCATTCACACTTAGGCCGAACGGGCCCGGCCGCAGCCCAAGCTATCCATCCACCTCAGCCTGGCCAAGTACCTCCTTGAGCTCGGCGCTGGTGATCACGTGTGCCTGCCGGGGGAAGATTTTCTCGGTAAGGAAATCGTGCACGCCCGGCACCGGATCGGCACAGGCGTCGGCGAGGACGAGGACCTGGTAGTCGCGGTCGGCGGCGTCGCGGACGGTGGACAAGACCACACCGCTGGTGCTGATCCCGGCGAGGATGAGGGTGGTGATGCCGCGATCGCGCAGCTGCTGGTCGAGGTCGGTGGTGGAGAAGGCGCCGACCCGGGTCTTGCGGACGGTAATGTCGCCCGGCTTGGGTGCCACGCTGTCGTGGATGGCGGTCCCGGGGGAGTCGCTGTGCATCGCCACGCGGCCTGTCGCCAGCAGCGACGCGAACCTGCTGTGCGGGGGAACCGCATCGTAGTCCGCGTCATCGAAGGCGACCCGGACGTAGCCGATCTGCCCGCCGCGGCCGCGGACGACGGCGATGGCGTCCGCCGCGCACGACAGCAGGGGCTCGGCTTCGTCGAGGCGGTCGAGGATACCGGCCTGGTAGTCCATCACGAGCAGCGCGGTGCGCCGCGGATCGATGGCCGGGAGCGTCGGGGTCATGGATTCTCCTTGGGGTCGGGTGAGCTGGTTCGGAGCCGCCGGTCAATCACGGTGATCAGGAGTGTCACGGCGCTGGCGGCGATCATGATGACGGCGATGACGTGCAGGCCGTGGTCGCCGACGTTCTTGTGGAAGACGATGCTGATGATGGCTGATGAGGCGATGGAGCCGACGTAGCCGAAGGTCCGGAACAGGCCCGAGGCGGTGCCGAGCTGATCGGCAGCCACCTGCGTGTACAGCGCGGTCTGGTTCCCGCTGGCGGCCCCGCCCAGGGCCACCCCGAACGCCAGCGTGACGACCAGAATCCAGATGATCGGTGTGCTCGTGGTCAGGAACAGGACCCCGGCCGCCCCGGCCAGGCAGGCGGCGGCCCCGGCGATCAGCGGGCCGCGGATCAGGTTGCGCTTCGAGATCGGCCCCATCATGATCGCCGAAACGGCGGTCATCGGCAGCAGCAGCAGGCCGGCTTCGCTGGCGGACAGGCCCCGGCCGGCCTGGATCCACTGGGTGATGCCGTACAGCACGGTGTAGACGCACAGCGCGATCAGCGCCCACCGCAGGTAGGTGCGCGTGAGCGCCACGTTCGAGGCGAGCAGTCGCACGTCGATGAACGGGTGGCTAGCCCGCAGTTCCCACCACAGCAGGCCGGCGGCCAGCACGACCGCCAGGCCCAGGGCGGCCCAGTCCGGTCGCGGCACCGACATCAGGAATATCAGCAGGGCCGTCATCATCCCGCCGAACCCGGCGATGCCGGCCACGTCGATGCGGGCCGCTACGTCCCTGGCTCGCCGCGATCCGGTGACCGGAGCGTCCCGCGGGATCCCGAGCCGGGCCATCACCAGCGTGGCCAGCGCGACCGGGACGTTGACGAGGAACGTCGCCCGCCACCCCCACGCACCCACCAGCACGCCGCCGAAAGGGAGCCCGAGGGCGGCCGTCGCCGCTCCGGCGATCTGCAGTCCGCCCAGCACCCCGCCCGGCGGCTTGTCCAGGCCGGCCTGCCCGGCGCGCCGGCGGATCAGCAGCATCGCCGACGGGTACCCGGCCGAGGTGCCGATGCCGATCAGGACCCGGGCCACGATCAGCGTCGTCAGGTTCTGGCCCACCCCGCCCACCACCCCGCCGATGAGCACGGTGGTGATCCCGGCCAGGAACACCCGGCGCGGCCCGAACTCCTCGGCCAGCTTCCCGGCCGTCGGCTGGGCGATCGAGCTCGCCAGGTACAGCGCCGAGACGAGCACCGCGATCCGGCCGACCGACACGTGCATCGCCGCCGCGATCGGCACCAGCGCGGTCGCGATCAGAGAGCTGTTGACCGGATTGAGCGCGGACCCCATGAACAGCGGCGTCGTGAACCGCCACGAGAAAGCGTTCCCGCCGCCGGCCGGGGTGCCTGGCTCCGCGGTACCGACCGCCGGAGCCGACGTCACCGGGCGGCCCGAAGGTCAACCTGGCCGAGCCGCTCCAGCAGCTTGATCGCCTGGTCCAGGCTGGTCCGTTCGCCCGGCTTTACGGCCGATTCGATCGCCCGGATCAGCCAGTCGTCGCGTGAGGCCAGGATCGTCTCGTACAGGGCGCGGCCGGCCGCGGTCACCTCGAGCAGGCTCTTGCGGCCGTCCGCCGGGTCCGGCTTCACGCTGACCAGGCCGCCGGTCTTCAGCCCGGCCAGGCTCTGCGCGATGGCCTGCTGGCTGACGTGCTCGGCCACGGCCAGGGTCGCGGCTGTGAGCGGTCCCTCGTGCACCAGCCGGCTGAAGATCGACACCTGCGCCACCGACAGGCCGGTTGACGTCACGCCGGCCTCCTCCCGGATCCGCGCCTGGAGCCGCTTGACCGCCACCGCCAGCCTGACTGCCGTCTCGGCCGTGTTCTGGCGATCTTCGCTCGTTTCCATATCATCAGCCTAGACTGATCAATTAAATTGAACAACTTGCTTGCGTAATTAACCACGGAACGGCGCTCTCATCCCGCGCCCGGATCGGCTAAAGCTTGCTGCGGACGGCGATCTGGTAAAGCTCGGGCAGCCGCTGCTCGGCCGCGCGGGCGGCGAGGCGCCCGCCGGTCCAGGCCAGCGCGAGGCCGTATCCGGCGGCGCAGACCACGAGCACCGGCATCCGGACCG
>PMST01000559.1 GCA_003168295.1 Actinomycetota bacterium
GACTGGCTGCACGTGGATGTCATGGACAACCACTTCGTGCCCAACCTCACCCTCGGGCTGCCGGTCGTCGAGGCCCTGCTCAAGCACGCCACGCTGCCGCTCGACTGTCACCTGATGATCGAAGACCCGGACCGGTGGGCGCCGCCGTACGCGGAGGCCGGCGCGGGCAACGTCACGATCCACGCCGAGGCGGTCCATGCCCCGGTAAAGACGCTGCGCGCCATCCGGGCCGCGGGCGCCCGCGCCGGACTTGCCGTCAATCCGGGCACGGCGGTAGAGCCGTACTCCGACCTGCTTCCGGAGATCGACATGCTGCTGCTGATGACGGTAGAGCCCGGTTTTGGCGCCCAGTCTTTCCTCGACATGGTGCTGCCGAAGCTGCGCCGCGCCCGCTCGCTGGTCGGCGGCCGGGACGCCGCGATCTGGCTCCAGGTCGACGGCGGCGTCCACGAGGAGACCATCGAGCGGTGCGCGGACGCCGGCGCGGACGTGTTCGTGGCCGGCTCGGCCGTCTACGGCGCCGATGACCCGGCCCGCGCCGTCGAGGCCCTGCGCGCACAGGCCGAGCGCGCCACCGTCCACGCGGCCTGGCACCTCTGACCCAGGGCCGCCAGGCCGGTGTCTTGTTCTTTCAGGCCGAACGGGCCGGGCTGACCGCGTCCGTACCAGCCTGTCCGGCCGCGGGCGGCGTGTCCTGCGGCTCGGTGCGACCGGTCCGTACGAAATCCTTACGGCGGATGAGGAGAAGGGCGCACACCGCACCGACGAACCCGAGGATCCCGGTGATGATCAGCAGGTCGTTGATGCCCGCCGCGGCGGCGGACCGGATGGCCGTCTCGAGCTGGCCGCGCGCGGCCGGCGGCGTACTCGCGAACAGCTGGCCGATCTGGCCCTGCCGTACCAGCGCCACGATGTGCGGCGCGGACCCCGCCACCGAGGGCGTGTGCTCCAGGTTGTGCTGCAGCGCGGCGGTGAAGACCGATCCGAGCGCGGCGATGCCGGTAGCGATGCCGATCTGGCGGAACGTCGCACTGACCCCGGAGGCCATGCCGGCCTTGTCCGGCGGGACGACGCCGATCGCGGTGGAGGCAAGCGGCGGGTTGACCAGCCCGCTGCCCAGCCCGGCGACGATGAAGCCGGGAATCAGGTGCGTCCAGGAACTGGCGCCGGACAGGCCGCCCATGATGATCAGCCCGATGCCGACGAGCAGCAGGCCCGGACCGATCAGCCAGCGGGCGGGTACCCGCTCGCTCATCCGGCCTGCGATCGTCGCGGTGACGAACTGGGCACCGCTGATGATGGCCAGCCGCAGACCCGCGTCCTGGGCCGAGTAGCCCAGGATGTCCTGCAGGTATATGACCAGGTAGAGCAGCACGGCGTAGAGCGAGCCGTTCATCGCGAACGCGGCGATCGAGCCTCCCGCGAAGGTCGGTACGCGCAGCAGCGACAGATCGAACATGGGATGCGCGACGCGCCGCTCGGCCACGATGAACCCGGCCAGGGCCACGAAGGCGACCGCCAGGCAGACCACGACGCCGGTATCGGACCAGCTGTTCTCGCTGGCCCGGATGAGCCCGTAGATCAGGCTGACCAGCCCGCTGGTCAGCAGCGCGAACCCGGCCCAGTCCGGCGAGTGAGGGTGCGGCGACCGCGACTCATCGACCCGCCACGCGGTGATCGCGACGGCGGCGATGCCGATCGGGACGTTGACCAGGAAGATGCCCCGCCAGCTCCAGTCGGTGGTGATCACCCCGCCGAGCACCGGGCCGAGCGCCGTGGACACGCCCGAGATCGCACCCCACACGCCGAACGCCACGCCGCGATCCCGGCCCCGGAAGCTGTGCCCGAGCAGCGCCAGCGACGTGGCGAACATGATCGCGCCGCCAATGCCCTGACCGCTCCGGGACAAGATGAGCATCAGCGGGTTCTGGGCTACACCGCAGAGCAGCGAGCCGAGCGTGAAGATGACCAGCCCGATCTGGAACAGCCGCTTGCGGCCGTACCGGTCGGCGAGCACGCCGGACGTGAGCAGGAACGAGGCCAGCGTCAGTGCGTACGCGTCCAGGACCCACTGCACGTCGCTGAAGCTCGCGTGCAGGCCGCTCTGGATTCCGGGCTGGGCCACGGTGACGATCGTGACGTCCAGCAGCAGCATGAATGTCCCCGCGCCAACCGCGACTAGGGTCCACCACTTCTTATCCATTGGTTTTCCTCCATGAACCGCACCCGTGACGGGCGCCGGTCACCATGCTGCGCGAGCGATGCCTTGGCATCCATGGATGAGGCTAATTGTGCCTGATCTCGACTTCGACTAGCCTTATAGACGTGGAAACCATCATGCTGGATGAGATTGATCGGCAGATCGTCCACGTTCTAACCGTCGAGCCGAGAGCGTCATTCCGCACCATCGCCGAGGTGACGGGGATCTCCGACCAGACCGCCGCCCGGCGATACCACAAGCTCAGCGAATCTGCCGGGCTGCGTGTCCTCGGCGTGGTGAGCGGAGCCCGGGTGGGGTGGGTGGACTGGTTCGTCCGGCTGCAGACCACGCCCGGTAGCGCGGATTCGATCGCCGAGGCCCTGGCGCGCCGGCCTGATACCAGATGGGTGAACCTGGCGTCGGGCGGAACCGAAATCATCTGCACGGTCCAGGCGAGCACTCCGGAGCAGCGCGACGCCCTGTTCCTGCGCGGGCTTCCCGGCAGCCGCCGGGTAGTGCAGATCTCCGCGCACTCGATCCTGCACAACTTCACCCCCCATGCGTGGCAGGGCATCCGCCAGGCGCTCTCCGCCGGCCAGCTCACCAGGCTTGTGCCGCTGGCGGGCACCGCGCAAGTCGCGCGGCACGTACCTGCGGCGCCCGGCCCGGTCCGGGCTCGGGCCGCGGGCGGCGGCACAGTACTCCCGGGCGAGGGGGCCAGACTGCTACCCGGGGACGAACCCCTCCTCGCTGAGCTGGGCCGCGACGGGCGGGCCAGCCACGCAGCCCTGGCCGCCGCCATCCACTGGCACGAATCCACGGTCAGGCGCCGGATCGAGGAGCTTTGCCGCAGCGGGCTGCTGCATTTCGAGGTGGACGTGGACAGCCAGTGCCTGGGTATGAATGTCAGCGCGCTGCTCTGGCTTAAGGTGGAGCCGTCCCGGCTCGACGCGGTGGGCCAGGCCCTGGCCGAGCACCCCGAGGTCCCGTTCGCCGCCGCGACCACGGGCCCGGCCAACGTGGTGGTGACCGCCCTTTTCCGTGACACGCAGCATCTCTACGAGTACCTGACCGGCCCGCTGGCGTCGCTGCCCGGGGTGAGCTCGGTGGAGACCGCGCCGATCATCCGCACGCTCAAGCGCACCGGCTCCGTTCACTGAGCCGGACCTCAGCGGAGCGCCGGGATCTCGTCCCCCCCTCAGCGACAAGCTCCCGGCGTTCCACCAGTTTTTCTGTCCCCCACGGATAGGAGTCAGGGCAGCCGCATCCGCCAACGCTTTTCGCCGAGATTTTTCGGTATCAAGACCAGCGGTCGAGGTGGCCGAGGAGTTCCGACAGCCTGGTGATGATCGCGTCGGGCGCGGCCGCTTCGTACGGGGGAACGTCGGAGTTCGAGATGAGGACGGCGCGCATACCCGCGCTCTTGGCCCCGTGAATGTCGTCGTAGGGGCGGTCGCCGACGAACACGCAGGCTGCGGGGTCGGTTTCGCCGATGGCCCGCATGGCCGCTCGGAAGGCCTCCGGGTGCGGTTTGACCCAGTCGATCTCGCTGCTGTAGACGGCGCCGTCGATCAGCTCGAACACCTCGTCCCTGACGAAGATCTTCTCGTGGGCGCTACGCGGCCACATGGTGTTGGACAGCACGCCGACCTTGATGCCACGCCGCCGCAACTCGTGCAGCAACGGCGGCACGTCCGGGTCGGTGAGCGTGTGCGGGTCCCACGCCTCGAAGTAGCTGGACAGGAAGTCCGCCGAGGCGGTGATCCCGGCCCGCTCGAAGATATGGTCAAGCGTCCCGCTCTGTTGCGACTGCTCACCGTGGCGCCACAACTCCAGCTCGGCCGTGCGGACCGCGGTGGCTATTGCGGCCGCCTCGGCCGCCGGATAGTGCCGCGCACACACCGCGAGCCAGAGTTCACCGAGGTCGATGCCATGCCACGGGGTAAGCGTCCCGCCCCAGTCGAAGATGACCGCCCTGACCGCCATGATCCCAATCCTAACCAGCAGCCCCGCCCAGCGCCGGGAGCAAAGTCCGGGCGGTGCCGTCGGCCGGTTTTCTTGACAAAAACGATCTTTTTAATGGAGTATAGGGAGGGTGTCCTCTGGATATGTAACAGTGGGAACTCAGCTGGTCAGTCGGCCCGAGACAGTGGACGAGCTGTTCAGCCAACCCGATGCCGAACCCGGCGGCTACCCGTGGGACGAGCGCGTGCCGCCGCCCGGCCGGGACGGGACCCTGCTCGCGATCGTGCCGATCCCGGGCACGAGCACGTCGCTCGCCATCGTCGGCTACGCCATCGCCACCACCAGCGGCGCCACGACGAACGGCACCACCGCGAACGGCGCCGCGACGGGCGGCGGCCACGCGGGCTGGCCGGCTGAATCCGATCCGGCCACCGAACGCCGTGCCGACGCCGGCCTGCGCCTCGATCACGTGCAGCGCCGGGTCTGGGCGGGCGGCCGTGAGATCATGCTGACCTTCCAGGAGTTCCAGCTGCTGGCCTTCTTCACCGCGCATCCCGCGACGGTGTTCAGCCGTGCGGACCTCGTCGAGCAGGTCTGGCGCCGGGACATCGCGCCAGCCGGCCGGGACACCGCGCGAGACGCCCGAGCCGTAGCGCGAGATAGCCGAACCGTCGATGTGCACGTCAGCCGCCTCAGGCATAAGCTCGGCCCGGTTTACGGCCAGTGTCTGGTGACTGAGTACCGGGTCGGCTACCAGTTCCGGCCCCGGGCAGCGTGACCGGAGGCTTTACCGCCGTCTGGTCCGGAATACCTGGTATGGCACACTGGCTATAGGAGTAAGCGTGCTCCGGGGTCGGTGAAACTCCGAGCCGGCGGTGAAAGTCCGCGACCCGTCCGCTGCCAGCGGTCGGCTGATCCGGTGAAATTCCGGGACCGACGGTGAAAGTCCGGATGGGAGGCAGCACGCACGCGGTCGGCGACCCCGGCCGCGGCAAGCGCGTACGCAGGTACCCGCGCACCCCCGGAGCCGAGCGCAGGACGGGCTTCGAGGAGGAAAGTGCGGATGTTCACCGGGATTGTAGAAGAACTCGGCGAGGTGGCCGGCATCGAGCATCGCGGTGACGCGGCGCGGCTGACCATACGGGGCTCCACCGAGGACACGTCCCTCGGCGAGTCGATCGCGGTCAATGGTGTCTGCCTGACCGTGACCGACATCATGGACGGGACCTTCACCGCGGACGTGATGGGGGAGACCCTGGACCGGTCAGGTCTGGGCGCGCTGGCTCCGGGTGCGCCGGTCAACCTGGAGCGTTCGGTCCGCCTCGCGGACCGGCTGGGCGGCCATCTCGTGCAAGGCCACGTCGATGCCACCGCCGCCATCGTGTCCCGGACGCCCGCCGCCCACTGGGATCAGGTGCGGATCAGCCTGCCTGGCAAGATATCCCGTTATGTCGTTGAAAAGGGATCGATTGCCGTGGACGGGATCAGCCTGACGGTCTCTGCCCTCAGCCGTGCCGGCGAGGCAGAAGCCTGGTTCGAGGTCTGCCTCATCCCCGAGACGCTGAAGCGCACCACGCTCGGCGTCAGAGAACCGGGAGACACGGTGAACCTGGAGGTCGACGTGATCGCCAA
>PMST01000693.1:0-30127 GCA_003168295.1 Actinomycetota bacterium
ACGTCGTCGTCGTCGCGGGGCCGGGAGCCATGGCCCTCCACGTCGTCGTCGTCGCGGGGCCGGGAGCCATGGCCCTCCACGTCGTCGACGGTGTCCTCGGCGATGGCGTCAGGGGTCTGGTTCTGCTCGGTCATGATGCTCCACCTCTTGAGTTGCAGATTCGGATGAATGACTGTGGTTAGCATGTCTGATCGCGGGCCGACTGTCAGTCGCCTCGCTGACACGACTACTGTCAGCTTGCCGACAGTTCCGTGCCTGCGAACCGGCTCAGTGCCGCCACCTGCTTCACCGTTACGGTCCGGTCGTGCACCTCGATCCAGCCTCGCCGCTCGAAACCGCGCAGCGCGGCGTTGACGCTCTGCCGGGTGCCGCCGACCTGATGCGCCAGTTCCTCCTGGCTCAGGTTCAGCCGAATGGCGCCATCATGGCCGCTGGGCTGGCTAAGCAGCATCTTTGCCACCCGGCGCGGGAGGTCAAGGAAGATCAGGTCGGCTGCCGCGTCGGTCAGGCGCCGCAAGGTGGTCGCGATGGAAGCCGTCAGGGCCTGCGCGACGGATGGCACCCGCGCGCAGACGTCTTGGATCGCCTCGCGCGGAACCAGGAGCAGCTGGCATTCGTCGAGGGTCTGGGCGTCGCTGGACCGAGGACCGCTGTCGGCGACGCCGAGTTCGCCGAACACGCCGCCTGGCTGGATGATCGCCAGCGTCAGCGCGCCGCCGTCCGCCGAGCGGACCACGACCTTGACCCGGCCGGAGACGACCACGATCACGGTGTCACCCGGGTCGCCCCGGGTGAACACCACCTGGCCGCGGCGGAAGGTCCGCAGCCGTGAGGCGGCCGCGAGGGCGCTGAGATCCTCGGCCGGAACCGAACGAAGCAGCTCGGTCTGGCCGAGGATGCCCGTAACGTCAGGTGTCACCGCTGGCTCCTGGGACCTCTGAGTTGCTGGCCACGGCCCGCAGCGCCGTCTTGACCTCGTACGGCGTGAGCTGCGGGTGCTTGCTAAGCAGCCGGGCCACCAGTCCCGTGACATGAGGCGCGGCAAAGGAGTTGCCGGTGGAGACGACGGTGGAGCTGGAGAGCCAAGGCACCCGGATGTCGATGCCGGGCGCGCCGAAGTCGGTCGGGGGCGCCGGGTTGGCGTCCAAGGCGAACGGATCCTGCCCGTCGTGGGCGGCGACCGAAATCACGGAGGAGAACTGGGCCGGATAGGTGGGCGCTGGGACATTGTTGGCGGCGCAGACCAGAACGACGCCGGCGAACGCCGCTTCGTCGGCGATCTCGTGGAACAACCCGAAGTAGTCTTCGCGGCCCGTGCTCAGCGACAGGTTGACCACCCGTGCTCCCTCCTGGATCGCCCAGCGGAGGCCCGCCGCGAAGACGACGCCCTTGCCTGTCAGCCGGCTGCCCAGGACCCGCACGGACCAGAGGGCCGCCTCAGGGGCGGCGCGGCGGATGATCCCGGCGCACGCGGTGCCGTGACCGAACAGGTCCTCGTGCGGGCCCTCGGTGCTGACGACCTCTTCGGCCTCCCGGTCCCACTGAAAGGCGATGGCCCGGTCGACCGCGCCGACGGCTGGGTGGGCAGCGTCGACCCCGCTGTCGACCACGGCCACCGCCACTCCTGCGCCTGATGCCCCGCCCCACAGCCAGTCCTTGTCGATGGGCAAATCGATCCGGGACACCGGACGCAGCGCCTCCGCAGCGAAGGCGTCGCTCCAGGCCGGCCTCAGCGGGGGCGTGACGGCCGCCTTTCTGCGTAGTCCCCGATATCTCGCAACACTGCTAGAGCCAGCCGGCGCTCCGCGGCCCCACGGCGAGCCAGGGCCGCGAAGGCAGCGGCCAGCGTGGCCAGATCGGTGTTCGCACCCGGAGGTCCATCGGCAGCCTGCCGCAGCGCATGCGCCAGGTCCTCTCCGGTGGCCGCGCGGGCCAGCGCATCGAGCAAGACCCTCCCCATGAACGTGAACCTCTCCACGCTGGCCAGGGCTAGGGCGGCCTGATCGGCGAACAGCGACAGCAGCGTCATGTCCTGCTCAGCGCCGGGGCGCCGAGCGTCACGGTCGAGCAAGCTGATGACCCCGAGCATCCGCTCGGGCGTTTCGACCGGTACCGCGAGGATGGCCTGAGGGACATACCCGGTCTGCTCGGCCTGTTCCCGAGCGAAGCGCGGGTCGTTGGCCACGTCGCTGACCGCGATCGGCTGCCCAGACTGGACGACCCAGCCGGCGATGCCCTGAGAGGACGGTATCCGCATGCCCGTCACGTCGTCCGCGCCCTGGCCCGCGGCCACTGTATAGAGCAGTTCCGACTCATCCTCGCTGAGCAGGGCCAGCGAGCAGGCCGCCGCGCCGAACAGTCGCCGCGCGGTCTCGGTCAGAGATCTCAGCAGCTCGTCGGTGCCGGCTGGCCGCACGGCCGGCCCGAGCGAGGTAGCCAGCTCGCCGAGTTCGGTCAGCAGTGCGTCTGGGTTCATCAGTCTCACCCTTCTGGGCGGGGGCTTGGCGCGGATGAATCGGCAGCAACGGGCTGCGGCTTGGCGCTGCGCCCGGGGGTGCGGGCCATCCGGATTCCCGCGATAGACAGCAGCGACGGGCTCGGCCGGTTAGTCTCCAGGGCGGACAGGAAGTCCTGGCCGCCGATCCGCAGCAGCGTGCTTGGCTGGAGGGTTCGCACGGTGGCGGTGCGCGGGATGCCATGCAGCAGCCCGAGCTCACCGACGTAACCAGGCGCGGCCACCGGCGCCAGTTCCCGGGGTACGAGCCCGTCGTCGGTGGTGGTTACCGACAGTTCACCCTGGGCCAGGATCCACAGCGCGTCGGCCTCGTCGCCCTCACGGATCACGACCTCACCGGCCGGCATGACGATCTCCTGCGCCGCCGACGCCAGCCGCTCGAGCGTGCGGCGGTCCGTGCCGGCCAGCAGGTCCAGCGTCGACAGCAGTTCCACTCGCGGGCGCAGCCGCTCGGCCACCGCAGCCGACGTACGATCGGCCCGCAGCAGGATGGGCAGGCTGGCCAGGCCGAGCAACGGGATCCCGGCGCCTACCGCGACCAGCGCGACGTTGACGTTGGCGTGTGCCAGGAGAATGCCGGTGGCCAGGCTAGCCAGCAAGACGCCAGCCAGCAGGACGGTGTCGAAGATGCCGAGCACGCGGCCGAGAATTTCCCCAGGCAGATCGCGCTGCAGGCTGGTGAGGGCGACCACATCCACGACGACCATTCCGATGCCGGAGGCAACCTGAAGAACGGCGGCTAGCGCAGGCGAGTCCACCGCGACGGTAACCAGGAACGGCAGCGCCAGCAGGCAGATACTCGCCATCATGATCGGAGCCAGCCGGGACGCGCCGCTCAGCCGGTTGGCCAGGCCGACGCCGAGCACCCCGCCGAACGCGGACCCGGCCAGCAGGTAACCATAACCATTGGATCCGGTACCCAGCCGGACCGACAGCGGTATGTACAACACGGTGGACGCGCCGTAGACGGCGGAGGAGAGGGCGCAGAACAAGATGATGCCCACCGCGACGGGCTGGGCGGCCAGCGCGCTGAGCCCAGCCTTCCACTGTTGCCAGGCACTGCCTTCGGAGTCTGCCCCGCCGCGGGAGTGGACGTGCAGCCGGGTGATCACGGCGGCCGCCACGGCGAAGCTGGCCGCGTTGATCGCGACTCCGATGACGGGCCGCCCGGTCAGCAAGAGCAGGCCGCCGATGCCCGGTCCGAGCACCACGACCAGGTTCTCCAGCGCCGAGAAGATGGAGTTCGCGGCGGCCAGGTCTTTCTCGCCGACGACCTCGGGAGTCAGCGCGCCCGCGGCGGGCTGGTAGGGCGCGAGGGCGACCGCCGAGGCGACCGCCAGGACCAGGATCAGACCGGGCGGGGCGTTGGTCGCCACCACCACCGCCAGCGCGGCCATGATGGCCGCGCTGGCCAGGGCGGAGACGATCAGGATGGTGACCCGCTGATAGCGGTCGGCGATTACGCCTCCGTAGCTGGCGAGCAGCAGGCCCGGCCCCCAGCGGCAGATGCCCAGGGCCGCCAGCCACTGAGTGGAATGGGTCCGGTCGAAGAGATACACCGAGATCACCACGATGTAGGACCAGCTGCCGATCTGGTCCACCAGGAACGCGCCGATCAGCAGCCGCAGGTCGCGGTGGCGCAGCGCGTCGCGAAAGCGCCCGGACGACGCGGCCATCTAGGCCGGCGTCCGGGGGCTGACGGAGGGCGCCGCCGTCGCCGGCGCCGGGTCCAGATTCACGGCGCGGTCGAGCAGCGGCTGGCAGCGCAGGCGATCGCCGATGTCGCGGGCTTCTTCGACGGCCAGCGCCGCGGTGGCAGCGTCACCGTGGGCCAGTAGGTACTGGGCGTGGTCGAGCAGGCCGTGCGCGAGGTGATAGGGAGTACCGCGCTCGCGCAGGCTGGCGATCGCGGCGGCGAAACCGGCGGCGACGCCCGCTGCGTCGTCCTCCGCGCCGCCGGCCGCGGCCAGGCGGGCACGGACCAGGTCGCGTTCTGCTCGCAGCATCGGGGCGAGGTGCCCGGGCTGGTAGGCGTCGAGCAGGGCCAGCAGGTCGCTGACGGCGGCGGTGTCGCCCAGCTCGAACGCGGCGCGGGCGGCCAGCGGCCACGCCCAGCGCAGGAACTCGTGGCTGACCCCGAGGACACCCGCGTGAGCGAGCGTCGCGCGGGCATGACGCAGAGCATCCTGCCGCTGGCCCCGGGCGGCGGCGGTGAAGGCTTCGGCGACGCTGATCAGGGCCTTGTCCTGGGGGTCTTCACTAGCGGACATGTCCCGCAGTCCCGCCAGCATGGCCGTGGCGGTTCCGGTGTCGCCGCGCAGCGCCGCGACCCATCCGCGGTAGCAGGCGAGGTAGTCGATGTCGGCCAGCCCTTCGGCGTCTGCGGCCTGGGTGAGTTCGGTCTCGGCGGCGTCCCAGTCGCCGAGCGTCAGTAGCGCCTGGGCCAGGTTAATGATGGCAACCGCCAGGTAGAGCCGGGCACCGGCCCTGCGCAGGTGCCCGGCGGCGGTGCGCGCCTCGTCAGCCGCGGCGGCCGGATCGGTGGCCGTCAGCACGTCCGCCAGGTTGAGCAGGGCCCGTCCGATGTGCATGTTGTCGCCGGTCTGGGCGGCGAGCCGCGCGCTCTCGCGGAAGTAGGCGACCGCTTGATGGTGCCGCCCCGCGCCGTAGAGGTAGATCGCGCGGGTGAGGAACAGTCCGCTGAGCTGGCCCGTGCCCACATCAACGTCCTCGCCGAGGGCGAGCGCCTCGGCCGACAGCCGGTCGGCGTCGGGCGATCCGGCGAACACCTCTACGACCGCGAGTTCTTCCAGGGCCCGCACCGTATCGGCGTCGAGTTCTGCCCGCAGCACTTCCACCGCGGCGGTGAGCTGGTCGCGAGCTTCGCCGTATCGACCCCACTTGCGTAGTGCCTCCCCGGCGATGACCTGAACCCGGGCCGCCGCCCGGAGCTGGCCGCGGCCTAGATGATAATCGCGGGCACGTCCCCCGTGCTCGACCGTCGCGGCCCAGTCGCCGCTGGTGACAGCGGCCTTCGCGGCGCGTTCCCACAGCTCACCCACGGTTCGCTGGTCAGCCGAGGTATCCGGCCGCGTCAGTTCGGCGGCGGCGGCATAGCTGGCAGCGGCGCGGGCGGAAGCGCCGGTCCGCTCGGCCCGCTCGGCGGCCCGGACCAGCGCGGCGATGGCCTGGCCACGGATCTGGCCGACGTCGGCGTCATCGGGCACGGCTTCCAGGGCGTCCAGGTAGTGCCGGGCGATCACGTCGGCGACTTCCTCGCCATCGCCGGGGAACGCGGCCCGCAGGTGCGCGGCCACCTTCAGGTGACGGGCCTTGCGGTCCCGGCGGGACAGCGTGTCATAGGCCACCTGGCGGAGCATGCCCTGGGCGAACTGGTAACTGCCCCGTTCGGGGGACAGCGGATCCGCGGACACTGTCAGCACCTCCCGGCGCACCAGGCCAGCCAGCGCCGCCCGCATCGCGGGCTCGTCCTGCCCGGACACCGCGATCAGCGCCTCGGCCGGGAACGTGCTGCCCAGCACCGCGGCGTCGGTGACCAGCCGCCGCGCCTCCGGATCCAGCGCATCGAGCCGGGCGGCCAGCAGCGCGTGCAGGCTGTCCGGGACGTTCAGCTCCCCCATGTCGCCGGTTAGCCGGTAGACGCCCTCGACCGGCTGCACGATGTCCCGGTCGATCAGCGACCGCACCGTCTCCACCGCGAACAACGGGATGCCCTGAGCCTGGCTGGTGATCTTGGCCCGCGCGTCTGCCGGCATCTCCGGCACGAGGGCGTCCACCAGCCGGTCCATCGAGGCCGGATCCAGCGGGTCCAGCGTCAGCGTGATCCGGTTCCGGCCGGTGCCGAAGCCGGGCCGGGCCTGGCCGAGCTCGGGCCGGGCGAAGACCAGCACGTAGATGGGCAGGTCCCGGGACCAGTCGATCAGATGATCCAGGAAGTCAAGCAGACCCGTGTCGGCATACTGGGCGTCCTCGATCAGCAGCACCACAGGCTGTGTCGCCGCGAGCCGCTCGAAGAACAGCCGCCAGCCCGCGAACAGCTCCTCCCGCGACAGCATGGCCCCGCCGTCCGCGCCGAAGGCCACGCCCAGCAGCCGGCTCAGCCGCGCCCCGGCATAGGCCAGCTCCCCCGGATCCGTGATGAACCGGTCCAGCCCGGCCGTGAGCTTGCCTGCGGCGACCTCGGCCGGGTCTTCCTCGGCGATGCCCAGCCGCTGCCGGACGATCTCGGCCAGCGCCCAGAACGCCACCCCNNACTTGCCCACCCCGGCCGGGCCCGAGACCAGCACCAGCCGCGGCACCCGCCGCTCGGCGGTGGCGTGAAACAGGTCCCTGACCGTGCGCAGCTCCGCATCCCGGCCGGTCAGCGGGGCCTCCAGCCCGTCCACCCGCTGGACGCCGCCGACCGCGGACAGCACCCGGGTGGCCCGCCACAGCCGGGCCGGCTCGGCCTTGCCCTTCAGCGCGTGCTCCCCGGTATCGGCGAACCCGACCGCGCTGCCCGCCAGCCGCTGCGTCGCCCCGTCCGTCAGCACCTGCCCCGGCTCGGCCGCCGCCTGGACCCGCGCCGCGGTGTTCACCGCATCTCCGGCGACCATCCCCTCACCGGCCGCGCCCAGGTTCACCGCCACCTCGCCGGTCACCACCCCGGCCCGCGCCGCCAGGCCGGGGACCCCCGCCTCACCGCCAAGCTCGGCCACCGCGTTCACCAGGTCCAACGCGGCGCGCACCGCACGCTCCGCGTCCCCCTCGGTCGCGGCCGGCGTGCCCCAGACCGCCATCACCGCGTCTCCGATGAACTTCTCCACCACCCCGCCGTAGCGGCCGATGATCGTCCGGGCCATCGCGAAGTAGCGGGACAGCAGCTCACGGACCTCCTCGGGATCCCGGGACTCCGCCAGCGGGGTGAAGCCGACCACGTCGCAGAACAGCACCGAGCACACCCGGCGCTCGGCGGCCGGCTCCCGGCCTGCCCTGGGAACCGTCACCGCGGCGGCGGTCAGGGCGGACGCAGCCGACGCCGGTGCGACATCGAACAGGTCAGTACCGCAGACACGGCAAAATCGCTTGCCGGGAGTCAACGGCCCGCCGCACGACGGGCACCCTCCTGCAGGAGCACCGCAATCCGCGCAGAACCGGTCGCCCTCGACCAGGGACGCACCGCACTGCCCGCACCTCACCGCGACCTCCCCACGCGCACCACACCAGCCCTGTCAGGCACTTGGGTCCCCGCCGGCGTCATCAGCTAGGTCCGGACCCGGGATGGCGCGGGCTCGAGGTTGTCGGCGCGGTCGAGCAGCGGCTGGCAGCGCAGGCGGCGGCCGATGACACGAGCTTCGTCGATGGTCAGCGACGCGGCGTCGCCGTCGCCGCGGCGGGTCAGGTAACCGGCGTGGTCGAGCAGGCCGTGGGCGAGGTGGTAGGGGGTGCTCTGCTCGCGCAGGTACGTGATCGCGGCGGCAAAGGCCGCTTCGGCGACCGCGTCGCCATCGCTTGCGGCCAGCCGGGCGCGGACCAGATCACGCTCGGCCCGCAACGTGGCGGCGATGTGCCCAGGCTGGTGGGAGTCAAGCAGGGTCAGCAGCTCGCGGACGGCGACGACTTCCTGCAGCTCGAAGGCGGTGCGCGCGGCCAGCGGCCAGGCCCAGCGCAGGGACTCGAAGCTGATCCCGAGGGCGTCCGCATAACTCAAGGCCGCACGCGCACAGCGCAGCGCGTCGGCGGGCTGGCGACGGGCCGCGGCGGTGAAGGCTTCCACGGTGCTGATCAACGCTTTGTCCTGGAGATCCTCGCTGGCGCGTAGGTCACGCAGGGCCGCCAGCATGGCCTCGGCGGCGTCGGCGTCGCCGCGCAAGGCCGCCAGCAAGCCCCGGACACAGGTGAGGTATTCGTCGCCAACCAGTTCACCGGAGTTCATCGCCTGGGTGATCTCGGCGTCGGCGCCGTCCCAGTCCCCGAGTTGGAGCAGAGCCTGGACCAGGTTCATGATGGCCACGGCCAGGTGGTCTCGGACGCCGGCCCGGCGCAGAAACCCGGTGGCCGAGCGGGCGGCATCCACGGCGGCGGCGGGATCGGTAGCCGCCAGGGCGTCGGCCATGTTCAGCAGCGCGCGTCCTACCATCACGTCGTCGCCGGCCTGGGTGGCGAGCCGCGCGCCCTCGCGGAAGTAGGCGGCCCCCTCGGGGCGCCGGTTCACCATGCACAGGTAGATCCCGCGGGTCAGGAACAGGCCAGCCAGCTGCCCACTGCCGACGCCGAGAGCCTGGCCAAGGATGAGCGCCTCGGCCGTGAGCCGGTCGGCGTCCGGCGAGCCGGTGAACATCTCCAGGATCGCGAGTTCCTCTAGAACGCGAACCGTGTCGTTATCGGGATCGGCGCGCAGGACCTCCGCTGCTGCGGTGAGACGCTCGCGGGCTCCGGCGTGACGGCCCCAGGTGCGCAGCGCACGCCCGGCGATGGCCTGCGCGCGGGCGGCCGCGCGATCCTGGCCGCGCTGTAGGTAATAATCGCGAGCACGGTCGGCATGCTGGACGGCCGCGGCGTAGTCAGCGGTGACGCTAACGGCCCGCGCGGCGCGTTCCCAAAGGGTCCCGGCATCGGGTGGCCCGCTCGTCGGCGGCCCGGCGGCGCCAGCGGGAATGGCCGGGATCAGGTCGGCCGCGGTGGCGTAGCTTGCGGCCGCCGGGCCATGGGCTCCGGTCCGTTCGGAGCGTTCGGCGGCCCGGATCAGCGCGGCGATGGCCTGGCTGCAGATCTGGTCTGTGTCGGGATCGTCGGGAATAGCGTGCAGCGCGTCCAGGTAGTGCCGGGCGATCACATCGGCCATCTCTTCGCCGCCGCCAGAGAAGGTGGCCCGCAGGTGCGCCGCGACGGCCAGGTGGCCGGTCTTGCGGTCCCGCCGGGACAACGTGTCGTAGGCGACCTGTCGCAGCATCTCCTGAGCGAACTGGTAGTTTCCCCGCTCCGGCGAGAGCGGGTCCGCGGACACCCGCAGCACCTCACGGCGTACCAGGTCCGCTAGCGCCGCCCGCACCGACGGCTCGTCCCGGCCGGACACCGCGATTAGCGCCTCAGCCGGGAACGTGGTACCCAGCACCGCGGCATCGGCCACCAACCGACGTACATCGGGATCCAGCGCATCCAGCCGGGCCGCGAGCAGCGCGTGCAGACTGTCTGGCACCGCCAGCTCTCCGATATCGCCGACGAGCTGGTACACCCCCTCGACAGGTGAGACGATGTCCCGGTCGATCAGCGACCGCACCGTCTCCACCGCGAACAACGGAACTCCCTGTGCCTGGCTGCTGACCGCCGCCAGCGCCGCCGCCGGCATCCCTGGCACCAGCGCGTCCACCAGCCGGTCCATCGACACCGGGTCGAGCGGATCCAGGGTCAGCATGATCCGGTTCCGGCCGGCTCCGAACCCGGGCCGGGCCTGACCAAGCTCCGGACGTGCGAACACCAGCACGTACACCGGCAGGTCACGGGTCCAGTCGATGAGGTGATCCAGGAAATCCAGCAGCCCTGCGTCGGCGTACTGGGCATCCTCAATCAGCAGCACCACGGGCTGTGTCGCGGCGAGGCGCTCGAAGAACAACCGCCAGCCCGCGAACAGTTCCTCCCGCGACAGCGCGGACCCGCCGTCTCCGGCCGACGCGACGCCCAGAAGCCGGCCCAGCCGCAGGCCGGCATAGGCCCGCTCACCCAAATCGGGAACGAACTCGTCCAGGCCCTCGGCCAGTTTGGCCGCAGCCACCTCGGCCAGGTCTTCCTCGGCGATACCCAGCCGCTGCCGGACGATCTCGGCCAGCGCCCAGAACGCCACCCCCTCGCCGTAGGACAGGCACCGTCCCCGGTGCCACCACACCTCCGCTGCCAGCCCGTCGACGTACTTCTCGAACTCCCAGCCCAGCCGCGACTTGCCCACTCCCGCCGGAGCCGACACCAGCACCAGCCGCGGCACCCGCCGGTCCGCGGTCGCGTGGAACAGGTCCTTGATCGTGCGCAGCTCCACGTCCCGGCCGGTCAGCGGCGCTTCTAGGCCGTCAACCCGCTGAGCACCGCCGACCCAGGACAGCACCCGGGTCGCCCGCCACAGCTGCTGCGGCTCCGCCTTACCCTTCAGCCGATGTTCCCCGGCGTCGGCGAACCCGACCGCGCTGCCCGCCAGCCGCTGCGTCGCCACGTCGGTCAGCACCTGACCCGGCGCGGCCGCCGACTGGACCCGGGCCGCGGTGTTCACCGCGTCCCCGGCGACCATGCCCTCGCCCACCGCGCCGACCGTGACCGCGACCTCGCCGGTCACGACCCCGGCCCGCGCCGCCAGCCCCGGCACTCCCGCCTCGTCACCAAGCTCTGCCACCGCGGCCACTAGGTCCAGCGCGGCCCGGACCGCCCGTTCCGCGTCTCCCTCGGTGGCGGCCGGGGTACCCCAAACCGCCATCACCGCATCGCCGATGAATTTTTCCACCACGCCGCCGTAGCGGCCCACCACCGTCCGCGCCACCGCGAAATACTGCGACAGCAGCTCGCGCACCGCCTCGGGATCCCGCGACTCTGACAACGGGGTAAACCCGACCACGTCGCAGAACAGCACCGAGCACACCCGCCGCTCGGCCACGGGCACTGCAGCGCGTCCCGAAGCGGGAGCTCCCGGTGCGGCGGCCACCGCGGGCCGAGCGGAACCGGCGTCGGGCACCGCCGTGCCGCACGCGCGGCAAAAGCGCTTGCCGGGGGCAAGCGGTTCACCGCACGACGGGCAGCCTCCCGCCGGAGCACCGCAATCCCCGCAGAAGCGGTCGCCCTCTCCCAAAGACGCACCGCACTGCCCGCACCTCACCCAGCCCTCCCAACGCCCAGCGCCCAGTTGCTGTGGGCTTCACATACCCCAGCCAGCAGTTTCCATCCGGCGGACCCTCCGCCGTAAGCAACACCGTAGACGCCCAGACCGGCTTGGCGCCGGTTAGCCCGGCACCCGCAATCCCTCCCCAACTGGATCAAATTATGACGACACGGTATCAGTCGTAGTCAGTCGTTTACAGCTGCGGAAAACAGATTCGACCAGATGGCACGCCGGTTCGGCTAGGCCCGTATCCGGGGTTTTGCCTCCTCGATTTCGTCGGCGCGGTCCAGCAGCGGCTGGCAGCGGAGACGACGGGCGATGGTGCGGGCTTCGTCGATGGCCAGTGCGGCCGCCTCGGCGTCGCCCTGGCCGGTGAGGTGCCCGGCGTGGTCGAGCAGGCCGTAGGCGAGGTGGTAGGGAGTGGACTGCTCGCGCAGGCCGAGGATCGCGGCGGCGAAGGCGGCCGAGGCACCCTGGCCGGCGTCGCTGGCGGCCAGGCGGGCACGGGCCAGGTCGCGCTCGGCCCGCAGCATGGGGGCGATGTGCCCGGGCGGGTAGGAGTCGAGCAGGGCCAGCAGGTCGCGGGCGGCAGAGTCGTCCTGCAGCTCGAAGGCGGCGCGAGCGGCCACACTTCGTTCGGAATAAATATAAGTGTCACCGGGCGGACGGTGAAACGGGATCGGTCAGGCGGTCCAGGCGACCGGGAGCCGTTTGACGCCGCGCTGGAAGTTCGAGCGTAGATAGGACGGCGGGCCGGCGTAGGTCAGCGACGATGTGCGGGCCAGCACCTCGTCGAACAGCGCGCGCAGCTGGGTGCGGGCCAGGTGGGCGCCCAGGCAGAAGTGCGGTCCGTGCCCGAAGACCAGGTGCGGGTTGGGGTGGCGGCGGATGTCGAAGCGGTCCGGGCCGGCGAAGATGGCTTCGTCGCGGTTGGCCGAGGTAAACGAGACGACGACCTTGTCCCCGGCCCGGATGCGCTGGCCGCCGAGCTCGCAGTCCTGGCTCGCGGTCCGGCGGAACGTCATGACCGGCGTCCACCAGCGCAGCATCTCATCGGCCGCGGCGCCCATCAGGGCAGGCTCGGCGCGCAGCTGGTCCTGCGCGTCCGGATGCTCAAGCAACGCGATGCACGCACCCGGCAGGCCGTTGCGCAACGTCTCGTTCCCGGCCACGGCGAACAGCCAGAACATGTTCTCGAACTCGGCCGCCGAGACCTGGACCCCATCACCCCCGTCACCCTCGTCCGCCTGCGCCAGCAGGATCGACATCACGTCATCGGTGGGGCGGCGGCGTTTTTCTGCCGCCAGCAGGTGGGCGTAGGCGTACAGGTCGGGCATGCCCTCGCGGGTACGCGGATCGGGCATCCGGCCGCCGGAGTCCGGCACCGGCCGTACTGCGAGCGCCTCGGCGGCCATGCGGGTGCCCGCCGCCGGGTCGAACTCGGCCGAGGTGGCGTAGTCGGGATCCTGGTAGCCGATGACCCGGTTCGACCAGTCGAAGAGCAGCCAGCGGTCCTGTTCGGGCACGCCGAGCACGTCGGCCAGGGTCAGCAGGGGCAGTTCCGCGGCCACGTCCTTGGCGAAGTCGCATTCGCCGCCCGGGCCGGTGAAAACACTCTCGCAGATGGCCTGGGCGTGGGCGCGGATGCGGTCCTCGAGCTGGGCGACCGCCCGCGGCGTGAACGACCGGCTCAACAGCCGCCGCAGCCGGGAGTGCTCCGGCGGGTCCATGTTGAGCATCATCCGCCGGACGTAACCGAGGGCCTGCGGCGTGGCCGGATCACGGATCTGGGTGGCGCCGAGGGACGAAGAGAACAGCGTCGGCCGCTTCAGCACCGACTCGACGTCCGCGTGCCTGAGCACGAGCCAGAACCCGGGCCCTTCCGGCCAGCCCAAGACGGGGATCTCTGGTACCCAGGTGACCGGGGTGTCGCGGCGCAGCCGGGCCAGCGCGTCGAAAGGCACTCCGTCGACGTAGCTGGCGGGGTCGAAGACGACCTCGGTGTCCGGCCGGGACGTGCCACCGGGCCCCTTGGTGGTCACTCCTGGCCCAGGAACTCCTCGATGGAGGTCGCGAGGACCACCGGACACTCGAACATCGGGTAGTGCCCGGCGTCGGGCAGGATGGTCAGCTCGGCATTGGGGAAGAAGACCGCCCAGGTCTGCTCCATCACGTCGGCGGACAGCGCCGGGTCATTGACCCCGACGATCAGCTTGACCGGGGTGTCGGTGTCCGTCTTGACCTGATCGGAGAAATCATCCTGAGCCCACGATCGCAGGTACGCGCCGAACGCCTCGACGTCCGAGTGCTCCAGAGAATGCTGCACCACCTGGTTGATAAAGGTCTTCGTCAGCTTGTTTCCGGTGGTGAAGTCGATGATCGCGGCCCGGTTGCCGGGTTCGGTGGCGGCACCGGAAAACAGCGCCCAGCCGCGGGCGTCCATGGGCACCGCGGTGGCCGGCACCGCATTGAGGCCGACCAGCTTGCGGACCCGGCCCGGCGCCTGCAGCAGGATCTGGTGGGCCGCTTTGGCGCCCATCGAGTGGCCGATCACCGAGAACCGGTCCCAGCCGAGTTCGTCGGCTAGGACGAGCGCATCGGCCGCCGCTTCGGCCATGGTGAAGTCGCCGCTGACCTGCTGGCGCTCGCCGTAGCCGCGCAGGTCCATGAAGACATAGGTAAACCGCGACCGGTCGAGGTAGTCGGGCAGCGAGCCCCAGCCGCGGGCCGAGCCGAACCATCCGTGCAGGGCCAGGACGTGGTGATCCCCGGATCCGACGGTCACATGTGAACTAGCCATGCTGGCCTCCCGCTTGAGCACCGTTGCTACCTGCCGACTCTAGTTAGCCCGACGGGCTGTCCGCGACCGGGTCATGGGCGTGGCCGACTTCTTGTCCCTTGAGACAGCTCCTGCTTCCGGGTAGCACCGGCAAGCGGGCCGCGCAAGGCAAGGGCGGCGAGGATGGTGACCGCACCCGCGAGTGCCATCGCGGCGCCTGCGCCGACGACCGAGGCTAGGCCGCCTGTTGCTGACGGGATCAGGCCCTGGCCGCCCATGGCACCGGTCGAGTTGAGGCCGAAGGCCTGGGCCCGCCATCGTTCCGGCAGGCTGGCGAGAAAGGCCTGCTGGATGCCGAGCTCGTAGGCGAAGCCGAAACCGGTGATGAGCAGGAGCACCCCGGCGAGCGGCAGCGGCGGGCGGAAGGCGAGCGCGAGCAGGGGCACTCCCATGCCGGCGGCGAGCGGGAACGCGAGCCGCCTGCGGGTCCCGGGCGCGGCGAACCGGCCGACGAGCACCTCACCGAGGACCATCCCGGCCGGTACCGCGGCGAGCAGCGGGCCGGCCGCGCTGGCGGGCCGGCCGAGCGACCCCGTGTACGGGACGATCAGGGACTCGGCCCCGGTGACGAACCAGGCGGGCAGCCATTGCGCCAGCAGCAGGCCCCTTACCTCGCGGTCGGCGAACAGTGCGATGTTGCCCGCTACGGTGGCGCGCACGACTCCGCGCCCGGTCACGCGGCCCGCACGCCGGGGCCGGGGTCGCAGGCCGACCCGGCTGATGACGGCGGCCACGACCAGCGACACGCCCGCGGCCAGCAGCAGCCAGCGAGGCGGCACGGCGGCCAGGATCGCGCCGCCGATACCCAGCCCGATGATCTGCGTACCTGAGCCGGTCAGGTTGAAGACCGAGCGGCCCAGGACGTAGCGATCCCCGGCGAGCACCTCGGGGAGCAGGCCTGAGATCGCGGCGGAGAAAACGGGAGCGGCCATCGCCGTGGCGGCCACCAGGGCCAGCATGGCAGGGACCGGCAGCGCCGGGCGCAGCCCGATCACCAGCCCAGGTACGGCGCGGGTGATCAGGCCCGCCCCGATCACGGCCCGGGGCGGCAGCCGGTCCGCCAAGGAGGTGAACAACGCGCCGCCCACGGCCTGCGGCGCGAAGCCTGCGCTGAACGCGAGCGCGGTCCAGAACGCCGACCGGGTCTGGGCATACACCAGCACCGACAGGCCGAGGATCTCGAACTCGAAACCAAGGACGTACATCAGCTGCGCGGCGAACAGCACCCGGAACTCTCCGGCCGCGAACACCGAACGGTACGTGGTGCGCGTCTTCGGGGGCGGCTGGGTGCGCGGCGTGGTGGTCATAGCCGCCATCGTGTGAGACGGACGCCCCGCGGCATACTCTTTCGTCATAGGACGAAAGCTGGTGACCGGTGGCGCTGCGGATCGACGTGCGCAACGAGGACCTGACCATGACGCGGTTCGCGCTTTCGCCGCTCTGGGAACTACTCCACGCGCTGCGCTTGCTGGCAGGCGAACCGCACCGGCGAGAGGAGCCAGTGCTCCGCCCCTGGCTGGTCCGTGCCCGTGACCGCTACCGGGCCCTGGCCCGCGAGACCGACCTCGGGGTGATCCTGGCGCTGCATCCGCCCGGCTGGGGCGCCGACTTCCTGTCTCCGGTCCCGGCGGGCCCGGCCACGACGATCGACGACCTGCTCGCCCGGGTCAGGGCAACGCCCCCGGACCAGGCGCACCACGAGATCGCCGAGGCGCTGCGGCGGCAGCCGCCGGTCGACCGGCGAGTGCAGCGGATACTGGCCAGCGAGGAGGTGGCCGAATACGCCGCCGACGTCCTGGACACCGCCTGGCATGCGCTGCTCGAGCCGGAATGGCACACGCTGCGGGCCATCCTCGAACGGGACGTGGTGTTCCGCGCCGGGCAGCTCGCCTCCCGGGGCTGGGCCGCCGCGCTGACCGACCTGCACGCCAGCATCAGCTGGCGGCAGGGCCAGATCGTGCTCAGCCGCTGGTCAGGCGATGAGCAGACCGAGCTGGGCGGGCGCGGCCTGCTGTTTATTCCCTCCGTGTTCATCTGGCCCCGGCTCGCCCTGACCCTGGATCCGCCGTGGCCCCCGGCCCTGGTTTACCCCGCGCGCGGGGTGGCCGCGCTTTGGGAGCACACCGCCCCGAGGGAACGGACCGGGTTTAGCTCCACGCTCGACCGGCTCCTCGGCGTTTCGAGGGCCGCCATCCTGCTCGCGCTTGAGGAGCCGGCCAGTACCACCCACCTGGCCGCCACGCTGGGGCAGTCGATCGGCGGCATCGGCGATCACCTGGCCGTGCTGCGGTCGGCCGGGCTGCTCACCCGGGCCCGGTCCGGGCGCTCGGTGCTGTACCGCCGGACCCCGGTCGGAGATGCCCTCATCGCCGCCGGCGCGGTGAGCTCGGACGAATAGCGGGGGCTGTTACCAGCGACCGTTCCGCCTAGAGAAAATAGAGACTGCGGGACCGCGGTCCGGACGGATTCAGCTTGCTGTTCGGTGTCTCGCGATATATCGTGCTAAGTACTTGGGGATTCCCCCGTTCTGGCTACGGAGGGCACGATGGCTACGGGATATAACCTGCGGGTCGGGGACGCCGATCGTGAGGCAACCGCCGCTCAGCTGCGGGAGCACTACGCGGATGGCCGGCTCACGCTCGATGAGCTGAACGAGCGCCTGGATCAGACGTTCGCGGCGAAGACCAAAGCTGACCTCAACACGGTGATGCGCGATCTCCCGCAGACCGCGACGCCGGGATCCGGCGGGTACGGGCAGACGGGTTGGCAGCCGGGCTGGCAGGGACCGGTGGCGACACGGCCCGCCGATTACCGCGATGATCAGGGAGCGCGGCAGGGATCTCGCGGTCCGTTCTCCGTCTTCGCGCCGCTGATGGGGCTCGTGTGGGTGTTCGTCATCCTCGGCGCCGTCTCCTTGTTCGGGCTGGGCGGCGGGGACAGGCCGCTGGCGATCGTGCTGTTCCTCGCGGCGCTGGCGCTGTTCAGGAGGCTGTTCGGGTTCGGCAGGCGACGGGGCATGGGCGGCGGGCGGGGACCCAGGGGACCACGGGGGCCGCGCCGCTAAGGATTCTCGCTACGTGCGGCTTCCGCGCCGGGGCAACGCGACTTATCGTTAAGGGTGAGGCAGTCGGCCTGGCGAATCCTGGGAGCCGATCACGAGGCGATATGACGTCCGAACCGGAATGGTGAACGAGGACCCTGACGCGGAGCAGCCGCGCGAAGAGCTAGTACCGGGCTGGCACGTGCCCAGCCGGACCCGGTATGACTACGACGTGCGGATCGGCGACGCGGAGCGCGACGCCACCATGACCCAGCTGCGCGAGCATTTCGTGGCGGGCAGACTGACCTTCGACGAGCTGACGGGCCGGATCGACGCCGCCCTCACCGCCAAGACGCAGCGCCAGATCGAATCCCTGATGGCGGATCTGCCCCGCCCGCCCCGGGCCGCCCGGACCGCTGGGGACGTGCCCGCGGTGGCGACCCCGGCGCCGGACCCGGGTCGCTTTCTCGTCTTCGCCATGCTGCTCTTCGCGATGGCCACCTGGATCCTGATCTTGGCCTGGATGTCCCGGCACGCCTGGAGCGGACCGTACCCGTCGCCTCCGGGCCACCCCTTCCCCCCCTAGGCACCCCTAGCCGACCAGCGCCCGCAGCGGGACCACCAGGTAGCGGTAGTCCGGGTCGGAGTCGTCGCCGACTCGCGCGATGCCGGTGATCAGGGCCGGTTTCGTCGGGCTGGTGAACTGCAGCCGGATGCGCGCTTCCTCCGGCGACGAGGTTGACGGGTCCGCCTCCGCGCCGTTCTTACGGGGCTTTTCCTGGCCCGCCGCCGCCCCGCTCGCCGTCGATCCGGCCGCCGCCATCAGAGCCGCGCCGAGGCCGTCCATCAGGTAGTGCGGGCTGAACGCGATCGCGGTCTCGTTCCCGGAGAAGTCGGCCGGGACCGTCTCGCGCGCCCGCGCCTGGCCTTCGGTTCCGGCCTCGATGGTGACCTTCCCGTTGCCGAACGACAGCCGCACCGAGCTGCCCCGCTCCGCGACCAGCGCCACCCGCTTGACCGCCTCGGTGAGCGGGATGGCCGGCATGTCCGCGCGGCTGCCGAAATCCTCGGGGAACCGGGACGTGTACTTGATGTACTCCCCCGCGATCAGGCGCGTGGTCAGCCGGCGTCCAGCTGACTCGAAACCGATCATCGCATCGGCCGCGCGCAGCGAATCCGCCTTCGGTTCACCGGAGTCCCCGTCCGCGGTCCAGGCACCGCCGGCGCGCTGTTCGCCGCCCATCATGACCCGGACGGGAACGCCCGGCGTCATCATCCGCGCGGCATCAGCCAGCGTCTTGGCCGGCACCAGGAGCGTGCCGCGGGACCCCGGCTGCGCCGGATTCCAGCCGAGCTCCCGGACGGCGAGCCGGTACCTGTCCGTCGCCACCAGCTTGATCACGTCAGTGTCGATCTCCACGTTCACGCCGGTAATCACCGGCAGCGTGTCATCGCGGCTGGCGGCGGGCACCACCTGGCCGATGGCCGTGGCCAGGGTGCCGCCGTCAACGGTGCCGGCCAGCCGGGGCAGCTCGGGCAGCCGCGGATAGTCCCTGACCGGCAGCGTGACCAGCGTGAAAGACGCCGGGCCGCAGGTCAGCGTGACGTCACCGGTGCCGTGGTCGAACTCGACTTCCCTTGGCGGCAGGCTCCGGGTGATCTCGGCCAGCAGGCGCCCGGGCACGAGCGCGGTGCCCGGCTCGGCCACCTCCGCGTCGATCCGGATCCGGGCCGATACCTCGTAGTCGAAGCAGGACAGGATCAGGCCGTCAGCGTCCGCCTCGAGCAGCAGCCCGGAAAGAATCGGGAGCACCGGCCGCGACGGCAGCGAACGCGCGACCCAGGCGACCGCCTCCGCCAGGGCGTCCCGCTCGAGATTGAACCGCATCGCTGCCGCCTCCCATGTGCATGCGCCGCCCGCTATGACGACCCACATGCATACTGGCACGAGGCACTGACATTCCCTAGGTGATCAGGGCGCTGTGGGGCGCTGCGTGATCAGGCCCTAGGCGATCACGGACTAGGTGATCAGGCCGGGAGGGGCGGAGTCCATGATGGCCTGGATCGCCTTGACCAGGGCCCGCGCCGATTCCGCGGTGAGCTCGACCGCGACCCGCGCCGACGGGCCCGCGGCCGGGTCGAGGAAGTCGATGTTGAGCGTGTGCTCGGCCTGGGCATGGACCGGGTGGTCGAAGTAGACGCTGGCGTCGGTCACCCGGATCCATCCGGCCGGACCCTTGGCGCTGCCGCTGATCGCGACCTTTTCTGTCAGGTAAGTGCACATAACGACTCCTCTCCGAACCCGACGATAACAGGTATCGGCCGAACCAGGCCCAGATGTGCTGCCAGGCGTCCACGGCGGCCTCGGGCCGGTAGCTAGGCCGGTCCACCTGCAAGAAGGCGTGTCCGGCCCCCTCGTAGGAATGGAACTCATAGGTCTTGCCGGCCGCCTTGAGCGCGGCTTCGAGTTCGGCGACGTGCTCGGGCGAGGGATGCTGATCCTCGGCGCCGAACAGGCCGAGCAGCGGGCAGGACAGGTCTGCGGCCCGCTCGACCAGGGCCGGGGAGCCGTGCAGCGGGTGACCCTCGGGCGGGGTCTCCACGACAAAGCCGCCGTAGCAGTCGACGGCCGCCTGGAGCGGCAGGCTGACCGCGGCGAGGAACGACTGCCGGCCGCCCGAGCAGTGGCCGATCACGCCGACCTTGCCGTTGGAGTTGGTCAGCCCGCGCAGGTACGCCGCCGCGCCCGCCACCTCGCCGACGATCCGCTCGTCCGGGACGGGGATCGCGCCGGACGCCCGCGCCGCCGCCATCGCGTCGTCCGGGGCGGCGCCCGGCGCCTCGCGGTGGTACAGGTTCGGCATCACCGCGTTGAGGCCGCCCGCGGCGAACGCCCGGGTGAACTCCGCGGTCTGGCGGTCGTAGCCGGGCAGGTGATGAAGGACCACGACCCCGCCCACCGGGCCGGCCTGGAGCGTCCGGGCCGAGTAGGCCTCGATCTCATCGCCGCCGTGCCCGGTGATGGTTATGCTCTCGGCCAGTATCGCGTCGTACATCGCCCGTCTCCTCGCCTCGTCGTTGACCGTAGTGAAAGACTTGTGGCATGACCTATGTCGCTGCCGCTGACCGTTATAGCAGGCTTCCCTACCGCCGCTGCGGGCGCAGTGGGATACAACTCCCCGAGGTGTCCCTCGGGCTCTGGCAGAACTTCGGTGACGGCAAGCCGGTCGAGGACCAGCGGGCGATCCTGCGCCGCGCCTTCGACCTGGGCGTCACCCACTTCGATCTCGCGAATAACTACGGACCGCCGTACGGAGCCGCGGAGATCAACTTCGGCCGGATCATGCGGGAGGACCTGCGTCCGTACCGCGACGAGCTGATCATCTCCACCAAGGCCGGCTACGACATGTGGCCCGGGCCCTACGGCGAGTTTGGCTCCCGCAAGTACCTGCTGGCCAGCCTGGACCAGTCACTGGGCCGGATGGGCCTGGACTACGTCGACATCTTCTACTCCCACCGGTTCGACCCGGACACTCCGCTGGAGGAGACGATGGGCGCACTGGATTCCGCGGTCCGGTCGGGTAAGGCGCTGTACGCAGGTATCTCCTCTTATTCAGCCGAACGGACGGTGGAGGCAGCCTCGATACTGCGTCGTCTCGGCACGCCGTTGCTGATCCACCAGCCTTCGTACTCGATGCTGAACCGCTGGATCGAGGGCGGCCTGCTCGACGTGCTTGAACACGAGGGCATCGGCTGTATCGCCTTCTCGCCGCTGGCTCAGGGCGTGCTCACCGGCAAGTACCTCGGCGGGGTGCCGTCCGGCTCGCGGGCCAGCGTGGACGGCTCGCTGTCGACCGACCAGCTCTCCGAGCCGATCCTGGCGCACGTGCGGGCGCTGGCCGGGATCGCCGAGGCCCGCGGCCAGAGCCTGGCCCAGCTCGCCCTGTCGTGGGCGCTGCGCGATCCGCGGGTGACCTCGGTCCTCATCGGCGCCAGCAGCGTGGCGCAGCTGGAGGAAAACCTCGCCGCGGCCGGCCGCAGCGACTTCACCGAGGAGGAACTGGCCGCCATCGACCGCGACGCCGTCGACGCCGGCATCAACATCTGGGCCGCCTCCAGCGCCCACTAACCCGCCCCAGCCCGCTTTGACCGTCATCGGCGGCGCACCCTAGCCGGGCCGGCAGTGGTCACGAACCGGGGTGCCCTTTTTCGCCGAGCTGCTGGCGGGCGCGCTGCGTGGTGCTGGCGCGCAGCTCGGTGTAGGAGGCGGCGAACGCGGACCACCAGCCGTGCGGGTCGGCCGATCCGATCGCTTGCGCGAGCTGGCGTCCTGAGTCGGTGCGCAGCGCGGCCAGTGAGGATTCCCGCCATGCGGCGGCGTCGTATCCCTGGGCCTGGTACTCGATGGCCTGCATCAAGGTCTCGATCTTGTCGGCGTCGTGCGCTGCGCGCGACTCCGGTGTCTGGGTAGCCTCGTATTCGGCGACGAGGTCCTGGATGACCTTGGCCGTGGCGTCGGGCATGGCTGATACCTGGTGGGCTGATACGGCTTCGGGTACGGCCGTGGTGACGTAGGCGCGGCCCACCGAGGGAACGTCGCCGATCCTGGTTTCGTGCGCGTCGTGCAGGAGGCACAGCGCAGCGGTGCGGCCCACGTCGGCCCCCTCCATGGCGGCCAGGGTGATGCCTATGACGCCGACCCGGAAAGAGTGCTCGGCGACGGTCTCGGGCTGAGGGACGCCCAGTAGCAGCCATCCGGCCCTGGGCAGGTGCTTGAGGTGGCCCATCTCGAACAGGAACGTTGCCGTCCCGGCCAGCGGGTGATCCCCCTCGGCCGGTGCGGGCAGGCTCGCCTGGTCGCGGACGTAGACGCCGCTTCCGGTCCGGCTGCGGACGAATCCCTCGTCCCTGAGGGTGCGGATCGCCGTCGCGACCGTCATGCGCGAGACGCCGAAGAACTTGGCCAGTTCGTGGCCGGATGGCAGCTGCGACCCGGGCTCCAGCTCACCGGTCAGGATCGCCGCGCGGATCGAGCCGGCGATCTGGACGTTTGGCTGCCGTTTGTCGGCTGGGTCTATGGGCTGCATGCCCATCATGCTAGCTGCCTAGGCAGTTTGACCAGCAAATTAGACCATATGTTAAGACAGGTCTTGTGATCAGCCTAGAGCGATAGTTAATCTGGCTATGCAGGTAGGTGAGACCGTGTCATGGTCCCGCCCGCGCTAACACCATCAGATGTCCTCCCGGTGACCGGACCCTAGCCAGAACAGGACCCCCGATGTCAGCCGCCGTAACCCCTGGACCAGCGCCGCGAGTAAACCCGCCGAAACACCCCCTGCCCGCAATGACCACGTACGAGCTGCGCGCCTACCGCCGCCAGATCGAGAACGCCCTCGCGTTCTTCGATGCCCAGCACCCCGTACCGCCGGTACGAGATGACCTGCAAGCCAGGCTTGATGACGTGATGGCCGAGCAGGAATCCCGCAAGAAGATCGCCGAGGCCTGACGCGAATGGCAGGGCATCGAGGAACGGTGCTGGTGGGGCTGGTAGGGGGTGTGGGGCTTTTTGGGGTGGTTAGGCGGAGAGGTAGCGGCCGAACCAGGTGAAGATCTTGTCCCAGCCGTCGACGGCGGCTTCGGGGCGGTAGGCGGTGCGGTTGACGGAGAAGAACGCGTGGCCGGCGCCCTCGTAGCTATGGAACTCATAGGTCTTGCCCTGGTCCTTGAGCTCTTCTTCGAGCTCCTTGACCTGCTCGGGTGAGGGGTGCTGGTCATCGGCGCCGAACAGGCCGAGCAGCGGGCAGGACAGGTCCTTGGTCAGGTGCTTGATGGGGCCGACCTTCAGCGGCATCCCCTCCGGCGGAGTGCCGACCACGAAGGCGCCGTAGCAGTCGACGGCGGCGTCGAGCGGCAGGCTGCAGGCGGCCAGGAAGGATTGCCGGCCGCCCGAGCAGTAGCCGATCACGCCGACCTTGCCGTTGGACGAGGTCAGTCCGCGCAGGTAGGCAGCGGCCCCGGCCACGTCACCGATCAGCCGGTCGTCGGGGACGCCGCCCTTGGCGCGCGCCGCCGCGGCGGCGTCGTCCGGGCTAGCGCCGGGGGCGTCACGGTAGTAGAGGTTCGGCATGAGCGCGTTGTAGCCGTGCACGGCGAACGTCCGCGCGATCTCCTTGGTCGACGCGTCATAGCCAGGCATGTGGTGGATCACTACCACGCTGCCGAACGGTCCGGAGTCCATCGGCCTGGCCAGGTAGGCCTCGATCTCGTCTCCGCCGTGCCCGCGGATCGTGACGGATTCAGCCAGCGTCGCGTCGTACATCAGCTTCCCTTCGTTCCTCATTTCCGGCGCTCAGATCCTACAACCGGGGCCGGGCCTGGGTCGGTCAGGTGGGCAGGCAGACCAGGGTCAGGAAGAAGTTATCTATCTGCCGGACCGCGTCGATGAAGTGCTCGAAGTCGACCGGCTTGGTGACGAACGCATTGGCGTGCAGCGAGTAGCTGCGCAAGATGTCTTCCTCGGCCCGGGAGGTGGTCAGCATGACCACCGGGATGACGAGCAGTTCCGGGTCCTGCTTCAGCTCGGCGAGCACCTCCAGGCCGCTGCGGCGGGGCAGGTTGACGTCGAGCAGGATCAGCCCGGGCCGCGGCGCGTCCTCGAACGGGCCGGTCCGGCGCAGGAACTGCAGAGCCTGGTCGCCGTCGCTGACCACGTGCAGGCGGTTGCGTATCTTGTAGTACTCAAAGGCCTCTTTGGTCATGAGAACGTCGCCCTCGTCGTCCTCCACCAGCAGCACGTCGATCACTTTAGAACCACCGCTATCCGGCATCGGTTTCCTCGTCTTCACGGTCCCCGGACGCTCCCTGAGGTAGGAGAAGCGGCGTCTCGGGGCTTGGGGGGCCTAGCACATTCGGACGGTCGGGGTCCAGCGTCTCAGGGCGTCCTGTTTCAGGGCGCTCGGGGCTCAGGGTCTCGGGGGGCATCGGCAGGGTAAACAGAAAGCGCGCACCGTCGGTGTAGGTCGTGTCGAGCCAGATCCTGCCGCCAAAGTACTCGATGATCTTCCTGGTCATGGCCAAGCCGATGCCGGTGCCCGGGTAGGCGGTCCGTTCGTGCAGGCGCTGGAAAATGACGAAGACCCGGTCGGCGTAGTCCGGCTCGATCCCGATGCCGTTGTCGGTGAACGAGAACAGCCAGAAGTCCCCGTCCCGGCTGACCGTGATCACGACCCGCGGCGGATTCGTGCCGCGGAACTTCAGCGCGTTGCTGAGCAGGTTCTGGAACACCGCGGTGAGCAACGGCAGCTCGCCCAGGACCAGCGGCAGGTGCCCGGTCTCGATGGTGGCGCCCGAATCTTCCATCGGCGCGGCCAGGTTGGTCCTGGCCTGAGCCAGCGCGGCGTCGCTTGAGACCAGGGCCGGCTCCCGGGCGGACCGGCCGACCCGGCTGTAGGAGAGCAGGTCGTTGATCAGCGCCTGCATCCGCTTGGCCCCGTCGACCGCGAACTCGATGTACTGATCAGCCCGGGCGTCGAGTTGCCCGGCGTAGCGGCGCTGCAGCAGCTGAGTGAAGCTCGCGACCTTCCTGAGCGGCTCCTGCAGGTCGTGCGACGCGATATAGGCGAACTGCTCGAGCTCGGAGTTCGAGCGCTGGAGTTCCTCGGAGTGAGCCTGCAGGACATCATTGGCGGCCTGGGTCGCGGACAGCTCCTGCAGGATGCGCTGGCGCATGGTGTTCACATCCGCGGCCAGGTTGGTCACCTCCCGCGGGCCGCGCAGGCTGACGTCGTGCCCGAAATCGCCGCCGGCCACCTGGCGCGCCTGGGCGGCCAGCTGGTGCAGCGGCCTGATCGCGGTCGCCCGCAGGCCGAGCGCGAGGAGGACCACGATGACCGCCAGGCCGATCGCGATCGCGACGAAAACGATATCCAGAACGTCAGAGGCATCATTCAGGGCTGCGATCGCGTGGTTCCTGGCGGTCTCGATCGTCGTCTCCAGCACGGCGATCTTGACCCGTACGGCGTCGAAATCCGCCTTCCCGGCCGTGATGTCGGGACTGATCACCGGTTTGCCGCTGCGGCGGACCTGACTGATGGCCGGTTCCGCGTAGTGGATGCGCCAGTAATGCGCTTGGTTTTTCACGCTGGTCAGATCGGCCCGGGTAGCGGTGGGCAGCTGGCCGTACTCGCCCTCCAGGCTGCTGATCGCGGATTTCTCTGCCGCCGTGCCCTGGGTGTACGGGGCCAGAAAGCTCTGGTTGGCGCTGAGCGCGTAACCGCGGACGCCGGTCTCCTGGTTGAGCATCGCGATGTCGAGCTGCTGAGCCTGAAGGACCGCGGGATCGAAGGTGTTCAGCACCCGGGCACGATCATGATGCAAGGTGAGCAACGCGATCCCGCCGGCCGACACGGCGGTCACCGAGAAAAGGAGCAGGACCACGACCGCAACCCCTACGATCCGGCTCAGCGGCCAGCGTTTCGCCGCTGTCGAGCGGCGCGCGGGGTCTGAGCCCGCATGTTGCGGACCCGCATGTTCCGCGGCCGCGGGGTCCGGGGCCGCGGGGTCGGGCGGAGCGCTCATCGGCCGTCCGGGGACGAAAAGCTGAGCGCGAGGATGGCCAGGTCGTCGTCGAGGTCTTTCCCGTTCAGCTGGCGGACGCGGTCGATGAGCTGGTCAAGCAGCTGATCGTCGGTCGGCGCGTGCCCGTCCGCGTTCCCGGGGAACGGCCCTTGCCGCTGGATGTTCCTGATCAGGTCCATCAGGCGTTCGCTGCCCAGCCGCTCGGAGCCCCGGCCGATGCGGCCCTCGATCAGCCCGTCGGTGTACAGCAGGATCGACCAGCTGTCCTCCAGCCGAACATGGGTACCCGGCCAGTCCCGGACATCGCTGAGCCCCAGCGGCGGAGAAGACAGGGTTGGCAGCTCGCGGACACCGTCGCGGGTCAGCAGCAGGGGCGGCAGGTGACCGGCCATGCGGACCCAGCCGACGTTCCGCTCCGGGGCCACCGACACCATGCACATCGTGGCGAACATGGTGTCATCCTGCCGCTCATGCCCGAGCAGCTGGCTGAGGGTGAAAAGGATCTCATCGGCAGGCCGGCCGGCCAGCACCAGCGCGCGCCAGGCCACGCGCAGGCAGACGCCGAGCGCGGCTTCGGCCGGCCCGCGGCCGCAGACATCGCCGATGAGGGCGTGCACCCAGCCGTCCGCCACCTCGACCACATCATAGAAATCCCCGCCGAGCAGCATGTGCTGGCCGCCGGCCAGGCAGCGCGCCGCCACCCTCAGCCGCGAGTCGCCAAGCAGCGGCGACGGCAGCAGGCCCCGCTCGAGCCTGGCGTTCTCCTGGGCGTGGATCTGCGCCGCCTGGAGGTCCCGCTGAGCTTCCTCCGCGCGCCGCCGCTCCATCGCGTAACGGATGACCCGGTGCAGCATGTGCCCGGCGACCTCGCCCTTGACCAGGTAGTCCTGCGCACCGGCCCGGACCGCCAGCTCCCCCAGGTGCTCGTTGGTGTCCCCGGTCAGGACGACCACGGCGGCCTCCGGCTCGACCTCGAGCAATTGCCGCAGTCCGTTCAGGCCCTGTGAATCCGGCAGCCCCAGATCAAGGAGCACGCAGGCCGCTCCCGCCAGCATGGTCTTGGCCTGGTTGAGGGAGTGTGCCCGCCGCACCACGACCGGGGCGTCCACCTCAAGCAGGAGCTCCTCGACCAGCAGGGCGTCGCCATCGTCGTCCTCGACGAGCAGAACCTGGTCATGGCTGATCGACGAGGCCGCAGCCTCAAGCTCAGCACTACTAGTCATCACGACCTACATATGTGTAGCCGCCGCAGGGGCGTCGGATAGCCACGATTGTGGGGATACCATCATGCACGTCCCGTTGCACAACGGGGACACTTCCCGGCCACGGATCGGACAGGCCTCGCTCGACATTACGAAATGGCCTAGATCGCCTGCGGGAAAGTGAACACGCGATCTGGGTCATAGGTGCCCTTGACCTGGGTGAGCCGACTGAAGTTAGCACCGTAGTAGGCCTGCTGCCAGTTGGTCAGGGCGGGGTCGATGTAGTTCTGGTAGGCCTGGCCGCTCGCGTACGGACGCATCGACTGCCAGAACGACTGCTGCCACGCGTGCTGGCGCGCCACCCCGGCGGACGCCGAACCTACCGGCCAGGTGGTCGTGTACTGAGCCTGAAACAGCGCGTCGCGGTGCACGAACGCGGTCGCACCCGGTGCGATGCGGTTGACCGCGCCGCCGAGCGCGTCGAAAGCTATCCCGCCGGCCCCGCCTGACGCGCCGCTCACCCGCTGCAGGCTCTCCACGCCGGACAACAAGGTGCCGATCCCCTGGCTGCTCAGCGGCTTGGTGAAGAAGTCCGACTTCGCGTATTCCGAGGCCCGCGACAGCTGGCCGGCCGGATTCTGGGTGGGCAGGTGGCACTCGTTCACCGTCAGGCTCGCGCAGCCCGCCTCGACCAGCATCGCGTGCAGCCAGGAGGGGCTCACCTCCAGGAAAGGTGACGACGGATCCGACCCCGCGGCGGCATACAGCTTCTCAAGCAGCGCGGACGCGGCGCTCGCGCTGCCCAGGTAGGTGCCGCCCACCTGGATCGACGGGATCGACCCGCCCGGCGCCGCAGCCAGGTGCAGGTTCGACCAGAGCTGGTCCGGGGCGTGCGGAGCCCACGACTGCCAGGCCGAGATCACCCGGGCGGCCTGGGACCAGGGCCAGGACAGGAAGAACAGGACGATCTCGCTCGCGGGGTGGGTAGCGAACGTGAACGAGGTAACCACGCCGAAGTTGCCGCCACCGCCGCCGCGGCAGGCCCAGAACAGGTCGGGGTTGCTGCTCGCGCTGCACGTGCGGAGGAGACCGTCGGCGGTGACGATCTGCAGGGAGGTCACGTTGTCGCTGGTCAGGCCGTAAGCGCGGGATACCACGCCGACGCCACCGCCCAGGGTGAGCCCGGCGATGCCGACCGTCGGGCAGGACCCGCCCGGCACCACGCGGCCGTGGGCCGACAGCCCGTTGTAGAAGTCGATCAAGCGCGTGCCGGCCCCGACGGTCGCGGTGCTGCCGCTGACGTTCACCCCGGCCATCCGCGTTACGTCGATAATCAGGCCGCTGCCCGACGACCAGCCCGCGTAGCTGTGCCCCCCGGACCTGGCCGCGACCGGCACACCGTACTTGCGCACGAACGCCAGGCAGGTCGATACGTCATGAGGATTACTGCAGTAGGCGATCCCGGCCGGGTGCAGTGAGTCGAAGCGCGGGTCGAACTGCCGTTTGGCGACGGTATAGGCGGCCTCGCCCGGTCGCACCAGGGTCCCAGATAGGTCGTGGCTCAGGGCCGTCCAGTCCGCGGACGAGGGGGGAGGAGAGGACGAGGCACCGGCCGTCTGGACTGCGCTGCCCGCCTGCGAGCCGGCCGGGCTCGCGGTCCGGCTCGCGATTCCGCTCGCGGCGCTCGATCCGCTGCTCCGGCTGCACGAGGCGAGCAGCCCGGCGCCTCCGGCCGCCGCGGCGAACCGCAGGAACGCACGGCGTCCAGGCGGCCGGCTCGGTGGCGGACAGGGCCTGGTCCAGCGATCCTGGGCGTCCTCGCCTTCGCTTCCGGCTTGGGCCATCGCGGTCAGCCTTCCCTTCGCTGCACTCCGTGCTTCTTAGCGAGCTTCCCAGTGGGAGCGCCAGCAGTAAAGACGCCGCCCGGCGGCAAAAAGTTGGTCCCGGCCGGCCGTTGGCCCAGGCCGGGCTCGCGGAGTTAACGCGATATTTACTTGCTTGCTGGAGCAAGCAGAAATATAGTTGAGATACTCAACCGTTGAGTAACTCAGGTAATAGTTGAAGCCTCAGGAACAATCGGACGGAGGTGAGCACACATGGAAGCGCAGCCAGGCACGGCGACGGCCCTGGACGCAGAGCCGGTACCGCACGCGGAACCGCTGACTGACGACCAGCTGAATAAGCAGATCAGTGACGTGTTCACCGATCTCATCAAGCACGCTCACGACCTCGGGCAGAAGATCGCAACCGAAAACGGGCTGACCGGCAGCGACGCCATGGCCCTGTTCAAGCTCGAGACTCCGATGACGATGAAGGAACTCGGCCTGCGGATGGGCTGCGATCCCTCCTTCGTCACCACGATCGCGGACGCGCTCGAGAAGCACGGGCTGGCCCGGCGGGAACCTTCCGTCAAGGACCGGCGCAGCAAGAACATCGTGCTCACGCCGGAAGGCGTGAGCGTCAGGGAACGGGTCTGCGACGAGCTCATGGCGCAGGCGCCCTGGTGCACCACGCTGGACACGAGCGAGCGCCGCTGCCTGCTCGGGCTGATGCGCAAGATGCTCAGATCCCGCTGCGGGAGGTGATGGCGTCACATTCGCGACGGCTACCTCGTCATATGCGATGAGAGCAAGGCCAAACCACCGTCATAACTGCGGATGACGGTCACACGGGGAAGGAAGAGACCGACGGTGAACTCCTACCACGGCCCGTTCGGCCTCTAAAGATCTTAAAAACGGAATCACGGCGCGTGACCTTGCTGGTCACGGCGTTTGTTTAGTACGCCCTCAATCTAGGGAGATTGTCTTGTCCGCCACACCACCAGACATCGGCCAGCCGACCCGGGGGGTCAGCACCGCGGCGACGTCTGACGCCGCCGGGACCGGGGCTACCGGGGCTCCGTCGCGGCGGCTCGGCCTGGCCCTGGCCGTCATCGCGACGGCCCAGCTGATGGTCGTGCTCGACGCGACTATCGTGAACGTCGCCCTGCCGCACATCCAGACCGCGCTGCATTTCTCCGGCACCAACCTGGAGTGGGTCGTCAACGCGTACGCGCTGGCGTTCGGCGGGCTGCTGCTGCTCGGCGGACGGTCCGGCG
>PMST01000693.1:30227-74050 GCA_003168295.1 Actinomycetota bacterium
CTGCTCGTCCAGTACGCCGACTGGCGCTGGGTGCTGTTCGTGAACGTGCCGATCGGCCTGGTCGTCGCGGCCCTCGCGACCCGCGTACTGCCGGAATCAGCCAGGCGGCGCGGAAACTTCGACCTGCCGGGCGCCATCACGGGAAGCCTTGGCCTCGGGCTCCTCGTCTACGGGCTGTCCAACGCCGCCACCAGCCAGAACGGCGTGTCGCACTGGGGTGACACCAAGGTGATCGTGTCGCTGGTGGCCTCTGTGGTGCTATTGGTGGCGTTCGGGATCATCGAGGCACGGAGCAAGCACGCGCTGGTGCCGATGCGGGTACTGCGCAGCCGCGACCGTACTGGCGCGTACCTGATCAGCTTGTGCGTGGGGACCGCGCTGTTCGGGATGTTCTTCTTCCTGACCGTGTTTGTGCAGGAGGTGTGGGGGTACAGCCCGCTGCGGACCGGTATCGCCTACCTGCCGATGGTCGTCACGATCATGGTGGCGTCCGGGATCGCCAGCCAGCTGGTGGCCCGGATCGGAGCCCGGCCGCTGATGCTGGCGGGCAGCGTGATCTCGACCGGGGGGCTGTTCTGGCTGTCCCGGCTGAACGAGCAGAGCCACTACGTCTCCGGGCTGATGGGGCCGATGATGGTCACCGCGCTCGGGATGGGGCTGATCTTCGTGCCGCTGTCGCTGGTCGCGCTGGCCAAGGTGGCCGACACCGACGCGGGCGTGGCCTCCTCGCTGCTGAACACCGGCCAGCAGGTCGGCGGCTCGATCGGGCTGGCGATCCTGGGCACGGTGGCGTGGAGCGCGGTCTCGAACAGCATCCGGTCCCAGACCGCCGCGGCCGCCGCCGCCGCCCGGCATGCCTCAGCGCACCTGTCCGCGACCCAGCAGGCCGCCGCGGTCAAAGCGGTCACCGACCACGCCATCTCGGTCGGCTTCGCCAAGGGATATGAAGTCTCGGCCGGGATCGCGCTGCTCGGGCTGATCATCACGATCATCACGATCCGGGTCAAGCGTTCGGACCTGGCCGGCATCAACCCGATGGCGGCGCCGGTCGACTGAGGTTCCTGGCTGGGTTCTGTGCTTCGGGCCCCGCGACGCCGGCGCTTGCTGGCGGCGCGGGGCCTTTGGCATACGATCGTTTTGTCGCCTAGCCGGGAGGTCGCTCGAGATGGCTCACGGGCTCTTTTACGTCTACACCGATCCGGGGACCGTGCCCGAGGCAGAGTTTCACGACTGGTACGACCATGACCACGGCCCGCGCCGGCTGTCCGTGCCCGGTTTTCTCGGGGCATACCGGTACGGCGCGCTAGACGACGCCAAGCCGCCATGGCTCGTCCTGTACGACCTGGACAGTCCCGACGCCCTGGACAGCCCGGAGTACAAGGCGCTCGGAGCGACCCCGAGCGAGCGGGATAAGAGCGTCGGGCCGGGCCTGGCTACTCTGGACCGCCGGATCTACACCCAGCTCAGCTCGGATGGTGTGGCTCCCGACGAGCCCGCCCCGGTGCTGCTTGCGGTGGCGCTCTCCGTGCCCGCGGGCGACGAGGATGACCTGCAGGCCTGGTACACCGACGAGCACATCCCGATGCTGCTCGAGGTGCCCGGGTGGCTGCACATCAGGAGGTTCCGCCTGGTTCGCGGGATGGACGGGCCGGCGCCTGAGTTCCTGTCCGTGCATGAGCTGGCGGGGCCGGAGGTGCTGGAAGAACCCGGCTACCGGGCGGCGATCAGCACGCCGTGGCGCGACCGGATCGTGGCATCGGCGCTGGGGCGGGAACGGCGGGTGTTCGGGTTCCGGAATTCGCTTGCGGCTGGGTGACGCTCGGCGCTGCCTGGCGCTTGGGGTGCGTGCGGGCTTAGTTGCGTGCGGGCCTAGGCTCGTGTGCGTGGCTTCTCTTAACGATTCCGAGGTCCGGGACTTCCTTCAGCAGGGAACGCGAACCGGAAAGCTGAGCTACCTGGCGGCCAGCGGACGCCCGCTGGTCGCGCCCATCTGGTTCATCGTCGAAGACGACAGCATCATTTTCAACACGGGCAAGGACACCGCCAAGGGCCGCTCGCTGGCCCGCGATCCGCGGGTCAGCCTGTGCGTAGACCTAGAGGAGCCGCCGTACGCGTTCGTCCAGGTCCAGGGCGAGGCCGAGCTGTCGGAGGACCCGGCGGAGCTGCTCCGGACCGCCACCGCGATCGGGGCGCGGTACATGGGACACGATCGCGCGGCAGAATACGGCAAGCGCAACGCGGTGCCCGGCGAGCTGATCGTGCGGCTGCGGCCGGCCAAGGTGATCGCGGTCTTCGACGTGTCGGGATGACGGCTACCCGGCTTCTGATCAGGGCCGCGGGCACGTGGCGCGGCCAAGGCAAACCAATCACATCAGCACCGGTCACCTCATAGGTCGCTTCGGTGGACGCGAACTGTGCGGTGCGCGCGCCATTGGTTCCATCCGGCAGGATCCTTATTCTTAGGGAACGAGCCCGTAAAGGGCGCCTTCCCTTACGGGAGGTGGAAATATGCCGGACCTGCCCTTGCGAGGGGTCTTCCTCAGCTACAGGCGCGAGGACGCTGCACCCTACGCACGTATGCTCAAGACCGACTTGAGCGAGCGCATCTCCGATACACGCGTCTTCATGGATCTGGACTCGATTGAGGCAGGCGTGGACTTCGCGGAGGTCATCCGGGACGCGATTGAGTCGTCTGCGGTCTTGGTGGCCTTGATCGGGCGCCAGTGGGCGGTGCTCTCCGATAAAGAGGGGCGCCGAAGGCTTGACGACCCCGATGACTATGTGCGACTCGAGATCCACACAGCGCTGGAGCGCAATATTAAGGTGATTCCGGTCCTGGTCGATGGCGCCAGGCCGCTTCGGCAGGAGCAACTGCCCGCCGAACTCCACAAGCTCGGGCGGCTCAATGCTCTGGAGCTGAGCAACGACCGGTACCAATACGATAGGGATCGGCTCGTTACCCTCATCCAGAGGGTGCTGGCCGGGGAGTCCAGTCGCGGCACCGGTCACCAGCCGCCATCCTCAGATACCGACGCCTCTATCGTCGCTCGCCGTGGCCGCCAGCAGCCGGACGGGATTCCTCATGACGAAGCGGCTCAAGAGCACGTTGAACCTGTCCGAAGCGACCGAATCCAAGCCACGCGAGTCTTGGCCGAAGCGGAACGCATCGCCTACTCAATCACCGATGAGGCCTCAAGGGCCGCGGCGCTCGCCGCCGTCGCGAAGGCGCTGAAAGCCACTGACCCCGACCGCGCCGTCCGGCTGACCGCCGACGCCGAAGACATCGCGCAATCCATCACCGACCAAAGCCCGGCCGTGACCGTGGTGCTGGCGGACCTCGCGGTGTCATTGGCCGCCATCGATACCGTCCCGGACCGCGCGGAACGCGTCGCCCGCTCGATCATCGATCTACCTGTGAGGGCATCGGCGCTAGCCAATCTTGCGGTGTCATGTGCAGCCACCGACCCAGACGACGCCGCCCGGCTGACCGCCGACGCGGAAGACATCGCCCAGGGCCTCCCCGACGAATTCCAGAAGGCCTGGACGCTGGCCGATGTGGCACGGGTCCTGGCCGCCGCCGACCCCGAACGCGCCGACTGGCTCATCGCCGACGCAGAACGCATCGCCCGGTCGATCACCGACGAAGGATCGAAGGTCAGGACGCTGGCCGAGGTGGCACGGGCCCTGGCCGCCGCCGACCCCGAACGCGCCGACTGGCTCATCGCCGACGCAGAACAGATCGCCCAGTCCATAACCTACGAACCCTGGAAGGCCAGCGCGCTGGCCCACGTGGCAAGCGCCTTGGCCGCCGCCGACCCCGAACCCGCTGCCCGGCTCATCGCCGACGCAGAACAGATCGCCCAGTCCATAACCGACGAATTCTCGCAGGGTACGGCACTGGCCGACATCGCGAAGGCAATGGGCGACGTCGCACGGGCACTGGCAGCCGCCGACCCGAACCGCGTCACCCAGTTGATCGCCGATGCGGAACGCATCGCGCGGTCCATCGTCGACCAAATCTGGAAGGCCGTGGCGTTGGCCGACCTCGCAAGGGCACTGGCAGCAACCGCTCCAGGCCGAGCGGAGCGCATCGCCCAGTCGATCGCCGACGAGGATATGAAGGCATCGGCACTGTGCGACATCGCGGCGGCGCTAGCCGCCGCCGACTCCCGCCGAGCCGAATACATCGCCAGATCGATTACCGACAAGCTGCCGAGGGTAAAGGCACTGGCGGCAATCGCGGAAGCCTAGAGTCATTCATGATGGCGCTACTGACAGGGATATTGCCGGCCGCCAGGCCGGGGAAGCATGCCATTTAGAGCGCGGCTCAGGTCAGCGGCGCTGAGGTTTGCCTGATGACGAGCCGCGGTGGGAGGACGGTCTCGGTAGCTATGCCGTCCTCGTGCTCGGTGCGGGTGAGCGCGAGGTCGAGCGCCTTGCCCGCCAGGGCCGGTGCGTCCTGGGCGATGGTGGTAAGCGCGACCGTGGCCAGGTTCGCGATGTGGCTGTTGTCGTAGCCCACCAGCGACAGCTGATCGGGTATGCGCACGCCGCGGGCGCGGACGGCGGCCATCAGGCCCGCGGCGCAGTCGCCCGGGCCTTGCACCGGGCGGGGTATACCGGCGTCGTGGGCATGGAAGCATTCGCTTCCGGCGACAGCGACGTCGCACTCCAGCGCTTCCGCCAAGCCTTTTCCGATTCCTGACTCCGACCTCGCGCGGGCCGGCTTAAGCCAGGAATGGGTTGCGGACCTGAACGCCCTCGTATTGCTGGCCGGGGTTGAGGTCCTCTGAGTGCAGAACCTGGCAGCCGAGTTCCTTCGCGCTACGGAGGATCATCGCGTCCCAGAACGACGCGCCGGTTCGCTGATGGATGCCGATGGCCCCGAGGACGTCGCCAGCGGCGGGAGCGTGCATGTGCCAGTGAGCCAGATCATCGATGATCTGCGCGGCGGCCGGTACGTCGAGCGGCTTGGGGATCTTCCGCGTCGTGGTGACGAAGAACTCCTGCAGTACCTGAACGCTCAGGCAGCCCTCCCGCGTCTCCCACAGATCCCCGACCAGGGCGCGTGCGCGGATGTGCTTATCCCCCGCTGTCACGTCGTGGGCGTAGACGAGGACGTTCGTATCGACGAACTGGCGGTTACCGCTCATGCAGGTCGTCCCTGGACCAGGTAACGCTACCGCCCGTGCCTAGATCCGTGCCCTCGCGCAGCAAGGCCAGGCTGCGCTCTCGGGCAGCGTCATACCCCGACTCGCGCTCGACGGTTTCCCGGAGCACGCGGGCGAGAAGCTGCGACACCGAGGTGCCGCGTCGCGCGGCCAGTATCCGCGCCTCCCGCAAGTCCTCCTCGGGCAAAGACAAGGTGATGTTCTGATTAGCCATCGCGACTACCTCACAAATTATCGTGCTCCACGTAAAACAGTGTAGCACGCAAGATGGTGGATAGGATCACGGATTTTATATGTCCGGGCAGCTCGGGTGGTGCCTCGGCTAGATATCTTCCCGTGGTTACCTCGGCCTCTTCCGACTAGACGACATATGTCCGTTAGATGATATGTTGGGTTTGTGGGTGATGAAGCTGCTGGTCAGGGCGCTGGCCGGGCACGGACGATGACCGGTAACACCGATCCGCGCGCGGTCCGGACCCGGCAGAAGCTGGTGGATGCGTTTCACGAGACGATCCGGGACTGCGACCTGGACGGCATGTCGGTCAGTTCCCTGGCCCGGGCCGCGGGCGTGAACCGCACATCGTTCTACGAGCATTTCGCCTCGCCCGAAGACCTGGCCATCCATGCGCTCAGCGACCTGTTCGACGTCGTCCGCAACGCCGACATCGTCATGCGGTCGGAGCACAGCGTGCCCGCGGCCGAGGCTAGCCGGCGGGCGCTGCGGGAGATCGTTGGCTTCGTCCACGAGCGCCGGGAGACCTACGTGCGGCTGCTCGGCCCGGGCACGGCGCCGCGGCTGGTGAGCGCGGTCTCGGCGGCCTTTACCGAGCGGACGGTGCAGGCGCTGGAACGGATGGACGCCCGGCCGCCTGGCGCGGACCCGCGGGTGACGGCGCAGTTCCTCTCGGGCGGGGTGCTGGGCGTGATCGGCGCCTGGCTGGCCGGCCGGCCCGCGCAGTGGTCGCCGGACCAGCTTGTCGAGGCGCTGGTGCTGTGCCTGCCCGGATGGCTCAACACCGACTGAACGCAGGCGGCGGGCACCGCCCGCCGGGCCGTAACGACAACGGAAAGGAACGACCGTCATGGGTCAGCTCGAAGGCAAAGTCGCCTTTATCACCGGAGCCGCCCGCGGCCAGGGACGCAGCCACGCGCTGACCCTTGCCCGCGAGGGCGCCGACATCATCGCCGTCGACATCTGCGCGCAGGCCGATACCGTGCCGTACCCGATGGCCACGCCGGACGACCTGGCCCAGACGGTCAAGCAGGTCGAGGCGCTGGACCGCCGCATCATCGCCACGCAGGCCGACATCCGTGACCTGGCCGCGCTGACCGCCGCGGTCGAGGCGGGCGTGGCCGAGCTTGGCCGGCTGGACATCGTGCTGGCGAACGCGGGTATCTCGGCCCCGGCCCCCACGCTGGAGATGGATGAGGCGGTGTGGGACGAGATGATCGAGACCAATCTCACCGGCCAGTGGAAGACCATCCGGGCCGCGGTCCCGCACATCATCAACGGCGGCCGCGGCGGCTCCGTGGTCATCACCAGCTCGCTGGCCGCGATCTACGCCAACGAGAACACCGCGCACTACTCGGCGGCCAAGGCCGGGCTGATCATGCTCATGAAGGTACTGGCCAAGGAGCTGGCCCCGCACAGCATCAGGGTCAACACCATCCACCCGACCACGGTGGCCACCGACATGATCCTGAACGAGCCGACCTACCGGCTGTTCCGCCCGGATCTGGCCCACCCGACCCGGGAAGACTTCGAAGAGGCCGCTCGCACTCTTAACAAGCTCCCGGTCGCGGCGCTGGAGCCGGCTGACATCTCCAACGCGATCCTCTACCTGGTCAGCGACGCCGGCCGGTACGTCACGGGGATCACGCACGTCGTCGACGCCGGCGGCCAGCTCTGACCGGACGGCGGGCTGGCGCTGCGGGCCGTCTTGCTCCGATGCTTGAATAGAGCGGTGCAGAAGACAACTCGTGTGGTCGTGATCGCGCCGAATCTAGGCCCGGATCTGGGCTGGCTGACAGACGTCGATCCACGGCTCGAGGTGCTGGACGGAAACGAGCTAGCTCGGGACCTCGATAGCGGAAAGCCCCTGCTGGAAGATGCGGAGGTCATCCTTCTCGGCTACCCGGTTCCGCACGGGATCGTCGAGCGGGCACCGCACCTCCGCTGGGTCCAGCACACCCAGGCCGGCGTCTCCAACCTGCGCGGCACCGATCTTTGGGACTCGCAGGTAATACTCACCTCAAGCCGCGGCGCCGTGGCGGCGACGGGGATCGCCGAGTNNGGCAGAAGGCGGCCGGCGAGTTCTCCCGCGGCGGCTACGCGCTGCGCGCCCTGACGGGCGCGACCATCGGCGTCGTCGGCCTCGGCGGGATCGGCGCGGAGGTCGCGCGCCTCGCCCGCGCGGCGGGAATGCAGGTGGTCGCGACGCGGCGTTCGGTGGCATCGCCGAAACGGGACGCCGAAGGCGTCGACCTGCTGCTGCCAGCTGACCAGGTGGCCGAGCTGGCGGCGGCCAGCGATTTCGTCGCTGTCTGCGTAATGCTGACCCCGGCAACGGAGAAGATGATCGGCGCCGAGGTGTTCGCCGCGATGAAGCCGCACGCCGTGCTGATCAACGTCGCGCGCGGAGAAGTCATCGACGAGGACGCGCTCATCGCAGCGCTCCAGACCGGCCGCATCGCCGGCGCGGTACTCGACGTCTACGCAGGCGAGCTGGCCGGCCGGCCGCCGCGGCGTGAGCTCGTGGAGTTCCCGCAGGTCGTGCTGACACCGCACATCTCGGGCCTGGGCGATCCGAGCGGCGATGAACCCGTCAAACGGCTGTTCGCCGAGAACCTCCGGCGGTACCTCGAAGGGCAGCCCCTGCTGAACCTCGTCGACCGTTCCCGCGGGTACTGATCTCCGGCGTGCCATGATCGTGGCCAGTTCTGGGCAAATAGCGCCCGAAACTGGCCACGATCATACGACTCTCGACCCGATTGACAGCTATTTGCTGCGGGCGGGGTGCTCGTCGAAGAAGCGGATCAGCTCGGCGCTGGCGTCTGGCCCGCGGGGGTCGGTGTAGGAGCCGTGCGCCACGCCGCCGGACCAGGTGTGCCCGGCCTGGTGGATGATCCAGCGTTCGGCCAGGGCCACGCCCGCGGGGTCCTGGTAGCGGGTCAGGGTGTAGGCATGCCCGCCGGGCACCTGCCCTGTGGTCACCACGGCAGGCGGGGTGCCCGGGCGGCCGTCCGGGGTGGCCGCGGCCAGAACGTCGCCGATGAGGCCGGAGGCGTTCGCGGGAGCCACCGTGGTATCCCGGTCACCATGGAAGACGATCAGCGGTACCGGCCGGCCCATGGACCCGGCCGGGCGTGACGAGCCCTGCTTCATCGCCGCGAACGCGGAGGCCATATCGCCGGCGGCGGCATAAGGCACCCCGGAGTGCACGCCGACCGCGGCGTAGAGATCGGGATAGACCGCGGCCATCACCGCGGCCATCGCTCCCCCGGCGGAAAACCCGGCCACGTACACCCGGGCGGGATCTGCCCCGTAGCGTTCGATGACCTGGCGGGTGATCCCGGCGATCAGCGACGGCTCGCCGTCATCGCGGTGCTGATGACCAGGAACAAACCAGTTCCAGTACTTGCCCGGATTCGCCGAGGATGGCTGCTCGGGATAGGCGACCAGGAATCCCTGCCGCTCGGCGAGGTCGTTCATGCCGGTGGCGGCGGCGAAGGTCGCCGCGTCTTGGGTGCCGCCGTGCAACATCACGACCAGGGGCACGGGGTCGCCGGTGTGGCCGGAGGGGACGTAGAGCCGGTAGGCCCGGGTGCCGGCGGCACTGGCGTAGGAGAAGGCCTCAAACCGGCCAGCTGACCGGTCCACGGTCGGCCGGTCCACGACCGGCCGGTCCACGACCGGGGCCGCAGGCCGGTATGGCCGGCGCAGATCCTGGGCGTCTCGGCCAGGGAGAGTGCGGCGGCGGGTCAGCCAGCCGGGAAGAGCGCGCCTAAGTTTGGTGCCCTGGCCGGCGCTCAGCGCTGGCGGGGGACCATCGGGGTAGCGGCCAGGCGTGCTGCCGGTCTCCTCCCCGGCGGATGGCGCGTCCGGCATCCGCCAGGGTACCGCCGGGCTGGCCAGTGTCTGCTGGATCAGCGCGGTGGCCTCGGCGAGACGGCCTTCGCGGGTTAGGCGGGTGGCCTCGGTCATCGCCTTCATCTGGGAGGCGTCCATGGGGGTGTCCCTTCGTGGTTTCGTGATAGCACAGCCTTGTGCGCTGAGGGGGTCGGCCGTTCGGCCGTTGTGATTACGGTTACGGAGGCTCAGGCGGTGCGAGGTGCCAGCGCGGCCTTCACTGCTGTGGGGGCGCGGAAGGCGCCGAGTACCTCTACTGAGGCAATAGTGGCCAGGGCCAGCTGGGGGGAGACATCGTCGGCGATGCTCGCCAGTCCGAGTACCCGGATGTGGATCATCTGCCCGGCGTCGCGGAGCTCCTCCAGGTCGCGACGGGTGTAGTAAGAGCTGCCCAGGGTGAGGGTGCGCCGGGCCGCTGTCTGGTCGAGGGTCTCGCTCCGGGTGGCGAGCTGATTACGGATGGCCGTGCGAATGAAATCGGTGCGGTTCGCGTAGAAGCCTTCCTGGACCAGGAGATCGATCTGCCCAAGATCCACCAGCCCCAGGTTGATAGTGATCTTCTCGGTCTTTTCGATCTCACCCTTGGCCATCCGGTCACCATCTCCCTACCATCTCCTTGGATGGTATCAGGTCAGCAAGATGGCCGCCACCGCGAACCGGATTACCGGTCAGGACATGCTGTGCTGCGGCTGGTCAGCAGCTAAGGACGGGTTCGGGTAGATGGCGTGGTCCGCTGCGCGTCCAGTACCGCCGAGGTCAGGGCCGCGGTCGCGGCCGCGGTGAACGGCTGCCCGGGCAGCGCCGGGATGGCCGTACCGGGCGGTCGGGCCTCGGTGATGGCCGACGCCAGCTCGTCTAGATAATGCCGCAATTCCGCGGCCTGCGCGGGCTCAGGCCGCGGCCGGTAACCCGGCCACGACAAGGCCAGGCGCGCGAGCTCCTCGATTCCGGCCGAGACCGGCCACGCGGTGTCCGTGCTCCAAGACGCCAGGCCAGTGTCGGCCGCCGCATCGGCGTCTATGGCGCGGAGCACGGCCAGGGCCCCCTGCAGGGCCCGGCGCCGGTCAGCGAGCAACCGCGGGTCCGGCTGCTGGGCCCAGGCCTGCGCCAGTACCCGGCTCGTCGCCTGCAGCGTCAGTGCCTGCGCACTCGGCAGCCGGCGCAGCGTCGCCCCCGGCCACAGCAGCCGCCGGAGCACCAGGGCCAGGGCCGCTCCGATCACGGTGTCTAGCAGGCGGGAGCCGATGGTGGTCGTAATCGCCTCCTGCGCCGGGGCGGCGACGTGGAACAGGAGCAGGGCCAGGACGGTGATACCGGTGACGGCCACCCCGTAGTTGGTGGCGATCGCCAGCTCGACCAGCGCCTGGAAGATGGCAACCGCGATCACGACCAGCCAGATCGGCGGGTGCCAGCCGAGGACGGCGAACGCCAGGCCCACTCCGATGACCGTCCCGGTGAGACGATGGACCACCCGTCGCCGGGTGATCATCAGGTTGCTGGCCTGCAGCACCGCGGCTGCGGTGAGGCCTATCCAGTAGGCGTGTCCCAGGCCCAGCGCCCGGCCGGTCGCCACCCCGAGCCCAACCGCTATCCCGATCCGGGCGGCCGACGGCAGGACGACCGAATGCCTGCGCAGGGCCGCCGCGATTTGCGCCACGATGGCGGGCCGCCCGCCTAGAGCGTCTCTCTCGGTGAGGACGGGCTCATGACCACTGAGATCCGCGTGCGCGTCCTCGATCGCCTGCAGGAGCGGGACCGCGGCGGGCAGAGTCGCGGCGGGCAGAGTCGCGGCGGGCGGGACCGCAGTGGGCGGTGTGCCGGGGCTGCGGAGCGGCTTAGCGGGGTCACAGAGGGGCGTAGCGGGGATCTGACCGCCCGTCACCGCGGGGATCAGGGCGCGGACGGCGATACCCCAGTCCGGGCGCAGCCGCCCCGGTGCCTCCACTTCGAGGTGCAGGGCAGCTTCTAGGAGCGCCTCGGCTGCGATCACGGCCCGCGCCAGCGGATTTCCGGGTGGCACGTCGCCCTGGGCTACGGTCGTGCGGGCTCTCCGCACGCTCTCGACGGCCGTATGACGAGCCGCGGGTGCCTGGTCCGTTCCGACGGTGTCTAGGAGCCCGGCGACGGCGGCGAGCGCGGCGACTACGGCCCGCCGTTCAGGAAGACGGCGGCGGCTTCGGCTGAGTGCTGGAGACATCGTCACCAGCCACGCGAATGCGGCCCCGGCGGCGGCCAGCCCGGCGCGCTGAGCGGCCCCGGCCAGCCCGGCAGGAACGGCGGTCGCCGCGAGCAGGGCCATGATCAGCATCAGTTCTCGCGGTGGCGGCAGCTCCGCGGCCTGACAGACGAACGAGGCGATTCCGGCCACCAGGCCGGCGACCACTGCGGTCACCCAGGTCAGGCTGCCCGCCAGCGCGCCGATCAGGACCGCGATCGCCAAGCCTGCTCCCACCGCGGCTACGACTCGCGCGCGGAAACGATAAGGCGACTGCGGCACATACAGGCTCGCCAGGCCGCCGAATGACGCGGCCGCGCCCGATTGCGGGTGCCCGGCGGCAACCCCGATCGCCAGCGGCAGCGCCACGCAGGTCATGGTCCGCACCGCGATGCCGGCCCGCTGCGGAGCGGCGCGCCGCAGCGCCAGGACGGTAGCCCTAGCCTCGTCGGCGAGAGTCATACTGGTCGCTCATCGCGGCTGGAGTCCTCACTCGGCCGGGGGGTCTTCAGCGACCAGCGGTTTGCCCTCCCGTCAGCTCTTGAGCTGCGCGACGGCGCGCAGTTCCTCTGGTGTCGTGGTACCGAATCCGAAGAACTCGAGGTAGGCCGGGATCTGCTCGAAGAGCATGTCCGAACCGACCTGGACCCGGCAGCCTTTATCGATGGCGGCCTGCAGGAACGGCGTGATCTGCTGCTTCATCACGACTTCGCCGACGAACGTGTCCGGTGAGATCCGGTCGACGTCCATCGGCAGCGGGTCGCCGTCGTTCATGCCAAGTGGCGTGGCGTTGACGACGATGTCATAGCCCTCCGGGTCGCTGGAGCCCGTGTCGATCTGGATCTCCGGGTAGTGCTCGTCGATTCTGGCGGCGAGCGCCTCGGACGACTCCTTATAGGGATCGAACAGGCCGAGGGCCGCGACGCCCGCGGCGGCGATCGACGCGGCGATGGCCGATCCGACTCCGCCGTTGCCGACCACGAGCGCTCGCTTGCCGGCCAGCGGGAAGCCCTTGCGTTCGACTCCGCGGACAAACCCGGCCCCGTCGAACTGGTCGCCGAGCAGCGTCCCGTCCTCGCGCAGCAGCACCGCATTAGCGGCACCGGCGATCTGCACGGTGGGTGTTACCTCATCGACAAGCCGGATGGTGGTGACCTTATGCGGCATGGTGATCAGGGCACCCCGGATGTTGGTCATCTTGAACAGGTACTTGAAGAATTCCGGGTACTCCTCCGCTTTGACGCCCATCGGTACGACGACAGCGTCGATGCCGTTCTTCTCGAACCATGGGTTGTAGATAAGCGGCGACTTGAAGCTATGGGTCGGATAGCCCACGTGCGCGATCAAGGTGGTCGTCCCGCTGATCATTTCTGCTCCTTACGAATTTGGCGCTCGATTGCCCTTGGGTTTGCTGCCCGATGAACCCTTGCTCCCGCTGCGGGCCGGGCCGGCCTGCGGCTGAGGGGGTTGCTCGCCGGCGACGGCGATCTCCATGGCGGTGGCGGCGGCGGCGATCTCCAGGGCCTTGTCGATGTAGACGCGGTAGCCCAGATCGGGCCGGTAACCGTGCACCTCGGGGGTGTCCAGGCTCCGCATGAACGACAGGATCTCCTGGCTGAACACCTGGCCAGGCACCAGCACCGGGTAGCCAGGCGGATAAGGCGTGACGAAGTTCGCGGACACGACTTGCTGGCCGTTCTCCACCCGCTGCTCCACCTCGTCCGGCATGAGGTACTCGCAGTAAGCGTCGTTGTAGGACAGGTAGAAGGCCCGTCGCACATCCCCTTCCGGGGTGGGCAGCCCGCGGGCGCCGGTGAAGCTGGGGTGAAAGCCGCTGAAGTCGGGCAGCGGCGCCGACGGCGCGGTCAGCCGCAGCACCGCGCGCTCATGCGCGGCGCGCTCAGTCATGCTCATGTCGATAATCTGATGGTCGAGATCCCGGGCGATGCTCACAAGCACCTCGACCAGGTAGGCCACCGAACTGCGGGAGGTGCCGATCGTGGTCATGAACAGTACGGTGTTCCTGGAGGTCTTGTTGATCTGCACGCCGTACCGGTCCATCAGGTGACTGCGCTTGAACACATCCCCGTCGATGCCGGTGGCGCCGATATGGATCGTGATCCGGGACGGATCAAGCACGAACTCATCGGTGTCCCACGCCTTGATCATGTTCTTCAGCCCTGATTGCAGCGGCTGGCTGATCCCTGAGGTACGGTACTCGGCCGGGATCAGGTCCACGGTTCTCAGGCAGCGCATGTACTTGCTCAGTAGCGGGTGATTGTCGACCGCGTCGCGGAGCCGCATCGCGTTCTCGATCTGCTTTTGCACCAGCTCGAAACCCTCCAGCGCCGCCTGCCGCCGGCCCAGGTCCAAAGACGCCAGGATCTGGTAGTTGGGCGAGGTCGAGGTGTGCGTCATGTACGCCTCGTGGAAGTTCTCCTCCGCCTTCTGGCTGAAGTCCTGGTCGGTGACGTGGATCATCGACCCCTGCCGCAGCGAGGTCAGCGTCTTATGCGTCGACTGAGTCGAATACACCCGGACCCGGGCCCGCGCCGGATCCGGCAGCAGCCGCCGCTCAAGCAGCACCTCGTCGTCCGCGGCGTCGATCGCGCCGACCTCATCGGCGAACTTGTCGTACTGGGCCCGGTACTCCGGCAGGCGGAGCCGTTCGATCAGGGTGCGGGCGGCCCGCATGGCGGTGCGCGGCCGGTAGACCGGGTGGAACCTGGCGAAGGCGAACCAGGCCTCGTCCCACAAGAAGACCAGGTCGGGCTTGATGGCCAGGCACTCCTCCATCACCCGCCCGGGGTTATAGACGACGCCGTCGAAGGTGCAGTTGGTCAGCAGCAGCATCTTGACCCGGTCCAGCTTGCCGGCCTGGCGCAGCGCCAGCAGCTGGCGCTTGATCTCCCGCAGCGGCACCGCGCCGTACATCGAGTACTGATGCAGCGGGTAGGCCTCCAGGTAGCTCACCATCGCCCCGGCCAGCATCAGGCCGTAGTGATGCGACTGATGGCAGTTCCGGTCCACCAGCACGATGTCGCCCGGCTGGACCAGTGCCTGCGCCACGATCTTGTTCGCCGTCGAGGTCCCGTTGGTGACGAAGTAGGTCTGGCGCGACCCGAACGTATGAGCCGCCAGCTGCTGCGCCTCGCGCAGCGGCCCGGTCGGCTCCAGCAGCGAATCCAGCCCGCCACAGGTCGCCGAGGTCTCGGCCATGAAGATGTTCAGGCCGTAGAAATCGACCATGTCCCGGATCCAGTGCGAGTTTACGATGGACTTGCCACGCGAGATCGGCAGTGCGTGGAACACTCCGGTCGGCCGGTGGCTGTAGCTGCGCAGCGCGCTGAAGAACGGCGTCCGGTACCGGGCTTCCACCCCGTCCAGGATGGAAAGATGCAGCTCCAGCGCCCCTTCCCGGGAATGGAAAATCCGCCGGAAATGATGGCTGAGCCGGCCGGCCAGATCCTCGACCGAGCTCTCGGTCATCAGGTACAGGTCCAGTTCTGGCCGGACCCTGGCCAGCGCCCGGGCCAGCTCCTGGGCGCGGTCATCCGGCGAGCGCTCCATCAGGTCATCGGGTCTGGCGCTTTCTACCAGCTGTGCGAGGAAGGACGAGTCATGCCGGGACTTGTGCACGAACCGGCGGCAGACTACGCACGCCTGCAACGCGAAGTTCAGCCGAGCGGCCATGATCGCTTCGTCGAAACTGGGCACGACCACGATCTCGAAGACGAACTGGTCGTCCGGACGGCGCGCCCGCCGCAACTCCTCGCGCAACGCGCGCTCCTGCTGCTCGTTCATGTCCTCGACGACCAGGACCTCGAAATAGGGCCGGTTCCCCCCGGTCTGCTCGCCCGGATGGGTGTCGCGATCGGATGCCTGGTCCACGCGGCCCAGGTTCCGCACCTGGCCGGTACGGAAGGAGTCAGTGACGAAGGCCCGGTTGATCTCCCCCACCATGGCGGCGAACTGGTCATACTTCCCGGCGGCGAACATCCGCCGGACCTTGGAGAATTCCTGGGGGCCCGGATACGCATAGAGCCGCTCGATCGGCCCCAGGACATCCAGCAGTTCAGTGGCGGTCTCGACCGCCCGCTCAAGGGACCGCTTCCCCGCGCTCGCGACGCTCAGCTCTACGGCCGCATCTTCCAGCGAAGACCAAGCGTCGGCTTTGAACTGCCAGAGACTGTTGTATGCCTTGGCATTCGCAACAGGGAGCACAGTGATACCTCCGTAGACTGCCGCTCAACGCCGCCTTCAGCAGTGTGGCACTCGGGCGAGCCCGGCCGATCAGGCTCTTCCGCTCAGTGACCACCGGCCCGTCCCGCGGCGTTAGGCCGCCCGCGGGCAAGAGGGCATCCCATCAACAAGATGGCATTCCATCAAGTGGAAGGCCTGATCGTCTGCGTAACCGGGCGGTCATACGCTCGCTGCATGCTCTATGCGCGTGCGGAAGTCGCCACCGCGACACCAGACCGCTATATCAGACAGCTCGTCAGCCACCTCAGCCACAAGGCCACCACGGAACTGCGACCTGACGGGACAGGTGTGATCGCTGTCCATGACGGCCAGTGCAAGCTGACCGGTGAGGGCGCGTTGCTCGTGCTCGAAGCGACCGCGGAAAACGTCCAGGGCCTGGCGCACATCCAGGACGTAGCAGGCCGTCACCTCGAACGCTTCGGCGCGCGGGCGGCCCTGCGGGTGGAGTGGAGGTCTGATGGGCCAGCCATCCCAGCGTGATCCGGTCGTCGACGTGCACGCGCACGCGATGCCGATGCCGCTGCTCTCCTGGCTTGCCGACCTGGGCCTGGCGGACGTCTCTGGCGCGGCCGACGAGGTGATCCGCCTCGACTCGCGGGTCAGCGGCGTCGGCGACCGGGTCCCGCTGCCGCTGGCACGCTCGCAGCATGACGTGGGCGTGCGGCTGGCCGAGATGGACGACGTCGGGGTCAGCCATCACGCCGTCTCGATGCCGCCGTTCCTGTTCTGCTCCACCGCTGACGACGGCGGGCTGGTCAGGGACGTAGTCGCTCGCGGCAACACCGAGCTCGCCGCCTACGTGGCCGGCGGGCAGGGCAGGCTGGTCGCCCTCGGCTCGGTCCCGCTCGGCTGGCCCGGAGCGGCCAAGGAGGCCCGGCGCTGCCTGGACGAGCTGGGTATGGCGGGCATCGCGATCGGCAGCCGCGGGGCCGGGCTTGATCTTGATGATCCGGTGAACGAAGAGCTGTGGGAGTTGCTGGCGGAGCGTCGCACCTTCGTCTTCTTGCACCCGAGCGGCGTCCCTGACGCTTACCGTCAGCGGGACTTCTACCTGGCCCAGCTGGTGGGCTACCCGATGGAAACCGCGCTGGCCGTCGCGCGGCTGGTTTTCGGCCGCGTCCTTGAGCGGTTTGACCTGACCTTGTGCCTGGCCCACGGCGGTGGCTGCCTGCCGGCCATCCGCGGCCGGATGGACATGGGCTGGCGCAACAAGGACGTCGCCCACACCACGGCCAAGCCGCCCAGTTTCTATACCGGACGCCTCTATTACGACACCGCGGTGTTCACCCCGGTCCTGCTGCGGCGGCTGGTCGAAGACGTCGGCGCGGGCCACGTCCTGCTTGGCACCGATCACCCGTTCGAGCTGCGCGACGCCGAGCCGCTGGCCAGCATCGCGGCCGCGGACCTGCCCTCGGCGCAGGCCCGCGCGATCTTGTGGGACAACGCGGCCGGGCTGCTCGGCCTGACCTGAACGGCGGCGACGCGGGACCCGGTAATCACTGGACGGAAGAGGGCTGGCCGGGCGGGGCGGCCCGAGTGCAACACTGCAGGTGGACAGCGTTCGGCGGCAGGGAGAGGTCCATGACCGAGATCAGCATTGCCTATTGCTCGTCACACGCGCCGATGATGGCCGCGGCCCGTGATTCGGCGGAAGAGCAGCAGCGGAACCGGTTTTTCGGGGCGCTGGAGATCATTCGCGATGATGCCCGCCGGGCTGGCGTGCAGGCGTGCGTGGTGCTGTCCAACGAGCATTTCACCAACTTCTTCCTGGAGAACTTCCCGCAGATCTGCGTCGGCGTGGGCGAGCGCAACTGGGGCCCGACCGAGGCTTGGCTGCCGATCAGCAAGGCGTGGATCCCCGGGCATCCGGGCCTGGCCAACCACATCACCCGGAGCCTGCTGAACACGGGGTTCGACCCCGCGTTCTCCCACCAGCTGGAGCTGGATCACGGGGTGATGACCGTGTACCACGAGCTCGACCCGCAGCTGCAGCTGCCGCTGATACCGATCGTGCAGAACTGCGCGGTGTACCCGATGATGCCGCTGCGGCGCTGGTACGCGTTCGGCGTCGCGCTGGGCGAGGCTATCCGTTCCTACGTCGGGCTGGACCGGGTCGCGCTGGTCGGGGCGGGCGGTTTGTCGCACTTCATCGGCGTGCCCCGGGTGGGGGACATCGACGAGGAGTTCGACCGGTGGTTCCTCGACGTGCTGGAGCGAGGCGACATAGACGCGGTGCTGGATCTGTCCGATGAGGAACTCGAGCTGGCCGGCAACGGGGCGCATGAGATCCGCAGCTGGCTCGCGGTCGCCGGGGCTGTCGCACCGGCCCGCGGTCAGACCATGGCCTATGAGCCGATCTACCCGTGGATCACAGGCATGGGGGTCTCCCGCTTCGAGCCCATCTCCTAACCCATGACCCACCCGGGATGCGTCGCCGGAGCTCGACCCTCGGGCCTTGGCCCGCGTCTCCTGCTGAGCAGAAGGAGAGCGGTGCCCCGTTCGCGAGAATGGCAGACTGCGAAGACGCCGGAGCCGGGCAAGCCCCGAAGGCCATTGCGGAAGATGAGGTGCCATGAGCCTGTATCAGCTGCACAGGTGCGTATTCGATTTCCTGAGGGCCGGTGAGGTCAGCAGCGGTGCGGCACCGAACTTCGACCCCGGCAGCTACGATCTCACCGACGAAGAGCGCAAGGCCTTCGACTCGAAGGACATCGCGGCTTTTTACCGGATGGGCTTCCACCCGGTACTGCTCAACGGCTATTGCCGGGCGATCGGGTACGAGCGGAGCGATTACCGCGCGATACTCGCCTCCCAGGCGCTGCCAGAGACCAGGACCGGACGATGGCATACCGAGCTACCCTGACTGTCCCATAAGTGTGCTCACCTGGATGGAGCAGAGCATGGCAACTGGCGAGAACCCGGAGATCGGCGCGACCGCGGACGCCAATGGCATCAAGACCAATTATCTTGAGGCGGGCAAAGGCGATCCGGTGGTCCTGATCCATGGATCAGGACCTGGAGTCACCTCCTATGCCAACTGGCGCCTCGTGCTGCCTGCCCTCGCGGAGAACTTCCGGGTGGTGGCGCCGGATATGGTCGGCTTCGGCTTCTCAGAACGGCCGGCGAACGTCGAATACGGCGTACAGACCTGGGCTGACCAGGTGGTTGGCCTGATGGATACGCTAGAATTGCCGAAGGCTCACCTGGTCGGCAACAGCTTCGGCGGCGCGATCGCGCTGCGCATCGCGACCCAGCATCCCGATCGGGTCGGCAAGCTGGTGCTGATGGGGAGCATGGGCGTCCCATTCCCCATCACCGAGGGCCTGGAACGCGTCTGGGGTTACGAGCCGTCATTCGAGAACATGCGCAAGGTACTCGACGTATTCGCTTACTCCAGGGAGCTCGTGAACGACGAACTCGCGGAGGTGCGGTACCGCGGCAGCATCCAGCCCGGCTTCCAGGAGTCCTTCGCCGCGATGTTCCCCGCCCCGCGGCAGCGCTGGGTGGAGGCTATGTGCACTCCCGAGGACGACATCCGCCGGCTCCCGCACCGGACGTTGATCGTCCATGGCCGGGAGGACCAGGTCATCCCGGTGCAGACCTCCCTGCGGCTCGAGGAGCTGATCGACAACGCCGACCTCAACGTGTTCTCCCACTGCGGACACTGGTCAATGATCGAGCGCACTGCGGACTTTAACCGGGCCGTGACCGAGTTCTTCAGCGACTGAATACGGAGCGCCTGTCAGTACAGGGCTCCGGCGCGTTCCGTGAATGTCCGGAACACGCCGGAGCCTTGGCTGTCAGTACAAGTCCTCGGGCAACTTACCGCTGATTCGCTGGGTGATCTTGGCCGCGGTGCGGCGCACAATTGGCGCTCGCTGCACCGGCCGAAGCCGCAGGGGTGGCCCGCTGACGGAAACCGCTGCGACAAGCTGGCCAGCAGCGTCGAAGATCGGTGCGGCCACGCAGGCGTTTCCCAGAACGGCCTCCTGGCTTTCGATCGCGGTCCCGACCCGGCGGACGATGGCCAGCTCCCGCTTCAGCCGCTGCGGGTCAATGATCGTGTATGGCGTCAGCGGCTTCAGGGCCGCCGACGGCAGGATTTGCAGCGGATCCGCGGGCCCGAAGGCCATCAGCGCCTTGCCCAGCGCGCTCGCGTAGACCGGCCACCGCCCGCCGGTTCGCGTCGGCAGCGCAAACGCCTTATATCCGACGATCTTGACGAAGTACAGCACTTCGTTTCCATCGAGCACGCCGAGATGAATGGTCTCGTGCGTGAGCTCGAACAGTTCCTCAAGGAACGGCAGGGAAGCGTCGCGGAGGTCGCGCATTTCACCCACGAGCTCCCCCAGCTCGAACAGGCGGATGCCCAAGCAGAACCCGGCGTCAGTCCGCTTCAGGAGCCTCTGTTCGACCAGTACCTTGGCGAGCCGGTGGACCGTCGACTTCGGGATCGCTGTCCGCGACGCCAGCTCCGCCAGCGTCAGCTCCGGCTCCTCGGCGCTGAAGCAGTCCAGTATCGCGAAGACACGTTCCAGGACAGACGTAGGACCGACCTGGTGCTGCGCTGCACCCACCGTGTCCGCCGCCATACGTCCGCTGTCTCCTGTCCGATTGCTTCAGACTAGTGTGATCTTACCCCAGACTATTCCGATCAGCACCCCCCTGGCCATACAACGGCCAGCGTAAATACCGTCCCCGCCAGACGGCGGTCCGAGACTGCCCCTGACCGCCGGGAGAGCCTGGCGCCGCAGGCGATCCCATTCAGGAAATAAAGGAGTCAAGAAAGCGAATAGATCAAGAAACGGAGCAGTCCTGACCGAGAGCCGGGAGGCGCGTTGGGTCCGCGTCCGCGGCGTCCTGCAGCGCGAGTAGCCCGTCGATGGCCTGCTGCGCCGCAGGTCACGTCCCGATCCGTCCCTTTCCGCCTGGGTTCGTCTGGGCCCTGCGGTGACCGTGATCAGCCAGTTGCGGCAAGCTTAAGGGCCCGGCATCTGACAAGTTTAAGGGCATCTTGAGTTCCCCGCATTCCATCCTGTGGAACGAAACGCTTGCTACCCATTTGTCCTTATTAGAGAATCACACCAGGGTGGCAAGGCTTCCACCCTGGGTGTCCCCGGGACAAGCCGCTGCCATGTCAACTCCGAGATGAGGCACGCCTTTTCGCAGACAGACTCATCCGCATTTCGTGCTAATGCTCGAAAGCTACTGCTAGGAAAGGGAGACCCAATGGCGGGCAACTCAGCGGAGCCTGGCCGCTCGGTGACCAGCAAGATCGTGGCGATCTTGCTCACATTCCACGACGGCAACGAGCACTCGCTCACCGAAATCGCCCGGCTGACCTGCCTGCCCGTCTCCACGGCCCACCGCCTGGTCACCGAGCTCGCCGGATGGGGCGTGCTGGAACGCACCAACGAGTCCATGTTCCGGATCGGCCTGCCCATCAAGGCCATCAGCAGCCAAAGGTCCTACACCCCGGCCATCTTGGAATCAGCCCGGCGGGTCCTGGAAGACCTCGTCACCGCCGCCCGGGCCGGCGCCCGGCTCGGCGTCCTGACCGGCACCGACGTCGCCTACATCGAAAAACGCTGCGACCACAGCCCGGTCACCACCTTCGCCCAGACCTCCCGGCTGCCCGCCCACGCCACCGCCCTGGGCAAGGCACTGCTGGCGTTCTCCTCCGCCGACATCCTCAACCACATCATCGGCGGCGGCCTGAAATGCTACACCCCGAACACCGTCACCGACCCGGACCGGCTCCGCCAGGCCCTGGCCAGCATCAGGCTCACCCGCGTCGCGGTATCACGATGGGAATACAAGGCCGGCGTCTCCGAAGTCGCCGTGCCGGTCTTCGGATCCGGCGGCATCGCCGTCGCCGCCCTCGAGCTCACCGTCCCCAACCTCCGCACCGACCTGCAGATGGCAAGCTCCGTCCTGACCATAGCCGCCCGCGGCCTGTCCAGAGAACTCGCCGCCAGCAACCACTCCGGCTGCTTCGCAACGATCACCGAGCAGTATGCGTCGAACCGGACTGTACACCAGGCACCTGATCGGGAGCTTTCGGTGTCCATGAGCGCTGGAGGATAATTCAGCGGACCGCGTAGATTACCGACGAAGCTCCGGTAGGAACAGGGATCCTCGCACAGATCCCAGCCACCGGAGCTTCGTCGTGGGTCAGTCTGCCATCAGTTCGCCGGGTTAGCGGGTTGGACGGAATGCCCGCAGCGGCGCCGCCACGCCGCTGCGGGCAAGCACTATTTCAATTGATCGCGAACGGTCTGGAAGTACACTGCTGACATTTCGCGCATGAAGTCGGCATTAGTCGCTGCTAGCGTGTTTATCCACTCGATCTGCGTGGCGGCGGCGGCGCGCTGCTGCAGCTCCAGCATCCTGGTCAGGCTCTTCTCATAGGCCTCCAGCCAGCCTACGCCGTTCTTCTTCGTTAGCTCGATCAGCCGATCGCTGAGCTCCTTAACTCGCTTGACGGCCTCATCGGTGTCTTGCGGCAAGCTGGGTGTCGACATATCTGGTCCTCTCTTGGGCGGAACCGGCTAAGTTTTACGCGGTGGCGCCAGAGGAGATCTCTCCTCCGGCTACGCCTGCTGCTTCTATCTCACGCCGCAGCCTGCGCAGGTACAAAGATGTCTCCCGCTAGATGGGATCGTGGCCGTTCAGCGGTTTTTCCGCCGGGGCTTGCAGGAAGGATGTAACGGCTTTAGCGAATTGAGCCGGCTTCTCCCAGAAGAACAGATGGCCAAGGCCGGGAAAGACTACTACCTGCGAGCTGGGGATGCGGCTGGCTAGGAGCTTGCTGTTACGTGGGTCCACCACCTCATCGGCGTCACCGTACATAATCAGGGTCGGCGCTTGGATAAGTGACTGCCGCGTCCCGCCGGAATAGGTGGCGCCGGCGTTGGCCAGTGCCTTCCACGAAGCCGGATCGCCGGATTTGGCTTTCTGTTTGCGGACGATACGCTCGACCAGTTCGGGATGGGTTTCGAGGGTGTCTGCCGCCAGCGCGTTCTCCACCAGGCTGCGCTGCGCCACCTCGACCGGCAGGCTGGCCGCCTCGGTCATCCGCCGCACCGAGGCGCGCGGCATGGGATAGCCATACGGCCAGCCGGGTGTCGTGCAGGCCAGGACCAGGCGATCCACGCGCTGCGGAAACCTGATGGCTAGTTCCTGGGCCACCATTCCGCCCAGGCTGGCGCCGAGCACGTGGGCGCGCGTAATCCGGCTTCTGTCGAGCACGGCCGTCACGTCCATCGCCATGTCGGCCACGGTGAACTTCCGGTCCGCGGTCGTGCTGCGGCCGCTGCCCCGGTTGTCGATCAGGACCAGGCGGAATCGTCGTCTGAGCGCGGAGATGACAGGCGCCCAGCCGGAACGGTCGAACCCGAGGCCCTGGATGAGGACGAGCCAGGGTGCGCGGCGCCCGACATGACCGTACAGCTCATAGGCGATCCGCGACGATCCGTTGTCGGCGAACCGGTTACTGGGCAACCCGGCTCGCGTCAGGACAGCTCGGCGTCCCAGCCACGGTCCTGGATGGCATCGCGAATATACCGGAGGAACAGGGACGCGGTCGAGCCGTCGAAGGCGCGGTGGTCATAAGAGAAGCCCAGGATGCTCATGTGGTGAATGGCTATAGCGTCCCCCACCGCGACCGGGCGCCGGGCGATCCCGTCGGTGGACAGGATCGCCACGTTCGGCTGATTGATCACCGGCGCGGAGGCGTAGCTGGCGAACGGGCCAGGATTGGTGATCGTGAACGTCGAGCCGCTCATGTCGGCGGCCGCGAGTGTCCGGGCGCGTGCCCCCGCGGCGACCGCGGTGATATTGCGGGCCAGGCCGCGGATATTGAGCGAATCAGCGTTCTTCACTACCGGGGCCACCAGGCCCTGCTCGCTGAGATCGACCGCGATACCAAGGTTCACGTAATGGTGCATGGTCATCGTCTGGTTCTCGATGTCGATCGAGGCGTTCACCGCGGGAAACTCGCGCAGCGCGTCGCACACGGCCCGGGCGATGAAGGGAAGGTAGGTCAGCGACATGCCTTCGCTCTTCTTGAACTGTTCCCGGTGGCGCTGCCTGACCTGCTCGACGTGCTCGAAGTCCACCTCGACCGAGGTCCAGACGTGCGCCGAGGTCCTCAGCGACTTGACCATCAGGTCCGCGGTGATCAACCGCATCCGGGACAGCTTGACGACCTCGTCGCCCGGGGACACGCTCGCGGCCGGCTTCTGGGCGGCCACGGGAGCCGGCGTCGCGGCGGGCGCCGCGACGGTGGCCGGCGCGGCAGCGGCTACGGCCGACGGAGCCCCCGCGGCGGGTGGCGTCGCGATCGCACGCTCTACGTCCTCGCGACGGATCCGCCCGCCCGCGCCAGAACCGGATATCGCGGCCAGGTCGATGCCCTTCTCGGCCGCTAGCCGCCGTACGACGGGGGACAGCGCCACTCCGGAGTGGCCGTTGCCCGCCGACGCGGCGGGTCCGGTGACGGGCTCGTTCGTTTCCGACACCCCGGCCGCGGGTGCCGCCGCAGTGGGCGTCGCCGCCGCGGCTGGCACTGCCGTGGCCGTGCCGGCGGGCGCCGGGGTCGCGGCCGACGCTGAGGCCGCACCGGGCTCGCCGATCCGGGCGATAGGGGTTCCGATGGGGACCGTGTCACCGGCGGGGACCAGGATTTCGAGCAGGACGCCGTCATACGGGCTCGGTACTTCCGAATCCACCTTGTCGGTCGACACCTCGAAGAGCGGGTCGTCGAAGGCAACGGTGTCGCCGACCTGCTTCAGCCACTGGGAGACGACACCCTCTGTCACGGTCTCGCCCAGCTTCGGCATCGTGACCTCGTAAACGTCACCGCTCATTACATATCTCCTAGGGCTCAGCCGTGCAGCGATCGGCCGGTAAAGGTGATCATCGTCTCGCCAATGGCCTCGGACAGGCTGGGATGCGGATGGATGAAGGCGCCGACCTCCGACGGCAGGGCCTCCCAGTTGACCGCGAGGTACGTCTCGGCCAGAAGCTCGCTCGCCCACGGCCCGACCAGGTGGACACCCAGGATCGGGCCGCCTTTCTCCGCCACCACCTTGACCATGCCATCGGTGTCGCCGATGATCATCGCCCGGCCGTTGCCCGCGAACATGTGCTTGTGTACTTCGATGTCCCGGCCCGCCGCCCGGGCCTCGGCCTCGGTCAGGCCGCTCCACGCGACCTCGGGGTGGGTGTAGACGACCCATGGCACCCGGTCGTAGTCGACGGGCACCGCGCGCTCGCCCAGGATCGTGTGGATGGCGACGATCGCCTCGGCGTAGGCGACGTGGGCCAGTCCAGGGGTGCTGACGCAGTCACCTATCGCGTAGACGTTCTCCCGCGTGGTGGCCATGGTGGCCGGATTAACGTCGATGAAGCCGCGGTCGGAGACCGCCACGCCGGCCGCTTCGGCCCCGATGTCCTCGGTGACCGGCCGGCGGCCGATGGCCACCAGAACCTGATCGACTTCGATCTTCTCGGCGCCCTTCGCGGTCTCGAAGGAAACCAGGAGCCCGCTATTGGTCCGCTCGAGCGGGCTGACCCTGGCCCCGCCGTAGATCTTGGTGCCCCGGCGGGCGAGCGCCTTGGCCAGCACGTTAGCGACATCACGGTCGGGCCCGATGGGCAGGACGGCCTCGGGCAGGGCTTCGAGCAAGGTCGTCTGGGTGCCCAGATCGGTGAACACGGACGCGAACTCAGAACCGATGACGCCCCCGCCCACGACGGCGATGCGTTCCGGCAGGGACGCGTCGGCGCTGTTGGTGGCCTCATCGGAGCTGATGACCCGGTCGCCGTCGAGGTCCAGGCCCGGGATGGAGCGGGGCGCGGAGCCCGTGCACACGATGACGGCCCGCGCGTTCGTGGTCTGGCCGTCAACCTCCACGGCACCGTCCGCCGTCAGCCGGCCGTGCCCTTCGATGATCGTGACCTTGCGTCTGCGCAGGAGTCCGCTCAGGCCCGTGTGCAGCTGGTTGACGATACCGCTCTTCCTCGCGTTGAGGGCGGGCCAGTCGGTCACGGCCGTGGCACCTTCTGGCAGCCGGAAGCCGAAGGTGTCGGCATGGCCGATCGTCCGGTACACCTCGGCGGCCTGCAGCAGGGCCTTCGCGGGGATGCACCCGCGGTGCAGGCAGGTGCCGCCGACCTTCCTCTCCTCAACCAGGGCCATCTTGAGCCCGGCGGAGGCGCCGTACAGCGCGGCCGCGTAGCCCCCCGGGCCGCCGCCGAGCACGATCACGTCATAGTCGGTCATGCCGTTGCCACCTTCCGCACGGTCTCGGCGATCTGGGCGGCCTGAGGCACGACCGCGTCCTCAAGCGGCGGGCTGGTCGGCGTGGGGGTGTTCAAGGCGGCCACCCGTAGGACCGGCTGGTCGAGCCACCAGAAACACTCCTCCTGGATGGTCGCGGCGATCTCGGCGCCGTAACCGAGCCGTCGTGCCGCCTCGTGCACGACGACGGCGCGCGAGGTTTTCCGTACCGATGACACGATGGTCTCCACGTCGAGCGGGACCAGTGTCCGCACATCGACAACCTCGGCCGAGATGCCCTCCTTGTCCAGCTCGGCCGCGACGGCCAGGCACTCGGACACATAGGCCCCGTAGGTGATGACGCTGACCTGGCTGCCTTCGCGGACCACCTTGGCCTGCCCGAGCGGCACGGGTTCCAGCGACAACGGGCCTTGAGTCCGCAGCCGGCGATAGAGGTACTTGCTCTCCAGGAACAGGACCGGGTTATTGTCCCTGATCGAGCTGATCAGCAGGCCGGCGGCGTCCTCCGGGGTGCCGGGAACCACGATCTTCAGGCCGGGCACATGAGCGAAATACGACTCGACACTCTGGGAATGGGTGGGGCCGGCGCGCAGGCGCGCGCCGAACGGCGCCCGCATCGTCACCGGCATCGGGTCACCCGTCCGGTAATGATGCCGGGCCATAACGTTGATGATCTGGTCGAACGCGGCCGAGATGAAGTCGGCGAACTGATACTCCACCACCGGACGCAGTCCCACCAGCGCCGCACCCGCCGCCAGGCCCGTGAACCCGGACTCCGCCATGGGCGGGTCCACCACGCGGCGGGGCCCGAACTTCTCCAGGAATCCCTTGGTGACCTTGAAGGCACCGCCGAACTGGCCCACGTCCTCACCGATGATGAAAACGTCCGGATCGGCCTCCATCTCGCTCATCAGGGCCTGGGAGATGGCATCGAGGTAGGTCACCTGACCGTTGTCAGTCTGCATATACACCCTGCTCCACGGTCGCCGGGTCGGGAAGGGGATCCGCGAGCGCCTTCTTGCGCGCCTCGATAGCTTTCTGGCGCGCGGCCGCGCGCGTTTTACCTGCTGTTTCCTCGTCAATAATGCCGTGTTCGAGCAGGACGTTCTCGAACAGCGCCACCGGGTCGCGTTTCTGCCATTCCTCCAGCAACTCCCGCGGCACGTAGTCGGCCGGGTCGTGCTCCGCATGGCCGTGCATCCGCATGGTCACGCCCTCGATGAGCGAGGGACCCTCGCCCGCCCGGGCCCGCGCCACCGCCTCGCTCGTGGCGTCATAAACCGCCAGCACATCGGTGCCGTCGACGGTGACGCCCGGCATTCCGTAGGCTTGCGCCTTTACGGAGTAATCCTTAACCGCGGACTGCATGCGCACCGGCGTGGAATAGGCATACTGATTGTTCTCGACGACAAAGATGGCCGGCAGCTTCATGGCGGCGGCGATATTGAGCGACTCATGGAAGTTGCCCTCCGAGGTCGACCCGTCGCCGCAGTAGGCCAGCGACACACCGTCCTGGTCCCGGTACTGGAACGCGAAGGCGAACCCGAGGGCCACCGGGTAGTTGTCCGGGATGTGACTCGGCAGGTTGTAGATGTTCAGGTCGAGCCGCCCGTAGTGCAGCGTGCCGTCGCGCCCGCCGGTGGGCGAGGTGGCCTTGCCCATGAAGCTGGCCATGATCTGCGCCGGGTCCATGCCGCGCCACAGGTGAGCCCCGAGATCACGGTGGATCGGGGCGAGGAAGTCATCCTGGCGGAGCGCGGAAGCGGTGCCGACCGAGATGGCTTCATGCCAGTGCCCGGTGTACAGGGAGCCCAGCAGATCGCCGGACCGGTACATGCTTACCATCCGGTCCTCGACGGCGCGCGTCATCACCATCGTCTCGAAGATCCGCAGCAGCAGCTGCTTGTCGCGGCTCTCTACCGGCTCGCTTTTACTGCCCGTTTTCCGTCTGGCGCGGGTGGGTGGCATGACCGACTCTCCTAAGGTCCCGGGGAAGTAGCGCTAGTCACGGGCTAGGTGTAATAACGGAAGACGAGATCGGCCACGCAGGGGGGCTTTTCCTTGCCCTCGATCTCATACTCGAGGTGATAGACGACCTGGATCCCGTCGGCTATCTCGGTCACTTCGGCCAGAGATACGTGCACGCGGATGCGCGAGCCTACGGGCATGGGCGCGGGAAACCGGACCCGGTTAAGCCCGTAATTGAGGATCATGCCGACGTCTTCGACGGTGCAAATGTCCCAGAGCAGGCCAGTCGACAGGCCCAGGGTAAAGAACCCGTGCGCGACTGTCGCCCCGAATGGTCCCTCCTTGGCCCGCTCCGGGTCGACATGAATCCATTGCGTGTCACCGGTGAGGTCGGCAAATGTGGTCACCATCTCCTGGTCCACGGTGATCCACCTGCTCGTCCCGAGCGATGAGCCTGCGCGCTCCCGCAGTCCGGTCACCCCGTGAATCACGTAGGGGCTTACCGGCTGGTCAGACAGGGTGTCCGTATTCATCGTTCCGCCTTTCACGCTGCCGTCGCAGGCGTACCTGAACGGTCGCGCACGCACCCGGTCCGTGTCTGCGGCCTTCTTGCTCAGTGGGACGGCGCGCACGCGCACCACCGTTCGTTCGGTCGGTAAAAATCTTTAGGTTCCTGGCGACGGAACCGGATGCCGGCTTTCCGCTGTGATCCGCCCGCTCAGCGGAAGACCGTTTGCCAAAACCCGCGCCATTGGCGAGGTTCGGCTTCATGACGCCAGTCGAGGTTGCTGAGGGGGTCTTCCTTCTCGCGCTCCCTCTCGGTATTCACCGGATTCCGAGCATTAACGCCTACCTGTTCACCGACCCGGGCGGCGACACGCTCATCGACTGCGGCATCTACGCTGACGGGCCGCTGCGACCGGGCGACGTCGACGACGGGACGGCGGCGGTCGGCGACGCACTGGCCAAATGCGGCCGCACGTTCGACGACCTCGACCGGCTGATCATCACGCACGCGCACATCGATCACTACGGGATCGCCGGCGAGGTGGTCCGCCGCAGCGGGGCGGACCTGTGGATGCACGCCCAGACCGACCTGGACCGGGCCAAGTACAACCATCCCGACAGCGCGGTTGACCGCCGGAGCCTCATGCTCGCTGATCACGGCCTCTTCGGAGACACGCTGGCCGCGGCGGCGACGGGCCTGCGCGACTGGATACCCGTCATGCCGTCTATCGGACAGCCGACGACACGGGTACACGGCGGCGAGAAATTCGACGCGGGCGGCCGAACCTGGGAGATCCTGCACACCCCAGGCCACTCCCCCGGTCACATCTGTATCTGGTCAGCCGAGGACAGCCTGCTGTGCTCGGGCGATCACCTGCTGAAGTCGATTTCACCGCCGGTTACCTTCGAACGCGGCTTCGAACGTGATCCCATGGGCTCTTATCTCGAGTCACTGCGGCTGGTCGAGCTGCTCGAGCCGGCGCTCGTGCTGCCCGGGCACGGCGAAACCTTCACCGACGGCGCGGCGCGCGCCGCGAGCATCGCCGAGGGCAAGCGCCGCCGTCTGGGGCGGGTGCTGGCCTCGATCGAGTCCGGGCCCCGCACGGTGACCGAGCTGGCGACTGAGCTGTACCCGAAGCCGCTCAAGGGCGCGCAGCTGCACTTCGTCATGGCCGAGATCCTCGCCTACCTCGCCTATCTGGAAGCACGCGGCCAAGCCGAGCGGGTGCGGACGTCCGAAGGGGTCTTCGTCTGGCGTCCGGTCCAGGATTGAGCGACCCGGGTACTCAGGACAGGAGTGGCATGACGACCGACACACCGGGAGAGTCACCGGAGCATGCCGCCTCAGCGCTGGCCCGCGAAATCGAATTCCTGGCTGACCCTGATGTCGCCGGGCTGGGCCGGTCACTCGCTGCGGTACTCCGCGGAGCGGTGGACAACCCGACCGCCGTGAGCCAGGCGTGGCTCCGCTACGCGCAGCGCCTCGCGGCAATACCCCAGGTTGTCCTGTCGAACCGGATGGGGACCGCGGCTACGCCGCCCATGCCGCTCAACTCTAAGGATCGCCGCTTCGCCGACCGCGCCTGGTCCGAGAACCCTGCTTTCTACGCGCTGCGGATGTACCACCAGGCGTTCGCCGAGTTCGTGGCCGAGCTGGTCACCGCGGCCGGGCTCGAGCGAATCCAGGAGACGAAGGCGCGCCTGCTGACCGCGCTGATGATGGACGCACTCGCCCCGGCCAATTTCCTGCCTGCGTAATTTTTACGTGTAAACCGCCGCCCGGCCGTTTTGGTTCCGCACGGCGGAACCTTCGTTGTGACGCTGGCCCGCGCATGACAGGTATATGGGGTGCAAAGCGAACAAGTTCTCTCCGAACTGGCCGATGACCTGTGGCAGGCGGAACACACCGGGGTGCCGGCTGAGCCGCTGACCAAGCGTCATCCCGGCCTCGTCATCGACGACGCGTACGCCATTCAGTCACTGAACATCGACCGGCATATCGCGGATGGGGCCCGGATCTGCGGCCGCAAGGTGGGCCTGACCTCGCTCCCCATGCAGGAGCTTCTGGGCGTTAAAGAGCCCGACTACGGAGTTCTGCTCGACCACATGTTCGTGGAGGACGGCGATGAGGTGGCCCTTGATCGCCTGCTGCAGCCGCGGGTAGAAGCGGAACTGGCCTTTGTCATGGAGGAGGACCTGGCCGGTCCCGGTGTCACCGCGGCCCGCGCCCTGACGGCCATCGCCGGTGCGCTTCCCGCGGTGGAAATCGTGGACAGCAGGGTGGCGGACTGGCAGATCAAGCTGGTGGACACCGTCGCCGACAACGCGTCCTCCGGCCTGCTGGTCGTGGGGGGCAACCTGCGCAAGGTGACCGACATTGACCTGCGGCTCGTCGGGGTGATGGTGACCAGGCACGGCGAGCTGGTCGATACCGGCGCGGGCGCGGCCGTCCTCGGCAACCCGGCCCGGTGCGTCGCCTGGCTGGCGAACAAGCTCGCGACCTTCGGCGCATCGCTGCACGCCGGTGACATCGTCCTGCCAGGAGCGGTCCACCGGATGATCGGCGTGAAGCCCGGCGATGTATTCCGCGCTGAATTCGCCTACCTCGGCACCGTGACAGCACGGTTCTCCGGCGGAGGGAGTCTGACGTGATCGAGGCCAAGGACATGGCGTCCCAGCTCATTGCGGCCGAGGAAGCGCGCACGGCGATCTCGCCGTTCTCCGACAGCCATTCCGACATCGACATCGAGGTGGCCTATGCGGCGCAGTGGGAGTTCGTGCAGTCCAAGCTGGACGCGGGCGAGCAGCTGACCGGGGCCAAGCTCGGCCTGACCAGCCGGGCCAAGCAAGAAGCCATGAACGTGGCCGAGCCGCTCTACGGCTGGATAACCAGCGGCATGATCGTCGATTACGGCGGGCCGGTGGACCGGAGCAGCCTGATCCATCCTCGGGCGGAGCCGGAAATCGCGTTCCTGCTCGGCCGCGACGTGACCGCACCCGCCACGGTGACCAGCGTGCTGGCCGCTACCGAAGCCGTCTTCGCCGCGGTGGACATACTCGACTCCAGGTACGACGACTTCCGCTTCACCCTGCCCGATGTCATTGCCGACAACGCCAGCGGCGGGCGGATCGTACTCGGCCCGCAGGCTCGGCGCCCCGATGAGCTAGTTGATCTCCGCTTGCTTGGCTGCGTGCTGCGAGCCGGCGGTGAGGTCGTGGCCACGGCCGCCGGGGCCGCGGTCTCGGGTCACCCGGCGGCCGCGGTGGCCTGGCTGGCCAATCGGCTCGGCGCCCAGGGCAAGAGCCTGCGCGCCGGGATGCTCGTACTGTCCGGAGGCCTCACCGCGCCGGTTCCGCTCGAGCCTGGCACCGCCATCGCGGCCGAGTTCGACGGCCTGGGCTCGGTAGAGGTCTACTGCCGCTAGGGGGAGCAAATGGCTGACGCCGAGACCGGGCTGATAACCCTGCCGCCGCATCTCGATCACGAGGCACTAGCCCACGCCCAGCAGGAAACGCTGAACACCCCGCGACGGCCGTACGGAATCCCCGCCAGGGTGCTGTTCGCGCTGCTCGACGTCCTCTACCGGCGCAAGCGGACGCTGTCCAAGTTCAAGGTCCTCGAACTGGTCGCGCGGGTTCCCTACCAGAGCTGGGAGCAGGTCGCCTACATCGCCATCACCCATGTCGCGCTGCGCCCGGGGCTGGCCCGCCGCATCCACGACCGGGTGGCGCAGGCCCGGGTCCAGCAGGACAACGAGCAATGGCACCTGCTGATCCTGGAGGAGCTCGTGGCCAGCACGGGCAAAAAAGAGTCCCGCTTGCTTTACTACTGGATCCCGCAGGCCATCGCGTTCGTCTACTACCAGGTGTCCTGGCTTCTGTACGTGCTTCACCCGGCCTGGTCCTATCAGCTCAACGCCGACTTCGAAGATCATGCCGAGCACGAGTACATGACGCTGGTCACCGAGCACCCGGAATGGGAAAAGGAGCCGTTTACCTCGGCGTTCGAGGCCGACTACGGCAGCTTCGAGTCGCTGGCCGACCTGTTCAGGCAGATCGGCCACGACGAGCGAGTGCACAAGCAGGAAAGCCTGGAGCAGATGCGCCAGCCCCATTTCCGCTGAGCCCCGTTTCCGTCCAGGGACGGCGCGCTTGCTTTCCTGCTGGTGCGTCAGGACGTGAGTCCGGCGCGGAGGGCGGCCGCCTCGGCCACATGGGCGGCGGCGACGCGTGATCTGTCCGCGGGCAGCTCGAGCCCGGCCAGCTGCAACCTCAGCTCGATGCTGCCGGAGTCCCGGGCGGAGGTCGACGGGACGTTCAGGGCCTGGAGCAGGTGGAGCATCGGCCTGTTCGAGGCCAGCACCACGGCCGTCAGCGATGCCATGCCGCTCACCACCGCGACGTCCACCAGCCGCTGCAACAGCCGGGTGCCCAGCCCTAGGTGGTGCAGCGCGTCGTCGACGATCAAGGCGATCTCCGCGTCGGTGCGCCCGGCCTGGCCTTCGTACCTGGCGACCCCGGCCAGCTCCCCGGTGTTCCTGACACCGACCAAGGCGAACCGCCACTCCTCGGAGATGCCGGTGAACCGCAGGATCTCGGCCGGGGTCAGCACGGGCTTGAAACCGAAATAACGCCGGTAGACGCTGTCCGGCGACAGCCGCGCGTGCAGCCCCGCGAGCTGGTCGCCGTCGGCGAGCCGGATCGGACGGACACCGATCCGCTCGCCGTCACGTAGCTCGAGTTCGTCGATGATCCGGATAGCCACGAAAACACGATCGGCGTCCGCGCGTCGGGGGTCAAGGCCGTTCCCGGCGTGCGGAACACGGCACCGCGATCAGCCGCCGGCCTCGGCGAGGCTTATCGCTGAACGGAACGAGCCGGGGTCTGGCCAGGGAAGGATGCCAGACTGAACCAGAGCGACACGAGATAGTCGATGACAGCGGAGCACCCTTGAGACCAGTCGATGAGCAGCCGCTGGATGCTGGAGCCTTCCGGCAGGTTATCGGCCGGTTCATGAGCGGCGTGGTGGTGATCACCGCGACGCACCAGGGCGAGCGCCGCGGGATGACGGTGAGCGCAGTCGCGTCCCTGTCGCTTGATCCTCCGATGATCGTGACGTGCCTGAACGCGGCGAGCGCCACGCAGGAGGCGGTCCGCCAGGCCGGCGCGTTCGCGGTTAACATCCTGGCCGAGGACCAGGAACATCTGGCCGGGCTCTTCGCCCGGCCAGGCGCCGATCCGTTCCTTGATCTGCCCTGCGAGCCCGGGATCACCGGCGCGCCCATCCTGGCGGGCGCGCTCGCGGTGCTCGAATGCCAGGTTGTACAGGAGGTACGGGGCGGATCTCACCGCGTCCTGCTCGCCAGCGTCGTACGGGCCAGCGCTGGCGAGGGCTCGCCGCTGGCCTACTTCCGCGGCCGGTTCGGCCGGATCGAGCTGATCCAGGACGCCGAGGCGTACGGGCGGCTCAGGGACCTCATCTTGACGCGGCAGGTGAGCGCCGATGAGCGACTGGACGTGGAGCGACTGGCCGGCCAGCTGAAGAGTTCCCCTTCGGCCGTGCAGTACGCGCTGACCCGGCTGGTGACCGAGAACCTGGTGATCAGGGAGGACCGGGGCCACGTGGTCAAGCCGCTTGACGTCGCCACTTCCAACGAAGCTCATGACGCCAGGATGGCGATCGAACTCGGCGTAGCCGAGATGACGGTGGGGCACCTAAGCCAAGACCAGCTGTCCGGACTGCGGCGGCTGGCCCAGGCGACGGTCGACGTCCTGCGCCGGGATGATCCGGACGGCATAGCCTCCTACGCGCTGGCCAACCAGGAGTTCCACCGCTACCTGGTGGCCACCGCCGGGGTGGATGCGCTGTCCGCCGTCTATGAGCAGCTCGCCATCGCCGACCTGATCTCCCGGGCGCTGCGGACCCAGGACGAGATCGAGGGCATCCTGGCGCATGAGCACCTGGACCTCGTGCAGGCCTACGAACGAGCCGATCGTGACGCCGTACGGGAGATCATCATCCGGCACACCGCGCACGCCAAGCAAACCCAGCAGCGTGGCATCGAAAGAGCCGGTGGTCAGCTGTAGGACCTGCCCCAAACGCGCCTGACCGGGCCTGACCCGGGAGATTCAATCGAGTAAAGGAGCATCGCATGGCCGGTTACCAGTCGTTCTCGCTCGACGCCGTGGAGAAAGCACAGAGCTCTTCGGCCGCCGCCTACCGGGAGTTCCTGCGGCGACCCGGCTTCTCGATGGGCCTGTACCTGCTGCCCGCGGGCAGCCAGGATGCTCAGCACCCGCACAGCGCGGACGAGGTCTACACCATCCAGCACGGCCGGGCCCAGCTCGAAGTCGAAGGTGAGAGGTTCGGCGTCGGGCCGGGCGACGTTATCTCGGTGGACCGCGGCCGGGACCACCACTTCCTTAACATCACCGAGGACCTGACCGTCCTGGTCATCTTCGCTCCGCCGGACAACCCAGAAGCATAAGACTGGTGTCGTGAAGGAAATCGAGACGGCGGACGCGCCCCTCCACACGGGGCCGGTGCCGCAGGCGGTGGAATCGGGCGGCTGGATCTTTGTCTCGGCGCTGTTCGGAAACGATCCGCAGACCGGCAAGCGGCCGGCGGGGGCAGGCGAGGAGGCGGACCAGCTCTTCACGAACCTGGCCGCCATCCTCGCCGCGGCCGGCGCGGGCCTGTCCGATGTCGTGCGGGTCGGCATCTTCATGCGGGACCTGCAGCGGGATCGGCCCGCTTTCAATGAGGCGTGGACCCGGCATTTCGGCGACCACCGGCCCGCCCGGTCCGCGGTCGAGGTGAAGGATTTCGGTCGGCCCGGCGAGGGCGTCCGCTACATGGTGGAGGCCCAAGCGCACCGAGGCTAAGCGTAAAGGTGGAGGCCCAGGCGCACCGGGGCTGACCGTCCGCCGCAGACGGTCAGCCCCGGTGCGCTCGCTGCAGGGGGTCAGCTCTGGTGCGCAGCCGTACGGTGCTCAGACATACGGGCCGAACTCCCCGAGGTTCCGCAGGAAATCGGGCGAGGCCTCGACGTGCTTCACCGGGATCTTGTATTTATCCTCGACCCTGTCCGGGAACTTCTGCGCCAGCCAGCGGGAGCGCCGCGGCGCATAAGTGGAGACGAGGACTTCGTCGTAAGTCCGCTGCTTGAATTCCTCGTCGACCGCATCGAGCGGATCTGGCGGCCCGATGTGGTAATCAAGCGGAATGCCGGCGAGCTGGAAGCGCCGTACGGCTGCCTCGGCCATCCGGGTCGCCACTTCTTCGTCTTCCCCTTTGACCTCACCAAGATATTGCCGGACGTGCGTGGCCGGCACGAGGAGGGTGAACGTTGCATCCTTGTCCTGGGCCAGAATGGACTCGGCTTCTTGCACCACTTCCGGGTTGGCCGCCGTCTCGCCGCCGACGATGAGATACCGAGCCACCTTAACTCCTTTGCATTGCCGAGTGGTCGCGAAAGGCTAGTGCTCGCGAAGGATGAGGTCATTCTATGACGATGCGTTCTACGCGGTCGACCAGGAAGATGTACGACAGCGCCCCGACCCCCGCGAGGATCGCGATGTAGAGCAGGCCGTAGGCGAAGGATCCGGTCGCGCTGAGGATGATGCTGATCACGAACGGCGAGAGCGCCCCGCCCGCATTGGCGAAGAAGTTGAACAGGCCGCCGGTCAGCGCGATCATGTTGCCCGGAGCGATGTCGGACAGCAGGGTCCAGGCGGTGGCCGACGCCATCCCCTGGGCGAAGAAGGCGATCGAGAAGAACAAGATGACGAGCGCCGGCGCGGCCACGTAGTTGTCGAGGATGATGATCATCGAGAGGATCAGCCCGGTGATGATGGGGGCCTTGCGAGCGATGCTCGTCGCCACGCCGCGGCGCAGCATCCAGTCCGACCCGGCACCGCCGACCATGGTGCCGATCAGCGCGCACAGGTACGGGATGATAGCCATGATGCCGGCCTTGAGCAGGGTGAAATGCTTCTGCTCGACCAGGTAGTCCGGGAACCAGGTCAGGAAGAAGAACAGCGTCGAGGTATTCGCGAACTGGCCGATCAGCGCTCCGAGCATGCGCTTCTTGCGGATGAGCTTGAAGATGTTAGAGAGCTTCGCGTGGCTGCGGGGTTGGCCTTCGACGTGTACCGCCGCTATGGCACCGCCCCCCCTTTCGATGTGCTCGAGCTCGGCCTCCGATACCCGCTTGTCACTCTGGGGGCTGTCCCGGATCCAGCCGAGCCAGACGAACGCGAACGCGAGGCCGAGCCCGCCGGTCAGGTAGAACACCGAATGCCACCCGTACTGCGTCGCCATCCAGGCCAGCAGGGGGGCGGCAATGGCTAGCCCGACATACTCACCCGCGGTATACGAGCCTGTGGCCGCGCCGCGCTCCCTGGTCGGGAACCACCTGCTGACCAGGGTGTTGTTGGCGGGAAAGGCAGGTGTCTCGGCCGCGCCCAGAGCGAGCCGCAGCCCGAGCAGGGAGCCGAATCCCCTGGCCAGGCTGATGCACCCGGTGACGATCGACCAGAAGATCAGGGCGACCCCGAAGGTTTTCCTCGGCCCGATCCGTTCGAGGACCCATCCGCCGGGGATCTGCAAGGCCGCGTAGGTCCACGAGAACCCGGAGAAGATCAGGCCCATCTCGACGTCGCTGATGTGCAGTTGCTTTTTGATAATCGGCGCAGCGATCGAGAGATTCGCGCGGTCCAGGTAGTTGATTGCGGTGGCGATAACGATGATCGCCAGAATCCAGTAGCGGACACGAGTGGTAGAAGCCCTTGAGGGCCTTTCGATATCTTGAACCTGTGTTCTCGTGGCCATATCGCTCCTAAGTACGGGCATGAGCTGCCAAAGAAGGTGCTAACGGCAAGATAACTCCTGGTAAAAGACGTGCCACCGTTCTTTCCGCTGAGCGGATTCGGGGTCCTCCAGCGCGCAAGGCGGGCGCACCTCTCGCGATAGAGCGATTCCCGGCTGGCGGAAACGGGACGGGCCGCGCCGCGACCTAGCTCTAATATCAGACTGGCAGTGCCGCCGGTCCCAGGGAGCGAGGACACCGCATTCGGGACCTAGCCGGAACGGCGGCCGCGGATGCTAGGGCGCTATTGTGGCGCCATCCGTGGGGGCGGCCACCTGCAGGAGACGGGCCACGGACTGCCGGGCGCGGCGGGCGAACTCGATCGGGCCGAGTGATTCAAGCAGGGCAACGTTAGGTGTCTCTACGCTGAACGCCAGGCCTGCGGGCAGCGCCGCGATGATCTCGGCCAGGGGAAGTTCACCGTCGCCTGGCAGCAGGCGCACCGCGCGGGCTTCCAGGGCCAGGTCCGTGATCCCCTCGACGGATTGCCCGCGGGGAAGTTCCCGCGGCCGCGGCAGGTTATGCGGGGCGGCCAGCGGCGCGTCACAGAGCTGGCAGTAGGCGATCAGCTTGGGATCAAGCGCACCCACGTTGCCTGGTGTGCCGCCGCTGCGCTGCAGGTGGAGCGGATCGATGATGATCCCGCCGCCGGACTCGCCGACCAGCACGGCCGCGTCGGCGAGGGTCTTCACCTGCATGTAGGGGATGGCTTCTATCGCCGGGCGCAGGCCGTAGGGGCGTGCGGCCTCCGCCAGCGCCGCGAAGGTGTCCCGAGCCCTGTGCAGGTCAGGATCGTCGCCCATGACGTTGATGAAACTGGCGCCAAGAGCGGCCGCCGTATCGAACAAATGCTCGTATTTCGCGATGACTGTATGCGGGTCGATACGGATGATCTCCGCGTCGAGCACTCGCACGCCGGTGTCAGCCATCCGGCGGAGCGTCTCGGCGAGCATCGGCGAGCCGACCCTCATCGGCCATTCTTCTTCGGTGGGACCGATGGGCGCCACCCGGATACCGACCGCGTCGAAGCCGGCGTCATGGGCCAGCGACACCCAGTCTGGCGGTGCGGTATCGAGCATGGTCAGGTGACCAATGCCGACCAGCGGCATATCGGCCTCCTCAGTGTCCTCATCAATGCTGCGACGGTCCCAACTCTCAGGACGCTGCCTGGCCGGCGTCGCGGACGCAACGCACATCCCGTCCAGTGGCAGGAACCGCCTCCCCATGCTGGGGCACCGGCTGGCCGTTCCGGTCAGCGGGATCAAGAGCCCCGTGCGCGTGACCCCGGTGGCACATTGACAGCGTGCCACAGGATTCCCGCGCCAGACAGATCGAATGCGACCTGCTGGTCGTCGGGTCGGGGGCGGGCGGGCTATCGGCCGCGACCACGGCGGCCTGGCACGGGCTGCGCGTCGTGGTGGTGGAAAAGGACCAGGTGTTCGGCGGAGCGACCGCGTGGTCGGGCGGCTGGGCGTGGGTTCCGCTGAACCCGCTGTCGCAGGCGGACGGGATCGTGGAAGACCTGGACGGCCCCCGCACCTACCTCAAGCACGTGCTTGGTGAGAATTACGACGCAGCCAGGGTGGACGCCTTGCTCGATGCCGGGCGGCACATGGTGGCGTTCTTCGAGCAGAACACCGCGCTGCAGTTCGTCAGCGGCAGCTGGATCGCGGACATCCAGGGGCATGTGCCCGGGGCCGGCACCGGAGGCCGCTCGGTTGGGCCAAAGCCAGTCAACGGCCGCGCACTCGGCGGGCACCTGCTCGATAAGCTGCGACCGCAGCTGTACGAGACCTCGTTCCTGGGCCTGGGCATCATGGCGGGGCCTGACCTGCAGGCGTTCCTGCACGCTACCCGCTCACCGAGGGCATTCGCCCACGCTGGCTGGCGGGTCGGGTTCCATGCCTTTGACCTGGCCACTCGCAGGCAGGGGATGCAGATGGTCAACGGCCTGGCCCTGATCGCCCGGCTGCTGAAGTCGGCCGACGACCTCGGCGTGGAGCTGCTGGTCTCCGCGTCGGCGAAGCGCCTGCTGATCGACGATGGCGCAGTACAGGGTGCGGTGGTCGATACGCCGGACGGCGAGCTGACGATCCGGGCCAGCAGCGGGACCATACTGGCGGCGGGCGGTTTTCCTGCCGACGTCGGCCGCCGCCGCGAGCTGTTTCCGCGCACGCCGACCGGCCGGGAACACTGGACGCTGGCTCCGGACTCGTGCTCAGGAGACGGGATCAGCCTGGGGCAGTCAGCCGGCGGCCAGCTCGAGACACGTCTGGCCTCGCCGGTGGCGTGGTGCCCGGTTTCGCTGGTGCCCTACCGCAGCGGGCGAGTCGGCGTATACCCGCACATCGTCGACCGGGGCAAGCCCGGGCTGATCGCGGTGCTGGCCGACGGCCGCCGCTTCGTCAACGAGGCGGACGGCTACTACGACTTCGTCGCGGCGATGGTGCGGGCCGTTCCTGAGGGCCAAGAGGTCGCCGCCTGGCTGATCTGCGACCACACGTTCCAGCGTCGCTACCCGTTCGGCATGTCCAAGCCGTTCCCTGTCCCGGTGTGGCCGTACCTGCGCTCGGGCTACCTGAAGCGGGCGCGCACGCTGGATGAGCTGGCACGCGAGTGCGGCATCGACCCGACCGGGCTGAAACGCACCATCGGACAGTTCAACCGTCACGCCCGCAACGGGGAGGATCCGGAATTCGGCCGCGGCAGCACCCCGTTCAACCGCGGCTCCGGCGATCCTGACCACCAGCCGAATCCCTCGCTCGCGCCGATCGCCAAGCCGCCGTTCTACGCGATCAAGGTGCTGCCCGGCAGCTTCGGCACGTTCGCCGGGCTCAGGACCGACGTCCACGCCCGAGTGCTCAACGCCGCCGGCGACCCGGTTCCGCGCCTGTACGCGGTCGGCTGCGACCAGGCCAGCGTGATGGGCGGCCACTACCCGTCCGGCGGTATCAACATCGGCCCCGCCCTGACCTTCGGCTACATCGCCGGGCGGCACTGCGCCGGAGTCACCGACTACGAGAACCCCGTGACCGTTCCGCAGAACGATGGAGTGTGACGATGCCACCCGCCGACGTCAGCCGCCCGGATCCCCGGCTGCTATCGATCTCCCACCTCACCGTGCTCGACGCGGCGCCGCCAGAACTGGTGACCGCCGCAGCCGACGCGGGATTCGACGCGGTCGGGATCCGGGTCTGGCCCGCCGCGGACGAGCCCGCGTACCCCATGCTGGGTGACACCCCCATGATGGGAGAAACCATCGCCCGGCTCGCGGACACCGGGATGTATGTCCTGGACGTTGAGGTGCTCCGACTCCGGCCTGACAGCCAGATGGACGACGCGCTGCGGATCCTCGATGCGGGCGCGCGGCTGCGGGCCCGGGGGGTGCTAGTCATCTGCAACGACCCAGAGGAGGACCGGCTGGTGGAGCGCTTCGCGGTGGTGTGCGAGGCGGCCGGGGCACGAGGGCTGCGGGCCTGCCTGGAGTTCATGATCTTCAGCTCGGTCAAGACGCTCGCCGACGCGCAGCGCGTGCTGAACCGGGCGGGCCACCCGGCGGGCGCCATCCTGGTCGATGCGCTGCACCTGCAGCGGTCCGGAGGCACGCCCGCCGATGTCAGCGCCGTGGCACCGGAGCGGCTGCCCTATGCGCAATTGTGTGACGGCCCGTTCCAGCCGATCCTCCCGGACAGCGCGGTGGCTCTTACCGAGGCACGGACCGGGCGGCTGTTTCCCGGCGACGGTGAACTTCCGTTGGCTGAGCTTCTCGGTGCGCTGCCGGCCGGGGCGTCGCTGGCCGTCGAGGCGCCGGTCGCGGATCTGGCCGGAAGGACGGTCGGCGAGCGGACCCGGCTGGCCTATGCGGCCCTCACCGGGTTGCTGGCCAAGGCGGACCAGGCTAACAATCAGGCCGATGCGAGGTAGCGAGACAAGGCCGGCGGATTTGGCGTCTTGGGTACTGTCTGCCCTAACCTGCTACAGACTCACGCCAGGACGCGGCACGGGCCTCTGGCCGACCAGAAGGCCGGGCACACTGGCGTCCAGGCGGACCTCGAGATAGGTAAATGAACGTGGACGTGACCACCACCTCGGTTGACCAGGCGGTGCGGCGGGCCGCCGTACTTGGGTCCCCGATCCAGCATTCGCTTTCCCCCGTCCTGCACGGGGCGGCCTACCGGGCACTTGACCTGCATGGCTGGCACTACGACAAGATCGAGTGCGACGAGCCGGGCCTGCCACGGCTGGTGGACAGCATGGGTCCCGAGTGGGCGGGCCTGTCGCTGACAATGCCGCTCAAGCGAGTGGTCATGACCGTCGCCGACGAGGTATCGCCGCTGGCCGAGGCGGTCGGGGCCGCGAACACACTGGTGTTCTCTCCGGGCGGGGGCACACGGGCGGACAACACCGATGTGGCCGGCATGGTCTCGGCGCTGCGGGAGGCCGGACTGACCCGGGTCGAGCAGTCGGTCATTCTCGGCGCAGGCGGCACGGCCCAAAGTGCCCTCGCCGCGGTGCGCGAGCTGGGCCACCAGTCGCCGATCATCCTGGTGCGCAACCTGGCCCGTACCAGCGAGCTGCGTGAGACCGCCGAGCGACTCGGGATGCGGCCGACGATCTCCGACGGCCTGTTCACCGAGCCGCTGCCCGCCGCCGACCTGGTCATCTCCACGCTGCCCGGCGGCGCAGCCGATCCGCTAAGTGCTACCCGCTGGAAACCAGACACCATGGTGCTTGACGTGGTGTACGCGCCGTGGCCGACCTCCTTCGCCGGGTCAGCCCTGGCCGCCGGGTGCCCGGTGGTCAGCGGTCTGACCGTGCTGCTTTACCAGGCGGTCGCGCAGGTCGAGCTGATGACCGGTCATCCCGGCCCGGTGGAGGCAATGCGAACCGCCCTGGTCGCCGCGGTCGCGGCCCGGCAAGGCTGAGCCGGCCGGCGCCGGGGGCGGCCGGCGGTGATTGACGCGAGACAGCGGCGGACCGGATTCCTGGTCGCCGGCTGCATGTTCATGGAGTTGCTCGACGGGACGATCGTGTCGACGGCGGCGCCGCGGATCGGCGCGGCGCTGCACGTGCCCGCGGCCGCGATCGGGCTGGTGATCACCGCCTACCTGGTTACCCTGGCCGTGCTGATCCCGCTCAGCGGGTGGATGGTGTCCCGGTTCGGTACCCGCAAGGTATTCCTGACCGCGATCGTGATCTTCACTGTCGCGTCGCTGCTGTGCGCGACCAGCAGCAGCCTCGGCGAGCTCGTCGCCTGGCGTATCGTCCAGGGCGCCGGCGGCGCGATGATGGTGCCGGTCGGGAGGCTCGCCGTGCTGGGCACGACGGCGAAGTCAGACCTGATGCGGATGATCTCCTACATCGTCTGGCCCGCGCTGATCGCGCCGGTCATCGCTCCGCTCGCCGGCGGGTTCATCACCACCTACGCCAGCTGGCACTGGCTTTTCCTGATCAACCTCCCGCTCGGAGTGATCGCCTTCGCGGTCGCGGTCCGGCTGGTGCCGTCGCTGCCGCTGGGGAGGCTTCCCACGCTGGACTGGGCCGGAGTTCTGCTGACCTGTCTCGGTCTCGGTGGCCTGACCTATGCCGCCAGCCTCCTTTCCCGGGCCGCCCCCTCGTGGGCCACCGTCGTCGCGGTCGGCCTTCCCGCGGCAGGCCTGCTCGCCGCGGCGATACGGCATCTACTCCGGGCTCCCGATCCGCTCATCGATCTGCACACCTTGCGGATCCCCACGTTCCGTGTCGCGGTCACCAGCGGGGCACTGTCGTACATGGCGATCGGCGCGGTGCCGTTCCTGCTGCCACTGCTGTTCGAGAACGTCTTCGGCTGGTCGCCGATCAAGTCCGGTGCCGTCGTGCTGTTCGTGTTCGCGGGGAACATCGGGATCAAGCCGGCCACCTCCTACCTGCTCAACCGGTTCGGGTTCCGGACGATCCTGCTCGCCGCCAGTCTCACCCTGGCCGCCTCCGTGGCCGCCGCCGGTCTGGTCACCAGCCGGACCCCGGTCCTGGTGATCATCGTGATTGCGGCGGTCAGCGGAGTGGGCCGATCGGTCGGGGGGACCTCATACAACACGCTCAGCTTCTGCGACGTCCCCGAAACGCAGATGCCGCACGCCAACAGCCTCGCCGCGACCGCTCAGCAGCTTTCCATCGGCCTCGGAGTCGCCGCCGCGACCATCGCCCTGCGCCTCGGCGACCCCATCGGGCGGCTCCTCCCCGGCGGGGCAACCGCCAAGACGGCCTACACCGTCGCGTTCGTCCTCATCGCGCTGCTGCCGCTGGGCGCGGCCCTCGGTGTCGCCCGCCTGCACCGCGACGCCGGCAGTGCCGCACGGACCGCGCCCTCCGTCACCGAGGCGCCAGCCGTGCGCGAGCAGTTCAGGCAGTTAAC
>PMST01000461.1 GCA_003168295.1 Actinomycetota bacterium
TCACCACCTACACGGCGATCGACCCGCTGCCGTCAGCTCACGCTAGCGTGACGCTGGACGGCTTCTTCGGCTGGCCCCTGACGGCCGTCGCGAGTTAGCCCGCACGGCATCAGGCCTGGCCCCTCACCTATGATCCAGCTGGATAACGCAGCACCGAAGTGAGCCGGGCAAAGTAAGCCAGTACCGATCAGAAGGGAGCCGGCCGTGGCCGACATGGAGAACTTCAACGACAAGGTCATCAACGAATTCCGCGAGAACGACGGAAAAGTAGGCGGGATGTTCGAGGGAGCCCCGGTCCTGCTGCTGCACCACGCCGGGGCCAAGACCGGCACGCAGCGGGTGAACCCGCTCATGTACCAGCCGGTGGGCGACTCGTTCGCGATATTCGCCTCGAAGGGAGGCGCGCCGACCAACCCGGACTGGTACTACAACCTGGCCGCGCATCCCGACACGACGATCGAGCTGGGCAGCGGGACGGTCAAGGTCAGGGCGCGCGAGGCGAGCCCGGACGAGGGGGGCCCGATCTGGGAAAAGCAGAAGAGCCTTGCTCCGGGCTTCGCCGAATACGAGACGAACGCCGCGCCGCGCCAGATTCCCGTCATCCTGCTCGATCCCGTAGCGTAGCCTCACTGCTGGCGGCCAACCGGTCAGCATCCGGATATATCCGCCGTGCGGCTTTGAGCGGTAGCGCTCAGGCCCACGCGGTCCGGCCGTCATGGCCCGTCGGCAAGGGGTGCGTGCATGGATGAAACCGAACCCGTGGTCCGCACGGCCGGCGGCCAGGTACGCGGACGGACGGAAGCTGACGTCGCCATCTTCCGTGGCATTCCGTTCGCCCGGCCGCCGGTGGGCGGGCTGCGATTCGCGGCCCCCCGCCCGGCCGAACCCTGGGACGGCGTCCGGCAGGCGGCCGCGTTCGGGCCGCCGCCGCCGCAATCCGGGTCCATGCTCACCCCGCCGCCGCCGCCGTCCGCGTCCGGCGCCGATCCCGATGACTGGCTGACCGTCAACGTGTTCTCGCCCGACCTCGGCGCGGCCGGGCTCCCGGTCATGGTCTGGATCTACGGCGGCGCCTACCGCTCTGGCGCTGCCAGCAACCCCGGCTACGACGGCACGCTGCTCGCCAGGCAGAACGTCGTCGTGGTCACCTTCAACCACCGGGTCGGCGTCGAGGGGTACGCCTACCTGCCTGGCGTTCCGGCCAACCGGGCCCTGCTGGACCAGGTCGCGGCGCTGCGCTGGGTGCGGGAGAACATCGCCGCGTTCGGCGGTGACCCGGACCGGGTGACCGTGTTCGGCGAATCGGCCGGGGCGGGCGCGATCGCGGCTCTGCTCGTCATGCCGGTTGCGGCAGGCCTGTTCCGCCGTGCAATCACCCAGAGCGTTCCGGGTACCTTCTTCTCTCCCGCCCTGGCCGTCGACGTTACCGCCGCGATCGCCGCGGCGGCCGGGCTGCCTGCCACCGCCGAGGCCTTCGCGGCCGCCGACCCGGCCCGGCTTGCGACCGCGTCGGACGCGGTGCGGCCCGCGGACCACGCCGGCCGATGGGGCCGGGTCACCCACACCGGCACCCCCTTCTCACCGGTGGTGGACGGCGAGGTGCTGCCCGCCGCGCCGTGGCGGGCGCTGGCCATGGGTGCCGGCCGGAGCATCGACCTGATCAGTGGGCATAACCGTGATGAGTTCCGGTTGTTCACGGAGCTGTCAGGGATACGCGGACAGATCACCGACGAGGCGGCCAGTGCCGCGCTGCGAGGACTCGCGCCCAGCCATGATGGCGGGCAGGGCTACCGGCAGGCTTACCCGGACGCGGACCCCGAGACGCTGTTCGAGCTGGTCAACTCCGACTGGCTGTTCCGGATGCCGAGCCTGCACCTCGCCCAGGCGCACGCCGCGGCGGGCGGGCGGACGTTCCTCTACGAGCTCAGCTACCCGGCCTCCGCCGCTGGGCTCGGCGCCTGCCACGCGATCGACGTCCCGCTGCTGTTCGGTGTCTACGCCGGGATCGGGCAGATGTTCTTCGGCCCGGAACCGCCGGCCAGCGCGATCCGGCTCGGGGACCTGATGCGCTCGCAGTGGGCGGCGTTCGCCGCGGACGGTGACCCCGGCTGGCCGCAATACTCCCTGGGGCACCGGATGACCCGCATCTTCGCCGACCCGCCGGACGTGGCGCCGTACCCGGAAAAGACGTCCATGCACCTGTGGGACCAGCACCGCTTCGGCGTCCTCGACCTGACCGCCGACCCTGACCTGACCGCCGGCCCCGACCCTGACCCGACCCCCCACCCCGACCCGCAGAAAAGGCCAGATCGTGCCGATATACGCGCTTGGCGATTACGAGCCTGAGATTCACGAGACCGCCTTCGTCCATCCCGATGCGGTCGTCATCGGCCGCGTGCGGATCGGCCCGGAGGCGTCCGTGTGGCCCTGCGCCGTGCTCCGCGGCGACCATGGCCGGATCGAGGTCGGAGCGCGGACCTCGGTGCAGGACGGAACCGTGGTCCATTGCACCCACGACTGGCCGACGCTGATCGGAGCCGACTGCGTGGTCGGCCATAACGCGCATCTGGAAGGCTGCGTGGTGGCGGACAGGTGCCTGATCGGCTCGGGTTCGGTCACCCTCAACCGGGTCAAGGTGGGGACCGGCGCCATCGTGGCGGCTTCCTGCCTGGTGCCCGAGGGCTTCGAGGTGCCCCCCGGCGCCCTGGTGGCCGGCGTTCCCGCCAAGATCAAGAAGACCGGACTGAACGCCGACTGGGTCGAGGGCGCGGTGAAGACCTACATCGAGACCGGCCGCGCCTACCGGACCGGCCTCCGCCGTCTCGACCGGTAGCGCGCGCCGATGATCGACGGCCGGACGGTGATCGACGCCCACATGCACGTGCCCAGGCTGAGCACGGTGTCGCCCGCGTGGCTGCAGTGGGCCNNGCCGAGGGCGTGGACCTGGCCCTGTTGTTCGCCGAGTACAGTCCGCGGACGACCGGGATTCAGCCGGTCGAGGACCTGCTGCCGATCATCGCGCACAACCCGGGCCGGTACCGCCTGGTCGCCAACGTCAACCCGGAGCTGCACCCGGCTCCGGCCGCCGAAGCCGAACGCCAGCTCGACCTGGGCGCGGTCGCGGTCAAGGTTCATCCGGTGCACGGCGGCTTCCGCCCCGACACCACTGACATGTACCCGGTCTACGAACTGTGCGCCGAGCGCCGCGTGCCGGTGATCGTGCACACCGGCGGGAGCATCTTTCCCGGCTCGCGTCCCGAAGCGGGAGACCCCACGCTGATGAGCCAGGCCGTGGCCGACTTCCCCGGCGTCCAGTTCGTGCTGGCCCACGGCGGGCGGGGGCAGTGGTACTCCGACGCCGCCCGGATGGCGCTTGATGGCGCCAACGTCTGGCTTGACCTAGCCGGGCTGCCGCCCAAGCGGCTTCCCGACTACTACGCCGGGTTCGACCTGGCCGAGCTGGCCGCCAAATGGATCTTCGGGACCGACTGGCCCGGCGTCCCCGGGGTGGCGCGGAACGCACGTGCGGTGGCCGCGCTCGGCCTGCCCGATGACGTCCTGGCCGGGGTCTTGTCCGGCCACGCGGCCCAGGTCTACCTCGCTGTCGGCTAACCCCGCTCCGGCTTCAGCTCAGCAGTCGCTGCAACACCACGACCTCGTTGCTGTCGAGGTCAGTGGTGATGGGCGCCTTGCCCAGCCGCTCGGCGGCCAGCGCCAGCGAACGCTGCGCGGCCTTGAGCTCCTCCCGCAGCCTGACATTCTCCTCGGCCAGCTCGCCCTGCTTGATCCACGCGCTGGCCAGTTCGCATTCCAGGCCGGTGACCGTGGCCCGCAGCATAGAAGGGTGCGGTTCGCAGGCTTCGGGCTGGGTCGTGACGTCCGGCTCGGCCGCGGCCAGCCGCCGGACCAGCTGGACCAGCAAGCGGCGGGCCAGCTCGTCGTAGTCGAAGCCGGCCGCCCCGTTGATCCCCTTAGCCCCGGCCAGCCCAGCCGTCCCGGCCACCCCAGCCGTCCCAGTCCCCGCGTTCTCAGCGTCGGCGTCTCCCAGGTCAGCGCTTCCCAGGCTGATCCGGTACGTTCGCTTACCGCGCACGTCCCGCTGGATGAGCCCGGACCGCTCCATGCCGGACAGAAGCTGAGCGAACGCCACGCTCGAGCCCGGGTAGCCGACCGCGGCCGCCAGCCGCGTGCTGGCCATCCCGTGGACGTCGAAGAGCTCATGGACCTCAGCCAGATACGCGACGATATGCTCGCGCGTCCCCACGGCCCGTTTCCTGGCCGTCATTTTCCCGACCCCCACGTCAGCACCCTCTCCCGTGGCAATCACGCCTGCCGACGAGTTCATGATAGTACGGCAGGCTGTGATCGGTATGGTGACTGTTTGTACCGGCAGGCCGGGCAGATAACAGTTCGGTGCCAATCACGCCAACCGGAGCGCTATGAGGTTCAGCCGCTCGCAGAGACGGCAGTAGGGAGACGAGCAGCTAGCGTAGGATCGACCTGCGTACCCAGACACCCGTGCGTCACGCGCTGCGCCAGAAACTAGCCGTCTGCAGTGCACGTTATTCCAGATACCCGTACCCCTGAACTTGACAAAGACAGAGCACCGTGAGCCTGGATGTGGACTACGCAACTACCCTCGTGGCTGCCGTGTTGCTCGGAATCGGCTTCGTCCTCCAGCAGTGCGTCGCCGAGCAAGAGCCTGAGTCGCGCTTCCTGTCCTGGCGGATCCTGACTGACCTGCTGCGCAAGCCGAGGTGGCTGGTTGGCATCGGGTGCATGATCGGCGGCTACGGGCTGTCAGCGTGGTCGATCGGTCACCTTGAGCTGACGCTGGTCGAGCCCCTGCTGACCACGTACCTGGTGTTCGCGCTGGTCCTTGCGGTCCCGATGTCCCGGCAGTCGGTCAAGTGGACCGAGGTGGGCGGTGCCGTGGTGTTGTGCGCGGGCGTGACCCTGCTGTCGCTCTCGCGTTCCACCAAGCCCATCGGCCTGTCGTTCGGCTCGTTCTCGCACTGGTACGTCGCCGCGATCATCGCCGGTATCGCGTTCGTGTCGGTGCAGACCGGCCATCGACGACGAGGAAACATCCGGGCGACCCTCACCGGCTTGGGCGCCGGCCTGGTCTTCGGTATCCAGGACGCGCTGACCAGGCAGACGCTGGAGATTTTGCAGCGGCATCCGTTCACCCACCTGTTCATGGTCTGGCCGCCCTATTGCCTGGTCGGAGCCGGAATCGTGGGCGTGTGGCTGATGCAGAACGCGTTTAGCTCGGGTCCGCTGCACTCCTCGCTGCCCACCATCGCGGCGGGTGAGCCGGTCGCGGGCATCGTGCTCGGCATCGTGGTCTTCGGCGACCGGATCCAGGTTTCACCGGGGCCGCTGGCCATCGAGGCCGGCGGGATCGCCGCGCTGATCGTCGGGGTGGTCATGGTGGCGCGTTCCTCCGCCTTCGGCGGGCTGCGCAAGATCACAGAAACCATCAAGCCGGATCCCGGCGGCCCGGCCGACCGTCCGGAAGACACCGGCGCCTTCCCGCGGCAGACCCCGGCCCTCCCGCGCCACGCCTTGACCGGCCCCCGCAAGGCCTCGACCCGTCCGCGCAAGGACCCAGCCCGCCCCCGCAAGGCGACCTAGAGCTTGTCCCCGCAAGGCGACCTAGAGCTGTCCCGCGTCCGGTGAGGAAGGCGGCTGGGCCCGCACGTCGGCCAGCGGGCCCGGTCGCCCGGCGCGGGCCCCGCCCCACCCGGCCAGCGCGTTTCCCCGGTGCAGCATCGCCTCAAGCGCCCCGCTCATGCTCCCGTCGGCCGCAATCATCTGCCTGATGATCGTGATCATGGTCGGCACGGCCCAGAAATCCCCGCACACCCACAAGATGGCCGCGCCGATCTGCTGGTCGGCGAACGGCGGCAGCGTGACTCCGGGAATGTGCGCGTAGACCGAGTACACCGAACCCGAGGCGAAGATGCTCAGCGCCATCGCCATCCCGATCATGAGGACGTTGGTGACCAGCAGCGCGGCCGCCCGGCTGAGCAGCGGCATCCGGCGGCGGAACGGCGGTGAGGGAATGAACTGCAGCCAGAACAGCACCCCGGCGGCGAAGAAGCTGCCGTGCATCAGCCAGATGTGGATGGCCTGGTTGCGTTCGGCCAGGTCGTAGGGGCCGGGCAGGTGCCAGAAAATCATCACCGCATCGAAGATCCCGATCGACACCCACGGCCGCAGCGCCAGTGCGCCCAGAGCCCGCAGCGGCCGGGACCAGCCGCCGGCCAGCACCCCGCGGGTCACGCTGCGCCCGGACCGCCCCGGCAGCGCGTCGAGCAGCGGCTGCCACGGCGCGCCCGCGACCATCAGCGACGGCGCGGCGAACATCAGCAGCAGGTGCTGGATCATGTGCACCCAGAAGTAGTCGTCGGCCCAGTAGTCAATCGGCGAGGAGACCGCGAGCAGCAGCACCACCAGCCCGGCGTAGAACCACAGCGACCTCAGCCGCCGTTCCCGCGTTCGTTCCGGCCGGGACCGCCGGGCCATCCGCCGCAGCCCGATCTCCTGCCATCCGGCCACGACGATGGCCAGCGCGAGGAAGGGGTCGAGGGACCAGTGGCCGGTGAGGTAGCTCATACGCCGTCCCTAGCTCGAGGAGCCGTACTCGATCGGCACCTTGATCATCTGGTTCTGGACCCAGTGCGCCGGGGCTCCCTTGGCCAGCTGCCAGACGGTGAGCTCCGACCCGGACACGGCCAGCGCGTCCCAGGCGTCCCCGGGCCCCGGCGCGAGCGTCGCGGTCCCGGCCGGCCCGGTCGGCAAGCCGTGCCAGCCGGCGTCCGGCCCGCTGATGGTTTCCGCGCGGCCGCCGCTGACCAGCAGCCACGCGCTCCCGCCGGTCCCGAAGCCGGACGCGCGCACGGAGCCGGCCCCGACGCCCTCGACCGGGGCGGATACGGTCCAGCGCGTCCCGTTCGACCACGCGGCGAGCAGGCTGTCCCCGGCCAGCAGCAGCGCCACGTTGCCACCGGAAGTAGCGGCCAGCCCGAGCACCCGCACCCGATCGCCGCGGTACTCCGCCGGAAGCGCCAGCCCCGCCGACTGCCACGTACCACTGGTATCAACGAAAACCCCAGCCACACCCGGCCGCTGACAGCTTCCCACCGCCATGGGAGTTTTACTGACGCCGAACGAGACCGCCTCCAGCCCTCGCAACCCGCAGCTGCGACCCGGGGCCGACGCCGCCAGGGCTTGCCGCGTGGTGAGCTCCGACCACTGTCCGGCCGCCGCCGCGCTCGCCGTGGCCGCGGTCTGGATGGTGCCGTCTTGCAGTAGCGCGAGGGCCTGGCCCGACGGGTCGACGGCGATGGCTCCGGGGTCGTTGGCCAGGCCGGCGTCGAGCAGGCCGGGCGTCCAGTCCTTACCCGTATCGGTGCTCGTCGCCAGCGGCGAAAAGGCCAGGTCCTGGCTCGGCCGGAAGCCGATGACCAGGGACTTCCCGGTGCCCGCGGCGACCAGTCCGCCATTGTCGGCCACGCCAGGGGGAGTGACAAGGGACCACTGGCTGGCGCCCGCGGGCCGTACGAAGAGCTGCCAGAAATTGTTGTCCGACGCGGCCGGCCCGCCCATGACCGCGATCGCCCAGGTGCCCTGCGCGGTGACCAGCGAGGTGCTGAGCGGCACGGTCACCGTCGGCGCGCTGGGGGCGGTCGGCCCGTTCAGCGATCCCGACGCCCTCGATGACGCAGAACCGCAGCCCGCCGCGAGACCGGCGCAGGCCAAGGTGGTGAGGACCAGGCCCGCCCGGGCCCATCGGGAGATCATGAGCGGCCCAGCGCCTGGCGGGCGTACTGGGTGAGCAGGACAGAGAACGAGGACCGGGTACTCGTGGTGGCGGGCCCCGGGTCGGCGCCGACCTCTTCGCGGACGTTACCTGACCCGTCGATGACCACGGCCAGGTCGTTGTGCGCGGACATCGCGCCGGCCGGCAGGTTCTGCACGGTGACCCCGTATTGCCGCCAGACCGCGCCCAACTGGCTGACCGAGCCGGTCAGGTACAGCCAGTTGGGTACCCCGGTGAGCCCTTCCTGCCGGTCGAACGCCTGGGTGAACGTGGTGGACCGGTAGGTCGGGTTGGCCACGATGGCGACCAGCTCGACGTCCTTGTCCTTCGCGCCGAGCAGTTCCCCGGTCTGCTTGAACTCCTGGGCGATGATCGGGCAGTCGGTCGTGCACACCGGGTCGAGGAAGGTCATCAGCACGACCTTGCCGTGCAGGCTCGCCAGCGTGACCGCCTGGCCGTCCTGATCGGTGAGCGAGAAACCCGGAGCGGGAAGGTCAAGGCTGGTGCTGCCACCCTCGATGGCCAGGGCCAGGATCGGATCCGCGCTGCGGTCCGCCGCCGCCGAGGCCATCGGCGCCGCCCCGAGCACGATCACCGCCACCGCGGCGACCGCCGCGACCGACCGAGCGCTCGCGCTCGCGACCATACCGCCCAGCGTCCAAGGCCTTAGCTCCCGCAGCCGTTCCCCCCGTCCCGCCCCCGGAGCCGTCCCGCCCGGAGCCGGTGCCTCTTGCGGCAGCGGCGTAAGAGCCAGATAGCCGACCGAGAACAGCAGCGCCATCGGAATCATGCTGTTCGGGTCCGTCCCGACCCCGCCGAGAAAGCCGAGATCCTGGACGAGCACCCAGTCAGCGAGACAGAACATGATGCCGAACCACACCGCGTACCTGACCAGACGAGGCCGGCCGGTCAGGAAAGTCGCGCCGAGGACGGCGAGCACGACCACCGCGACCAGGTTGACCGCGAAGCCGTGGCCAGCGACGAAGGAACTGAACGCCGACAGCAAGGCGGAAAGAAAGTGCGGCTGAGAGGTCGAGGCCATCGACTGCACCATGCCGGTGAGGGATCCCGGCCGACCGTGCACCGTACCCTGCCAGAAGCCGCGGCCGGGCCAAGCCTGCAGGACAGCCATGCCGATGAAGAAGACCCCGAAACCGGCCAGCACCAGCCGGCCGAGCCTGGGGCTGCGCCAGGCACCCTCGGGCAGCGCGATAAGCGCGCCCGCGGCCACGTAAAACAACACCCCTCCGGGGGCACCGGTCAGCCAGCTCAGGCCGGGCGCGAATATCCCGCCGAACGACTCCCCGAATACCCAGACGATCAGTCCCCAGCCCACACTGGCGGCCCCGGCCAGCCGGGACCACCGCCCGCGGCTCGCCACGACGAGCCAGGCGCCGAGCCCGACCTGGATCCAGACGGTGGCGGCGCCGGCCTGAATGGGGTGGTAGGACCAGATGGTGCCGCCCCAGTTGACCAGGTGCTGGACCCAGGCGGGTGAGCTAGCCGCGGTCGGCTCGATGACCAGCGACGGCAGTCCGGCCGCCATCTTGGGCTGCGCCTGCAAGATCCCGTCAAGGATCCAGAGCACCCCGAACCCGATCCGCAGCAGCCACCGTCCCCGGGCTTCCCGCGACCCGCCTCGCTCACTTGTGGCAGCGCCCCCGGAGGCAGCGTCACCATTGAGCCGCCAGGTACGTGCCGTCGCCCAGATGAGCCAGAGGAACACGACCGCGATAAGGGCGACCGCGCCCTGGTGGAGCAGCGCTGACCTGAACGCGGCGACCAGGGTCGGATCATCGGGGCTCAGGCCCGAATTCATGCCGGGCACGGAATCCGCTCCTCTCGTTCCGGGCGCGTCGGGTTCGCGTCCGGCCAGGCGCAGTGTGCCCAGGGTAGTGGGTCACAGCTCGGCGGGACCTAGCCGGGCAGCAACATGATGAAGATGTAATGGCTGGGGCGAATCGCCACCAGGTCGGACCGTCTCCGCGGTCTCCCACCGGGTGTCGTCAGGCGTGTCGCTGAGCTCGAGGCCGGCCGCCGTCAGAGCGTGCCTGATGGCGTCGGCCGCGGCGAAATTGCCCTCGCCGCGCAACGTGTTCCGCAGCGCGACGAGTGGCTCGACCGCAGGCCGCAGCCGGTCCCTGGGATCGGTGAGCCCGTGCTGCGCCGTCCGTCCGAGCCGGCCGATGAGGCTGTGCAGGAGCGCCCGCGCCTGCTCGGTGCCCTGGTCCTCGTCGGTGTCGGCCTCCCACTGCGTGATCGCGGTCTCCAGGGCCAGGATCACCGCGACCATCGCGGCGGCGTCCCCGGCGTCGGCCGCCACTCCGAACCCCCGTTCCGCCTCCGCCATGACCTCAGGCAGCGGCGCCATCGACGGTACTGCCACTGGCACTGGCGGCACTGGCACAGGCCGCGCCCCCCCGCCGTGATTCGCCGGCCTCGCGCCCAGGACAAGACCTCGCAGGTCCGCCGCGGACATCGACGTGCCGGCGGGCAGGATCGTGCTTTGGCCGACCCGGCGTACGGTGACGCCGCCGCGGCCGCGGATCTCGATGCCATTGGTTCGCAGGTCGATGAGCATGGCGGTGTGCTCGTCCACGCCCAGCACGGCGGCGTCGGCCGGAAGCTCGCGCTCCATGACCGCCAGCCTTCGCTCCCCGAGGTAGCAGTATCTGGTGTCGTAGTGGCCACCCTCGGCGTTGTCGTAATGCGGGATGACGGCGACCCTGAGGCCGAGCGCGCCCAGCAGGTCAAGCCCGGCCAGCCAGCGCGGCGCGCCGCCCGCCTTGTAGATCTCGTACACCGGGAGGGTGAACTCGCCCGCCGCGGCCGCGGCCGCGGAGGCCAGCACGGTCAGCCCGTCGCCGGCTAGGACCCGCTCCCGCAGCGCCGCGCCGACCGGCCCGGTCCGCCAGTGCGCGAGCGCATAGGACGGACTCCCCGGCCCGGCAAATACCCAGTCCGCCGACCTGATGTCGGCCGCTTCCCGGCTCTGTTCGCCGTCGTACCCGTCTAGGCGCCCGCCTGACGGCCCTTCCCCGTAGGCCGTCCTCCCGACCATGGGCGGAGCCACTCCGGCACCGGCGTTATGGCTCGTGCCTGGCGCGATGCGGACTTCCAGGCCGACGCTTTCTGCGAAGTACCGTCGCGCCCGCGCCGACACGCTGGCGGCGTTTTCCTGGAATGCGTAGGGAGTGGCGAGCAGCAGCGCCCGCGGACGGCGCCGGCCGACCCACGTCAGGAGATCCCTGTGCACCGTGACCATCGTCGGGCTGGTCTCACCGGAGCCGATGAGCGCCAGCATGCGGCATCCGGGATCATCAGTCATCCCTGGCAGGTCACCTTCGCTTCATGCGCGATCCGAGCCGGAACCACTCCAGCTAGGGCGTGGGCCTGGCGGAACAGTTACAGGGCTACGTGCGCCTGGCGGAACAGTTACAGGGCTAACGGTAGCCGCCGCGGCGGCTGCATCGCAGTACCGCCCTACGCTGGCCGGCCGTTCCGCTCGGGGGAGACGCCGGTGGCCGACCTGCTCGGGCGGATCTGAGCCACTCCCGGCCATCCCGGCGCGTGGGCGCAACCCGAGCTGCCCCCGGCCGTAGGCCCCGCCGGGATCCGGCGCGGCGGCCGTGCTGGCCTGCCGTCACCGGCCCACTCCCGGCGGGGCGACATGCGGATCAGAAGTGGGTTCCCCACCAATATCCGTCAGCTCTGAAGTACAGCCGGTTACCGTGTCCGGAGTTGCAGCCTATATCGGGCACAGCGCAGGTCACGGTGAAATTTTCCCAGCCATTGAGGTCCCCTCCGGGGGAAAGTTGCTTACCGTTGTTGATGACGCCATCTTCCCTTTCCGATATGGTGCAAGCACCGCAGGAGAAACCGCTGTCGTCAAGCCACTGGTTCCAGACGACGCCCTCATCAGTGCAGTTTGCATTAGGGCAATTATCGTGATAATCGACTTCTTCCTGGAACGTGGCGGTCCAGATCGCGTCGCTAGCGGTCACTCTACCTATCTCGTAGGTCCAGTAGCTGGAGGTGGCGGCGGCCGGTGCGACTCGCGCCGCGACTTGCGCCCCAGCTGGCGGCTTCTGGGGACCGTTCACCTTCCGCACGTCGACGGTGACGGTGATAGAACAACTGGCCTTGGGGTAGGCCTTTTGCACAGCCTTGCATTCGGCTGCGGGCAGGCGCTGTGTCCACACCTTGTGAACCGGGCCATTGTTGACGTTCCCCGCGAACACGACACCGCTCGGGAAAACCGGGGATGTGGTGCCACTTGTCGCGGCGCCAGCGGGTGCTGCGAACATGCCACCTAGGGTGACGAGCGCGAACGCGAGCACGATGAATCGTCGCAGCAAAGCGACTCCTTTCAGCCGACCCTCGTCCAGTCGATCCGTCTGACCGCCCGAGTTAAGGGACTTCTACCGGATTTATGATGCGCAGCAGGCGTGACATATCCGTGGCATGCTGGTGGCACTCCTGTGGCTCGCATCGCATCGCAGCGTCCGGTACCGGTGGACGCGGGAGCGTGAAACAGATGCGACGGGATGGTCGAAGGGGACGTGGCGAGGTAACGTCAGCGTTGACACAACTTTGCATGGCGCTGTGACTCTGTGGAGCGGCGGATGTGGCTGGGCTTGCTGGGGCCCTTGACGGTGCGGGTCGACGGGCTGGAGTTGCCCGTCATGCCCGGCAGGCAGCGCTGTGTGCTGGCCGCGCTCGGGCTGCCGCCCGGCCAGGTGCTCTCGCCGGACGCGCTGAGTGGTGTCCTGTGGGATGCCGAGCCGCCGGCCGGAGCCGTGATCACGGTCCGCAGCTACGTCAAACGGCTGCGGCAGTCGCTGGGGCCGGTTGCCGGGGCCAGAGTCGTTAGCCGTACACCGGGCTACCTGCTGTCCGCGGCTGAAGACGAAGTCGACGTGCTCACCTTCCGGAGCCTGTGCGAACGCGGGGGGCAGGCAGCGCGGGCGGGCGACTGGACCCGGGCCGCGGACCTACTCGGGCAGGCGCTGGCCCTATGGCGGGGGAAGCCGCTGGCCGACGTGTCGTCCGAAGTCTTGCACCGTGAACAGGCGCCGCAACTGGAACAGCTACGGCTGCAGGCGCTGGAAAGCCGCATGTCGGCCCGGCTCAACCTGGGCCAGCACGCCCAGCTGATCCCGGAGCTGCAGGCGCTGGTGGACGCGTATCCGTTCCGTGAGGTTTACCACGGCCAGTTCATGACCGCCCTGTACCGGGCCGGGCAGCAGAGTGAGGCGCTGGCCGTCTACCAGCGGGCGCGAGACACGCTGGTGGCCGAACTCGGCGTCGAGCCGGGCGAGGAGCTGAAACGGCTGCACCACGACATCCTGGCCGGGAACGCGGCGCCGCGCCGCGCGCCGGGCGGGACACCAGAGCGCGCGGCCGACGGCCAGGGCGGCCGGGGCCACGTGGTACCGCGTCAGCTGCCGGCGGTGGCGCCGCACTTCGCCGGCCGGGAGGCGGCACTCGCCGAGCTGGACGCTCTGCTCGCGGATACTCCGCTCCCGAGCGTCTCGGCCCCGGACGCGCTCGCTCCGGACGGGGCGGTCATGGTGATCACGGCGGTAGGCGGGATGGCCGGGGTAGGCAAGACCGCGCTGGCGACACGCTGGGCGCATCGCGTCGCGGACCGGTTCCCGGGCGGGCAACTGTACGTGAACCTGCGCGGGTTCGACCCGCTTGGCGCCCCAGTCGAGCCGGCCGCCGCGATCCGGGGATTCCTGGAGTCGCTGGGCGTCAGCGCCGAGCGGATACCCGGCGACGCCGAGGCCCAGGCCGGCCTGTATCGCAGCCTGCTGGCCGGCCGGCGGGTGCTAGTGGTCCTGGACAACGCGCGCGACGAGACCCAGGTCCGGCCGCTGCTGCCCGGCAGTCCGTCGTGCCTGGTCCTGGTGACCAGCCGGACCCGGCTGACCGGGCTGGCCGCGGCCGAAGGGGCGCGGCTGGTCAGCCTGGACGTGCTGTCCGAGGCCGAGGCGCGGGAGATGCTGGCCGCCCGGCTGGGCGCCGCGCGGGTGGCGGCCGAGCCGATCGCCGTGGCCGAGCTGATGACCGCGTGCGGGCGGCTTCCGCTCGCGCTGGTGATCGTGGCCGCCCGGGCCGCCGACCGCCCGGACTTCCCTCTGGTCGACCTGGTCGCCGAGCTGCGGGAGGGACTGGCCGCGCTGAATACCGGTGACGCGGCCACCAGCGTTCAGGCCGTGTTCGGGTGGTCTTACCGGCAGCTGGGGGCGCCGACCGCTCGGCTGTTCCGGCGGCTGGGGCTGCACCCGGGTCACGAACTCTCGGTCCAGGCCGCCGCCCGGCTGGCCGACGTGCCGCTCGCGCAGGCTCGTGATCTGCTGCGTAGCCTGGTGCGCAGCGGCATGCTGACCGAGCCGCGGCCCGGGCGCTACATCTTTCACGACCTGCTGCGGGTGTACGCCGCGGGCCAGGCCGGGATCACCGATTCCGGCGCGGCGCGCCAGGCCGCGCTGACCCGGCTATTCGACGACTACTTGTCCATCGCCGGGGCTGCGATGGATACGCTGGCGCCAGGGGAGCAACACCAGCGCCCAGGTGCGGGCGCGCCCAGCGCCGACGCGCCGTCGGTGGATACTACGGCTGCTGCTCGGGGCTGGCTGGACACCGAGCGGGCCAACCTGGTCGCGGTAGCGGTTTACGGGGCTCGGAACGGCTGGCCGGGTCACGTGATCCGGCTGGCGGCCATCTTGTTCCGTTATCTCCACGACGGCGGCCACTACCCTGATGTGCTCGCCGTGAACAACAGTGCGTTCGACGCGGGCCGGTTGACCGGTGATGTGGTGGCCCAGGCCGACGCGATACGGCGCCGTTGCGGAATAGATTTCCGGCAGGGTCGCTACCAGCAGGCCGTCGAGCAGCTCAATTGGGCGCTGGCCATTTACCGCGAGGCCGGGGATCAGATGGGGATGGTGCGCACGCTGGGCAACCTCGGTGTGGTGCTCCGGGCTACCGGCCGGTATCACGAAGCGCTCGGTCTTCAGCAGCAAGCCTTGGTCCTGGCCTGCCAGGACGCCAGCGACCAGTACGGCGAGGCCTTTGCCGCGGACGTGCTCGGCACTACGCTGTGCCGGCTCGGACGCTACGAAGAAGCCGCCGAGCATCACCAGCGGGCCATTGCCCTGTATCACCGGCTCGGCGAGCGGGTGGTCGAGGGCATGGCCCTAGACAATCTGGGCGACGACCGGTACCGCCAGCGAAGGCTGGCGGAGGCCGCCGAATGCCACCGGCAGGCCATAGCCATTCACCGCGAGACGGGTTGCCGGTTCGGGGTGGCCGGTGCACTGAACGGCCTGGGCGGGGATCTGTACGGCCAGGGCTACTACGAGCTCGCGGCGGATCAGCACCGGCGGGCGCTCGTGCTGTTTCGCGAGGAAGGCCACCCGCCCGGCCAGGCGGCCGCGCTCAGCGGGCTCGGTGATGTTCAGGTCGCGACCGGGCGGCCTGGGGAAGCCCGGATTGAGTACGAGCGTGCGCTCGCGCTGGCCAGCCAGGTCTCCGAGCGCCGCCAGGAAGCCCGGGCGCACGATGGGCTGGCCCGGAGCTATCTGGCCTCAGGTGACCTCGGCCGCGCCCGTGATCACTGGGAGCTGGCCCTGGAACACTACGCCGAGATGGGCTTTCCCGAGGCCCATGAGATCCGGGCCGCGCTGGCGGGCCTCCGGGAGAGGGTCTAGCGGCGTCAGCCTTTGCGCCAGGCCGCTCCGGGCTTCAGTCCCCAGGCCGCGGTCGCGAACATGGTCAGCACGAACAGCAAGAACGTGATGACGTGCACGCTGGTGCAGTACAGGCAGATGCTCCCGATGATGAAAAGCTCCGCATAGAGCAGGTAAAGCACGAAGCCGATACCGACCACCAGGGAGGCTATCCGGACCAGGTGAATCTCGCGCCGGGCCGCCCGCCAGGCCCACGGGCTCATGATCGCCACCGCGAACAGGTAGAACGCCAGCCCGAGCACGGCCACCGGAATCCCGAACACGTACGACTGCGGACTGGTGGTCACCTTGGTGCAGTTCACCAAGCCCTTGACCTCCGAGCACCCGAGCAGGGTCGACTCGGTGAAGTGCGCGATCGTCAGGTAGATCGACACGCCCAGGCCGCCCAGCGCGAGCGCGAACGTGGTGAGCTGCACCCACACCGCGGGTCCGGTCCCGGCGGTCCTGATATCCAGGCCGTCCCCCGCCGTCGCCCGCCCGCGGGGTCCGCCGGCCGTCGTGGCCGTGACGGCGCCCTTGGCCACGGGACCGTTCTTGGTGGCGACACCGCTCCTGGCCGCGCTGCTCCTGGCCGCGCTGTTCCTGGCCGAGCCGGCCTGGGCGCCGCTTCGCGCGTTCCGGGCGCGGCTTGACTTCGAAGCTGTCATCAGAGCTTCGCCTCCGGTGGGTTCACGGCTGCTTTACGCGGTCCTGGGCGGGCAAGCCGGAGGCCTGCTACGCGACCGGCACCTGCCGCCAGAGTGTACCGTGCCGATCACCGCTCGCGGCCTGAGCGTTAGCTGCCGGCTGGCTGAAAGTCAGATCTTGCTCTCCAGCGACTGGACGGCCGAGGTGCACGCGCTGGCGGGCTGGTTGCCCGTCATCTTGCAGATCGCGGCGGTGATGTAGTTCGCCGTGCCGTCGACGGCCTGGGCGACCGGGCTGCTCGGGTTGCTCAGGTCCGTCGCGATCGTGCTCCAGCTGAGCCCGGCGAGCACCCCCGGGTCGTAGCTGGCCCCGATGACCAGGTACTTGTTGCCGAAGTCGATGAAAGGTATCGCGCCCGTCTCGGTGGTATAGGGCGCAACGTCATACTTGTCGATCAGCGCATTCTGCGCCGCGGTGGGCGTCTGCAGAGTGGTATAGCTGCCGTTAGAGGCGTCCGGGATATTCGTCTGCATTTCCACCGGTGTGAACGCCAGGTACTTGCTGGTGTACTTGGCGTTAACGAACGTCCAGGTCGGCGTGTTCGGATCGGGCTCGGCCTCGCCGGCCCCGTCCTTGATCCCGGAGTGCACAGTGGCGAGCCCGGAGAAGGTGCCGAACTGGTTCAGGGCGACGATCATCGCCCAGCGCTCGGCGGCGCAGTAGGGGCAGTACTCGGCTCCCATGTAGAGCATCTCGGGCTTGCCGCCGGACGTCAGGGCGGCGGCCGAGCCCTTGATCGTCTGGGGCGTACCGGAAACCGCGCCGCCGCCGACTCCCACCGAGTTCAAGGTGCTCGCGGGCACGCTCTTGACCTTCGCGACCACGCTGGCCAGGGCCGAGCCGGTGGGGCCGTTCGCCGACGAGGTGGTGGCGGCGGGTTTCGAGGAGCCCGAGTTCGCCTTGACCACGATGAAGGCCACGATGACGATGATGACGGCGAGGATGCTGCCGCCCGCGATGAGAATGCGACGGCGCTGCTCGGCCCGGCGGGCCGCCGCACGCTGCGCGGCGATCTTCTCTCTGCGGCTGCTGTCGACCTTGGTTCTGCTTGCCTTGCCCATGCTCGCTTCGTCCAACCCTTGCCTCAGCCAGCCCGTGGTCAGGCCGCACGTCGCTGGTTCCAGTCCTGCGCTGGCGCACAGGGGTAGTCGTCGTCCCGGTACCGCGCTCTATGTTAGGCGTTCAACCTTACCGTCGCGCCCGCCTGCGCGGTCAGGTTCTCCAGTCGTGTCGAAAACGCTGAGGTGCCGGCCCTCACGGCAGGTAGTGAGGGGGGTGCCGTGAGGGCCGGCGGCTCCGGGGCATGCGGTGCCCGGAGGTTTCAGTCGGCGATGCCTGGCCGACGACGGTAACGCGGAGATACGAACGACCGGTAAGCGGGCGGGCGGGACAGGTAGCGTGGCGAAAAGCGGCTAACCGCACCTGCCGATCCCCCCAAGAGTCCGACCTACTATTAAGCGGCGCTCTCTATACGATCTAGATTTTTTCTGGATGAGCAGAACAAATCGCTGTAGCCTTGATGAGACGCTCCGCCCGGGGGGTGGGCGCAACTTGGGGTGGGTCTAGCGAGCGGAAGGTCGGCGATAACGTGGTGTTGCGCGTCGGCGTACTCGGTCCGGTAACGGCTTGGTACGGCGACCAGGAGCTGTCCGCGGGGCAGCCCAGGCAGCAAGCCGTCCTGGGCATCCTGGCGATGCGGGCCAACCGGGTGATTTCCCGGGGCGAACTGGTCGATGCGGTCTGGGGGCACGATCCGCCCGCCAGCGCCGAGGGCGGGATCTACACCTACGTGGCGGGTCTTCGCCGCATCATCGAACCGACCAGGTCCCTGCGCGGGCCAGGCCGGGTCCTGGTCTCCTCCGGGGCCGGCTACGTCCTTCACCTGGTGCCGGGTCAGCCGGACGCCGTCTCCTTCGAGCAGCATCTGGGCCGGGCCCGTCAGCTGCGCAAGGGAGGCGACGCGGTCGGCGCGGCGGCCGAACTCTCCTCCGCGCTCGCGCTGTGGCGAGGCATTGCGTTCGCCGGGGTGCCTGGGCCTTTCGCGGAGACCGAGCGGGTGCGGCTGGGCGAGCTACGGTCCACCGCCGCCGAAGAGCAAGCCGACGTGCTGCTTTCGCTAGGCCGGCATGAGGAAGTCGTACCCGACCTGACGGCGATGGTGGCGGATCACCCGCTGCGGGAGCGGATGCGCGGACTGCTGATGATCGCGCTGTACCGTAGCGGCAGGCACGCCGAGGCACTGCGGGTATTCTCCGACGGCAGGCACGTGCTGGCCGAGGAACTCGGCATCGACCCAGGCGCTGACCTGTCCCGCATTCACCAGCAGGTGCTGACCGCCGACCCCGCGCTCGACGCGACGGCACCAGCCGGAGCCGCCGATTCGCTGATTACCGCCGTTGAGCCCGATGACGGCTACCGGCGGCCACGTCATGAGGTCGCGGGCATCGGAGTACCGGCTCAGCTGCCGCTCGACGCGCAGGGCTTTTCCGGCCGCCGCGACGAACTCGGCATCCTGCAGGACACGCTGTCCGCCCGATCGGCCGGGCCCGATGAAACGGTGCCGATCGTCATCATCTCGGGAACGGCCGGCATCGGGAAGACCGCCCTCGCCGTTCGTTTCGGCCGCCAGGTGGCGAAGCGCTTCGGTGACGGGCAGCTGTACGTCAACCTGCGCGGCCTGGATCCGGCGACGCCGCCGATGGAACCAGCCGAGGTGCTGCGATTCTTCCTTGACGCCCTCGGTGTGCCGCCGCACCGGATCCCGGCCGGCACCGATGGCCGAGCGGCGCTTTACCGCAGCCTGCTCGACGGCAAGCGGATGTTGATCGTGCTCGACAACGCGCGCGATGTCGTCCAGGTGCGTCCGCTGCTGCCCGGCGCGCCCGGCTCCCTGGTCGTGGTGACCAGCCGCAACGAGCTGACCGGGCTGGTGGCCGCCGAGGGGGCGGTGCCGGTCACCCTCGACGTGCTCAGCGACGACGAGGCGCGGGAAATGCTGGTTCGCAGGCTCGGCCGGGATCGGACCGCGCCCGAGCCCGAGGCGGCGGACGAGATCATCTTCTCGTGCGCCCGGCTTCCGCTGGCTCTCGGCATCGCCATCGGGCGCGCCGCGGCCCGGCCCAAGCGCTCGCTGGCTGAGCTGGCCGCCGAACTGCGAGATGCCAGGGGCAGGCTCGACGTGCTCGAGGCGGACGCCGCCACTAACGTGCGGGCCGTCTTCTCCTGGTCTTACGACCAGCTCAGCGAGCCCGCGGCGAGGATGTTCCGCCTGCTCGGCCTGCATCCGGGTCCCGATATCTCACTGTCCGCGGCGGCGAGCCTGGCCGGGATGACCAGAGCGCAGGCGGGCGCCGCGCTCCGCGAGCTGACCAGGGCCCATATGGCTGCCGAATACCTGCCCGCCAGGTTCACCTTCCATGACCTGCTCCGCGCCTACGCCGCCGACCAAGCGGAACGGCACGACTCCGCCGGCGAGCGGCGGGCCGCTGTGCACCGGGTTCTCGATCACTACCTGCACACGGCGATGGCCGCCTCGCAGCGGTTCGCCCCGTCCCGCTCGGCGCCGCGCCTGACCTCCCCCCAGCCAGGCGTCCTGCCCGCTGACGTGACCGACAAGGACCAGGCCATGGCCTGGTTTGACGCCGAAGTGGCGGTTCTGCTCGCGCTGATCGGCTACGCCGACGCAAATGGATTCGACGTCCACGCCTGGCAGATCTCCTGGGCCCTCAGCCCGTTCTTCAGCCGTCGCGGCCGGTGGCGCGACTACGTCGCCGCCCAGGAAACGGCGCTGGCGGCGGCGCGTCGGCTGGATGACACCCTGGCCCTGGCGCACTCGCACTACCTGCTGGGTCACGCGCAGGCAGAGGACGACTACGATGCGGCCGAGCCGAACGTCCGGCAGGCCCTTGAGAAGTTCCGGAAACTTGGCGACCGGGCCAACGAGGCCTTCGTGCTCAATGGCCTGGCCAACATGCTGGCCAAGCAGGACCGTTACCCGGAGGCGCTGGCCGTCGCCCTGGATGCGCTGCGGATGCTCAAGGCCGTCGGGCACTGGTGGACGCAGGCCACCCTGGAGAACCTGGTCGGCTGGCTCTATGCCCACCTCGGCCAGTATGACCAGGCGCTGACCCACTGCCAGCGAGCCCTGAGCCTGCACCGGGACTCNNGGTCACCGCGGCGGCACCGCCGACACGCTGGACAGCCTCGGCTACATCTACCTGCACCTGGGCGATGTCGGCCAGGCCAAGGCCCACTACGCCAAGGCCATTGAGGCCTACCGCGAGATCAACTCGCCCTTCGGCGTGGGGAACTCGCTGGCCGGGCTCGGCGATGCCCTCCTCGCCGAGGGTGCCCCCAGCGCCGCCGGTGCGGCCTGGCGCGAGGCCGTGGCGATCCTGGACCGCCTGCCGCACCCGCTCGCGGACGAGGTGCGCGGCCGCCTCCGCGACCTCGACCGCCTGACGGGGGCGGCCACCACGGCTCGTTAGGTATAAAGGAAACGAGCTACGGGGATCCAGCTACCGCGTCCCCGAGGGCTGATGCCCGTAAATCGGAGAAAGGTGCAGATGCTGGTGACCACGAGGGCGCTGCTGCTCGAGAACATCCATCCCGACGCGTCGCTGCGGCTGGCCAAGGAGGGCTACCAGGTCGAGACGCTGCCGCGCGCGCTCCGCGAGGACGAGCTCATCGAGGCCATCGCTGGCGTTCAGCTGCTGGGCATCAGGTCGGCGACGCAGGTCACCGAGCGCGTCCTGGTCGCCGCGCCGCAGCTGGCCGCGGTCGGTGCGTTCTGCATCGGGGTCAACCAGATCGACCTGGCCGCCGCGAGCAGGCGCGGCGTCGCGGTGTTCAACGCGCCGTTCTCCAACACCCGGAGCGTCGTCGAGCTCGCGCTGGCCGAGATCATCGCGATGGCGCGGCGGCTGCCGGAGAAGAACACGCAGATGCACGCGGGGGCGTGGGACAAGTCGGCGGCCGGCAGCCACGAGGTGCGCGGCCGCAGGCTCGGCATCGTGGGCTACGGCAACATCGGCACCCAGCTGTCCGTGCTCGCGGAGAACCTGGGCATGTCCGTTTACTACTACGACGTGGCAGACAAACTGGCCATCGGCAACGCGCGGCGCTGTTCCACGCTGCAAGAGCTGCTCGAATCGGTGGAGGCCGTCACCCTGCACGTGGACGGGCGGGCCGGCAACCACGGCTTCTTCGGCCAGGCCGAGTTCGCCGCGATGCGGCCGCGTTCGCTGTTCCTCAACCTGTCCCGCGGGTTCGTGGTGGACCACGCGGCGCTGCGCCGCAACATCGAGTCCGGACACATCGCCGGGGCGGCCATCGACGTCTTCCCGTCCGAGCCCAAGGGCCGCGACGACGAGTTCATCTCCGAGCTGCGCGGGCTGCCGAACGTCATCCTCACCCCGCACATCGGCGGCTCGACCGAGGAGGCGCAGCAAGACATCGGCGAGTTCGTCGCCGGCAAGCTCGCCGACTACATGGCCTCCGGGGCCACCTCGCTCAGCGTGAACATGCCAGGGGTCACACTGCCGGTGATGAGCGGCACGCACCGGCTGGTGCACCTGCACCAGAACGTGCCCGGCGTGCTGGCCTCGATCAACCGGGTGCTCGCCGATCACGGCGTCAACGTCGAAGGTCAGCTGCTGCGGACCAAGGACGAGGTCGGCTACGTGCTCACTGACATCGGCTCGGAGTACAGCGAGAGCGTACTGGCCGAGCTCCGCGCGATGCCCGTCACCATCAGCCTGCGGACCCTGCGCTCCCCCTGACGGGCCGCAGCGGCACCCGTTACAGCGGCGTCACGTACGCACCACTGATGCCGCCGTCGACCAGGAACGTCGAGGCGGTGATGAACGAGGCGTCGTCGCTGGCCAGGAAGGCGACCGCCGCCGCGATCTCGTCGGCCTCGGCGAACCGCCCCATCGGCACGTGCACCAGCCTGCGCGCAGCCCGCTCCGGGTCGGCCGCGAACAGCTCGCGCAGCAGCGGCGTGTTCACCGGGCCCGGGCACAGCGCGTTGACCCGGATCCCCTCGCGCGCGAACTGCACGCCGAGCTCGCGGGACAGCGCGAGCACGCCGCCCTTGNNATCTGCGAGGTGGCCGAGCCCATCACCGCGACGAACGAGGCGGTGTTCACGATGGCGCCCCGGCCCTGCGGCCGCATGTAGCCGATCGCTTCCTTGCAGCACAGGTAGACCGAGGTCAGGTTGACCTCCTGGACCCGCCGCCAGGCCTCCAGCGAGGTGTCAAGGATGGAGTCGTCCTCGGGCGGTGAGATGCCGGCGTTATTGAACGCGACGTCGACCGAGCCGTAGGTCTCGTGTGCCACGGCGAACACCGTCGCTACGTCATCCGGAACGGTCACGTCCGCGTGCACAAACAGACCGCTCGTCTCGGCCGCGACCTTTTCCCCGGCGTCGTCGTCGATGTCGACGGCCACCACGTGAGCGCCATCCGCCGCGAACCGCCGCGCCGCGGCCAGCCCGATGCCGCTGCCCGCGCCCGTGATGACGACCGTCCTGCCATCGAACCTCATATGTTCACTCTTCCGTGGAGATAAAGACGTTCTTGGTCTCGGTGAACGCGTCCGGGGCATCAGGACCGAGCTCGCGGCCCAGGCCGGACTGCTTGAACCCGCCGAACGGCGTCCAGTAGCGCACCGAAGAGTGCGAGTTCACCGACAGGTTGCCGCTTTCCACCGCGCGGGCCACCCGGATCGCGCGGCCCACGTCGCGGGTCCAGATCGATCCGGACAGGCCGTAGGGCGTGTCGTTGGCGATGGCCACGGCGTCTGCCTCGTCGGTAAACGGCGTCACGGTCACCACCGGGCCGAACACCTCCTCGAGGTAGGCCGGGTCGTCGGCGCGCACCGGGGCCAGCACGGTCGGCGGGTACCAGAACCCAGGCCCGGACGGCGCCTGGCCGCGGAACGCCACCGGCGCCCCGGAAGGCACGTAGGACGCGACATGCGCCCGGTGCGCGGCCGAGATCAGCGGGCCCATCTCGGTCTGCGCCGAGGCGGGGTCGCCGACCGCGACCCCCTGCACCGCGGGCTCGAGCAGCTCCATGAACTTGTCCATGACACTGGCCTGCACCAGGATCCGGGACCGGGCACAGCAGTCCTGCCCGGCGTTGTCGAACACCGCGTACGGCGCGGTCGCCGCGGCCCGCTCCAGGTCGGCGTCGGCGAACACGATGTTCGCGCTCTTGCCGCCGAGCTCCAGGGTGAGCCGCTTGATCTGGCGCGCGCAGCCAGCCATGATCTGCTGGCCCACCTCGGTCGACCCGGTGAACACGATCTTGCGCACGGCCGGGTGGTCGACCAGCCGCTGCCCGACCACGCTGCCCTTGCCCGGCAGCACCTGGAACACCCCCTCCGGCAGGCCGGCGTCCAGTGCGAGCTCGCCGATCCGCATCGCGGTCAGCGGGGTCGCCTCGGCGGGCTTGGCCACGACGGCACAGCCCGCGGCCAGCGCGGGCGCCATGCCCCAGGACAGGATCGGCATCGGGAAGTTCCACGGCACGATCAGGCCGACCACGCCGACCGGCTCGCGGAAGGTGACGTTCAGCCCGCCGGGCACCGGGATCTGCTCACCGGTCAGCCTTTCCGGCGCCGCCGAGTAGTACAGCAGCACGTCGCGGACGTGCCCGGCCTCCCAGCGCGCCTGCCCGATGGGATGGCCGGACCCCGCGACCTCCAGGTCGGCCAGCTCATCGATGTGGTGCTCTACGACTGCGGCAAAGGAACGGAGCAGCCGGGCGCGGTCCCCGGGCGCGACCTCGCGCCAGGTCGCCTGGGCCGCGGCGGCCGCCGCGATCGCGTCGTCGGCCTGCTCCGCCGAAACCTGGGTCACCGTGGTGACCGGCTCCTCGGTGGCGGGATTGAGCACGGTAAAGACAGACATGAGCGGCGCGACCCCCTTAGAGGCGCTCGAAGCAGCGCCGCAGCTCCCAGTCGGTGACCGCGGCATCGTAAGCGGCCAGCTCGACCCGGGCGTAGTTCGCGTAGTGCTCCACCACCTCCGCGCCGAACGACCTGCGGGCCAGCTCGCTCTTGTCCCACAGTTCCAGCGCGTCACGCAGGGTATGCGGGACCGTGACCGAGGTGTCGGCGTAGGCGTTGCCGGTCACCGGCGGCTCGAGCGGCAGCTCGCGGTCGATGCCGTCAAGCCCGGCGGCGATCATCGCGGCGGTGGCCAGGTAGGGGTTCACGTCGCCGCCGGGCGTGCGGTTCTCCACCCGGAGCGAGTGACCGTGCCCGACCAGCCGCAGCGCGCAGGTGCGGTTGTCCGGGCCCCAGCGGACCGAGGTCGGCGCGAAGCTGCCCGGCACGTAGCGCTTGTAGGAGTTGATGTTCGGCGCGTAGCACAGGGTCAGTTCGCGCAGCGCGGCCAGCTGACCGGCCAGGAAATGCTCGCCCAGGGGCGACAGGCCGTACTGGCCGTCCCCGGCCATGACCGGGGCGCCATCGGAGGCGCCGCGTACCGAGAGGTGGATGTGGCAGGAGTTGCCCTCCCGGGTGTTCGGCTTGGCCATGAACGTGATGCTCATGCCCTCCTGGTCCGCGATCTCCTTGGCGCCGGTCTTGTAGATCGAATGGTTGTCGCAGGTCGCGACGGCCTCGGCGTAGCGGAACGCGATCTCGTGCTGGCCGAGGTTGCACTCGCCCTTGGCCGACTCGACGTACAGCCCGGCTCCGGCCATCTCATTGCGGATCCGGCGCAGCAGCGGCTCGATCCGGGCGGTGCCGAGGATCGAGTAGTCCACGTTGTACTGGTTGGCCGGAGTCAGATCCCGGTACCCGCGCGCCGCCGCCTGCTCGTAGGAGTCCCGGTAGACGACGAACTCGAGCTCGGTCCCGGCCAGCGCCACCAGGCCGCGCTCGGCCAGCCGCGCGGTCTGGGCGGCCAGGATCTGCCGCGGCGAGGCCACCACCGGAGCGTCGTCCAGCCAGGTCAGATCCGCGATGACCAGGACCGAGCCGGGCTGCCACGGCAGGCGGCGCAGCGTGGCCATGTCCGGCACGAGTACGAAGTCGCCGTAACCGCGGTCCCAGGACGACATCGCGTACCCGTCCACGGTGTTCATCTCCACGTCCACCGCGAGCAGGTAGTTGCATCCCTCGGAGTAGTGCTCGGCCACTTCTTCCAAGAAGAACTCTGCCGACAGGCGCTTGCCCTGCAGCCGTCCCTGCATGTCAGTGAAGGCGAGCACGACGGTGTCGATAATGCCCTCGCCGACCTCGACCCGGACCTGCTCCAGGGTCAGCATGCCCCGCCGCGCGCCGCCATCCCGGCTTTCGAACCCGGCCATCAGGACGACAGCTCTTGCTCGATCGCGGCCAGTTCCGCCGCCGAGCCCTGGACCTTGGGCCCGGTGAACCAGTTCTTCGCCGAGACCAGCCAGTAGATGGTGGCGAAGCCGAGCACCACGACCACGGCCACGACCGTGTAGTTGAAGTTGTCCACCGTGATGGGACTGTCGACGGGCAGCATGAACAAGATGGTGATGAAGACCACCCAGATGACCGCGATGATGCCGATCGGGTAGCTCCACCGGCCCAGGTGCCAGGGCCCGCGGTTGAAGCTTGCGCCCTGCCGCAGCCGCAGGAACGTGGGCAGCACGTAGGCGATGTACAGGCCGATGACGGCGATCGAGGTGACCGCGGCGTAGGCCGCGCTGTTCCACAGGTACGGCAGGCCCAGGATGAGCGCCCCGACGGCCGCCAGCCAGATCGCGTTGGTGGGCGTCCTGGTCCGCTTGTTCACCTTGTGCCACAGGCCCGAGCCGGGCAGCGCCCCGTCCCGGGAAAACGCGTAGATCATCCGCGAGTTCGCGGTGACCGAAGACATCCCGCAGAACAACTGGGCCCCGATGGCGACAAGCAGCAGCAGCTTGGCGCCGGTGTCCCCGATCGCGGTGGCGAAGATCTGGGCCGGCGGCACCAGCGCGCCGGTGTAGTCGGCGTAGTGCGCCTTCTGGATCGCGAACGTGATCCCGATCAGCAGGATCCAGCCGGCGAACAGCGACACCACGATCGACATCACGATGCCGCGGGGGCCGCTGCGCGCGGCGTTGTGGGTTTCCTCGGTCATGTGCGCCGACGCGTCGTATCCGGTGAACGTGTACTGGGCCAGCAGCAGGCCGAGCAGCAGCACGTAGAACGTGCTGTGCCAGCCGGTGGCGTTGAACGTCGAGGTGAACACGTAGCTGGCCGACGCATGGTGCGAGGGCACGAACACGAGCACGGCCACGATGAGGAGTACGCCGAGGATGTGCCACCAGACGCTCACGTCGTTCAGCATCGAGACCAGCTTGATGCCGAACTGGTTCAGCAGGCCGTGCACGGCCAACACGATCGCGAAGATCAGGATCGTCACCCAGTGCGCCGTGCTCACGCTCCACTGCAGGTTCAGCAGCGCGTTGATGAAGAACGCGGCGCCGAAGTCGATGCCCGCGGTCACCGCGACCTGGCCGAGGAAGTTGAACCACCCGGTGAACCAGGACCAGGCCGGCCCGTTCTTGCGGGCCAGCTTGGCCGACCAGTAGTACAGGCCGCCCGCGGTGGGGAAGCTGGAGCAGACCTCCGCCATGGCCAGCCCGACCATCAGCGTCATGATCCCGACGATCGGCCAGCCCCAGACGATGATCGCGGGACCGCCGGTATTCATGCCGTACCCGTACAGGGTCAGGCAGCCGGACAGGATCGAAATGATCGTGAACGACACGGCAAAGTTCGAGAACCCCGACATCCGCCGGCGAAGCTCCTGCGCATAACCAAGCGCGTGCAGGGTCTCCTCGTCGCTGGACAGCGGCGCGGACTGCTCGTTGACCGCCACAGCGGCTCCTCAGGTCATCAAATAGCTGGAAGTGATCCATTGAATGAAGGTATTGACCCACTGCGCCAGGGAGTGTGTCAAGGGGGGCGGATGATCCGCCGCCGCGGGTATCACCGGGCCGTTACAGGTCCGCTACCAGCTCGTTACCGGCCTGCCGCCTGGGACTTCAGAATTCGCCGAGGAAGCCGCGAAGCAGCGCCGCGGTCCCGGCCACGTGCTCTTCCATGGCGTGCCGGGCTCGCTCGGGGTCGCCGTCCAGGATGGCCCGCACGACGCCCGCGTGCTGGAGGTTCGCGTGCTCGAGGTTGGTCTCGAGCATGGGGATGGCGTTGAGCAGGTCGACCAGGCGCACCCGGGCCTCGACCACGCTCGCGGTCAGCAGCGGGGAGCCGGCCGCGTCCGCGATGGCCAGGTGCAGCCGGGTGTCGGCCTGCCGGTAGCCGCGGGCGCCGCAGGCGTGCACCGCCGCCAGGGCTTCGGCCAGGTGTTCCCGCTGCTGCATGCTCAGGCTGGCCCGGGCCGCCATCTCGGCCGCGCCGCTCTCCACCACCCGGCGGAACGTCAGCGCGTCGTCGAGGTGGCCGTCCATATCCCGCGCGGCCGCCGTGAGCTCGTCGTGCACCAGCGGCTCGGGCGAGCGGATGATGAACGTGCCGCCGAACCGGCCGCGTTTGGTCTCGGCGTACCCGGCGGCGGCCAGTTCGCGCAGCGCCTCCCGCAGCGTGATGCGGCTGATCCCGAGCCTGCGNNTTGACCCCCTCGAGCAGGCGCTCGACGGTCTCCTCGAAGGCGTTTCCCGTCCGCACCGCGCGGAACACCGCGGCGGTGATAGCGGGCGAACGTCCTGGCACTGTCTCGTCTCCTGGTCGCCGACGCTGCTTCAGCGCAGCACCTTCGCAGAAAGACTAGATCATGGGCGCAAATGCCGTCGGCCGCGCGGCTGCCCGCTCGGACGCGGCGCTGGCCAGCGCGGTGAACAAGCGCGGGTCGCTGCCCTGCTCAGGGTGCCACTGAACCCCAAGCACGAAACCGGAAAGGCCGCCTAGCTCAGACGGGCCGACCTCGACCGCCTCGATCGTGCCGTCCTGCTCCCATGCCACCGCCTTCAGCCCTTCACCCAGCAGGTTGACGGCCTGATGGTGGCGCGTGGGCACGTCGAAGTAGCCGTCCTCGGGCAGGATCTGAGCCAGCACGCTGTCCGGGCTGACCCGGACCTTGTGCAGTCCGAATCCTTTCGGCGGTCCGCTGTGCCGCCCGTGCCCGACCAGGTCCGGTATGTGCTGGTCCAGGGTGCCGCCGCGGCAGACATTGAGGATCTGCATACCGCGGCAGATGGCGAGCAGCGGCACACCGAGCCGCAACGCCTGGCTGGTGACGGCGAGATCCCACGCGTCCCGCAACGTGACGGGGGCCTGCGTCTCCGGCTGCCGGGACGCGCCGTACCGAGCCGGGTCGATGTCCGGGCCGCCCGTGACGACCAGGCCGTCCAGGCCCGCGACGGTGGCGGCGGCTTCGTCGTCGTCTCCGCCCGGTGGCAGCAGGACCGGCCGTCCGCCGCCGCGCCGTACCGCATCTACATAGACCCAGGGAAGGATGGCCGCCTGTGCTGACCAATTACGCCAGGAGGCCTGATCCTCATAGGTGGTTATGCCAATAACCGGCGTCATAGTTCCTCTTTTGAACCGCTCTTCCGATAGCCCCCGCTACCCAAGAAAATCTCGATCATTCCGAACGAGCCGTGGTTCGGCGTCACCGTCTGTGTTCTAGCATCACGTAGTCGACGCGAGTGACGGGCGGCGACCCTGAGATCCAGGTTATCAGTGTTCCATTCGGTGTTCTGGAACATGATTCAAGTCACCTCACGTGATGACTTGATCATTGATTGTATAACATCAGACGGTCTCTTCGGTACCGAACGCCAAAAAGCGGTAACGCGCCGTGGTTTGGGCCAACTTAGGCCGTTCTGCCGTTTTTTGTGTACAGTGCGCGCCGGTCGCTGTGCTGTCCAGCTCGCCGCCGGCCCGCCCTTAAGGCGCCGCCTTCCCTCGTCGCTCGTTCCTCGCTCCTCAGTCCAGGCGACGCCGCGGGCCTTTGGCTCGCTGGTGGGCTCGTTTCTCGCTCCCGGCGCCCCGCGCCCCGCTGCTCCGTTCCGTAATAAACATGTCACGTATAGTGATCGAAGAGTTGCATAGGCGGACTCGCTCAAGGAGATACGATGCCCACGCCAGCAGACGCCCAGGCCGGCCCGAATGGCCCGAATGGCCCGCCCGATGCCGCCGGGTCACCGGAGGGCGGCCACCGCCATCATGGCCGGCGGCTGCGGTCAGGGGCTGCTCCGCAAGGCCCTCCCGATGTGGCCATGCTGGCGAGGGAGGCCGTCATCAGCTTCCTGAACGACGCGTCCCGGGCCACAGCGGACAGGGCCGGCGCGATCCCCGCTCAGGCGCCGGATCCCGGGTCACCGGAGGCGGTGCCCCAGGATGCGGTCTCCGCCGCCAGCCCTATCGTCGCGCCCCAGGGCGGCGGGTCGGCAGGCTGGAGCGCGGCGGCCATCGGCGTCGCCACGCTGGACCGGATCGAGGCCGCGGCGGCCAAGGTGGAGGCGGACATCGCCGTCGCTCTGCGGGCCTACGCTGACCTGCAGGCCGGGGCCGGGGCCGCGGCCGAGGCCGCGGTACACGCGGCGCAGTCGGCCATGGCCTCGGCAGGCGTGGCCACCGAGGCCGAGCGGCAGGTAAGGATCAGCCTGCGCCAGGTCAGGCAGTACGTGGTGGTCACCGTCGTCCTTCTCGTAGTCGTGATCATTGTCCTCTTCGAGGTAACGTCTCCGGTCCGTTGACAAGGCCCGCAAAATTCGCAAAATGCCTGCGGGCAGAGTCGTCAGATTTATCACGATAACAGGGCTTTAACGTGTTCCGGGGTTTCCGGGTTTGTGCTGATACCGCGATTGGCGGCTTTAAAACCATTTGTGCAAATTATTCTCTGGTATCCCGGTTTGGTTCCGGCATAATTACCGTAGCGGATGATCATCCAATTGATATTGGACTCTTCTAGCACTTCCGGGATCGAGTTCATGTGCCGTAGCCTATATAGTGTAACTGTCCGAAACAGATCCGTGACTACCGCCTCGGGGGGCGGGCACGTGAACAACACGGTGCCGACCGGCTCGCTCTTTACTGGTTCGCGGTGGGAGGGTTCTCATGACGGTTCACGCAGGCGATTCACCAGAAAGACTCCTGGCCGCGCGGCCACCGCGCCCGCGCAACCGCGCAACCATCTCCTCGAAGCTCCTGGCCTCTATCGTCGACTCCTCGTACGACGCCATTATCGGTAAGACGCTGGATGGCGTCATCACGACCTGGAACTCCTCGGCGGAGCGGATCTACGGCTACCGGGCCGAGGAGATAATCGGGCATTCCGTCTCGCTTCTGATACCGTCCGGCCTTCCCGACGAGATGGAGGAGATCCTGAACCGGATCCGCATCGGTGAGCGGGTCGATCACTACGAGACCAGGCGACGCAGGAAAGACGGCGCCATCATCGCGGTCTCGCTCACCGTTTCGCCCATTCATGATGCGAGCGGTAAAGTCGTCGGCGCGTCGGCTATTGCCCGCGACATCACGGATCGCCAGCGCGTTCAGGATCAGGCCCGCCTCGCCGCGCAGTACGCGCGCAGCCTGATCGAGGCCAGCCGGGATCCGCTGGTGACGATCGGCCTGGAGGGCAAGATCACCGAGGTGAACGAGGCGACGATCCAGATGACCGGGGTGGCACGGGGAGATCTGGCCGGGACCGACTTCTCGGACTGCTTCACCGAGCCGGAGCTGGCCCGCGAGGGTTACCTCCAGGTTCTCGGGCAGGGCTTCGTCATCGACTACCCGCTGACCATCCGGCACACCGGCGGCGAGCTGACCGAGGTGCTCTACAACGCCTCGGTGTACCGGGACGCGGGCGGCCAGGCGCTCGGCGTATTCGCCGCCGTCCGTGACGTCACCGATTCCCGGCGACTGGTGCGGGAGCTCTCCGAAACCAAGTCGATGCTGACCAGCATCCTCGAGAGCACCACCAAGTACTCGATCGTCGGGAAGGACCTCAAGCACCGTATCGTTTCCTGGAACGAGGGAGCGCGCCGCGACTACGGCTATACGGCGGCGGAGGTCATCGGCCGGGACGTAAGCATCCTGCACGCGCCGCACGACGTTCAGTCTGGTGCCGTCGACCGGCTGCTGGCCGCCGCGTATGCCGATGGTTCGGCCGAGGGTGAGTTCGAGCGAATCCGCAAGGACGGCTCCCGGTTCACCGCCAGCTTGGTCGTGACCCGGCGGGACGACACCTTGGGCCATCCGATCGGCTTCCTGTTGATGGGCGAGGACATATCCGAGAAGAAGCTAGTCGAGGACCAGCTCCGGTCGGCGTCGGAGTACGCCCGCAGCCTGATCGAGGCCAGCCGGGACCCGCTGGTGACGATCAGCGCGGAGGGCAAGATCACCGACGTGAACGAGGCGACGAGCCGGGTGACCGGGGTGGCGCGGGGAGATCTGGTCGGCACCGACTTCTCGGACTATTTCACCGAGCCGGAGCTGGCCCGCCAGGGCTACCTCCGGGTTTTCGCGCAGGGCTTCGTCACGGACTACCCGCTGACCATCCGGCACACCGGCGGCGAGCTGACCGAGGTGCTCTACAACGCCTCGGTGTACCGGGACGCGGGCGGCCGGGTGCTCGGCGTGTTCGCCGCCGCCCGCGACGTCACCGATCGGAAGCGGGCTGAGAGCGAAGTAACGAAACAGCGAGCCCGGGAACTCGACAGGCTCGCCGAGCTCGAGCGCTTCCAGAAGCTCACCGTCGGGCGGGAGTTGCGCATGATCGAGCTCAAGAAGGAGATCGAGGACCTGCGGGCCGCGGCAGGAAGCACATTGCGGGCTGTGGCAGGCGGCACATGAGGATGGGCGTGGTCAGGCCAGCCGGAACGGCCCCGGGTTATCCACCGGATCGGGCGGATCACGCCCGGGCGACCCTCAGCCTGCTGGAGGACTTCGTCGAGGAAAGGCAGCAGCTCAAGGACACCCAGCTCGCTGTCCTGAACATCTTGGAGGACGCGACCGCGGACCGGCTCAGGGCCGAGGCCGCGGTCAAGGCCAGCATCAGCATCCTGGAGGAGCTCAGCGTGGCCCAGGCCGAGATCGGGGCGCTCAACGCCGAGCTCGAGGTCCGGGTCGACCAGCGCACGGCGGAGCTGATGGTGGCCAACAAGAACCTGGAGGCGTTCGCCTACTCCGTCGCCCACGACCTGCGGTCCCCGCTGCGGGCGCTGAGCGGCTACAGCGAAGCGCTGACCGAGGACTACGGCGACCTCCTGGATGACACCGGCCGCTGGTACGCGGACCGGATCCAGGCCGCCACCGAGCGGATGGGCACGCTCATCGATGACCTGCTGCTGCTGGCCCAGGTCTCGCGCACCGACATGAACATCGAACCGGTCGACCTGTCCGCCGAGGTCACCGCCCTCAGCGCGGAACTGCACGCCCGCGAGCCCGGCCGCGTCGTCCGCTTCGCCATCCAGGACGGCGTCCGGGTCACCGCGGACCGCTCGCTGATCCGCACCGTGGTGGCGAACCTGGTCGAGAACGCCTGGAAGTTCACCGCGAAATCCGAGGACGCCACCATCGAGTTCGGCGCCACCGCGGCCGACGCCCGGGTCTGCTGCTACGTCCGCGACAACGGGGCCGGCTTCGATCCCGCCTTCATCGCCAAGCTGTTCCAGCCGTTCCAGCGGCTCCACGCGGTGAGCGACTTCCCCGGTACCGGCATCGGCCTGGCCAGCGTCCAGCGGATCGTCGAACGCCACGGCGGCCGCGTCTGGGCCGAAGGCGCCGTCGACCGCGGCGCAACTTTCTACTTCACCCTGAACCCGGCACAGGCCCCCTGATGCCCCGCCACCTCCGCGGCCGACCCTCGTTTATAACTAAAAGTGACTGCTACAATACAGATTGTGATACATCTGGCGCGCACTCCGGTGGAATCGGATTGAGGTAGGACATCAATGAGCGGTGACCGTAGCGCGACGGACTCAGCGGGACGCGTCATACGCATCCTGATCCTGGAGGACGAAGCCCTGGGTGCCGACCTGGCCCAGCGCCTCCTGGTCCGGGCGGGCGTTAGGTTCACCTCCGTTGTCGTTCAGACCAGGGCGTCGTTCGTCGAGCAGCTGGCCGCCTTCCGGCCCGAGGTCATCCTGGCCGACTACTGCCTGCCCGGCTTCTCCGGCGGGGAGGCTTTCAAGATCGCTCAGAAAGATTACCCAGACATACCGTTCATCTTCTGGTCCGGTGTGATCGGCGACGAAGCAGCGGTCGAGCTCATCAAGCAGGGGGCCACCGATTACGTCCTGAAGGACCGGCCCGCGCGGCTGCCCGCCGTCATCCTGCGCGCGCTGGCCGAGGCCGAGCGACGGGTGCGGCTAGCCCAGCTCAAAGACCAGCTGCAGCATGCCCAGCGTCAGGCCAGCCTCGGCCAGCTCGCAGCGGCCGAAGAGGCGATGACCCCTGTCCCCCAGTTCCGCACCACCGCGAAGCCATAACCGCTCCGAAGACGGGGCCGTAGTCTTCGCTCCGCGCGGCGCCTTCAGGTTGCTCGGGTAAATTCGGGGGCTGCGGATTCGAAGCTGCGGATTCGGGGCCGCGGAGAGGAGCGACGATGGCCATCGTGGTGCTGGTGTTGTGGTTGTTTACCGCGGGAGCCGGATTCTCCGTGCTGATTACCAGCAACCTCAAGCGCGACCGCGCCGTCTCCGCCCCACCGCTAATCCCCGCCGAGGCCCGGACCGTGCCCGCCGCGCCCGTGCCCGCCGCACCAGTGAAGGATCGGTTCGCTCCGCCTTCCCTCGTCGCGGCCAGGAACGCGCCCGTGGTGCCGGGGGCGCGAGCGCTGCTCGAGTTCGCTCACCCCACGCTCGGCATCATCGGCCTGGCGTTCTGGCTGGGGTTCTCGCTGGTGCACAACCGGGTGCTCGGCTGGATCGGGTTCGGCCTCGCGGCCGCCACGGCCAGCGCGGGGCTGACCTGGTTCACGGTCAACGTCCGCGCCGCCAATCGCCGCGACCGCGACCGCGAGCGCGAGCGCGACCGTGACCCCGCGCACCCGCAGGACCCCGTGGACCCCGCGCCGTCTTTCCGTGGCCGCCTCGTCGCGCTGCATGGCGCGGGCGCGACGCTGACCTTGGTTCTGGCTGCCCTCAGCGCCCTGGTCCTGCGCAGCTGAACCAGGCCGAGCTAGCCGGGCCGCCGACAGCGGTAGTGGCCAGTGCACCCGACCGCCACACGGATAGGGGAGACGGTTGACCATGAGCCTGGGGGGAGCGTTCGGGAACGATGCTCATGACCTGGCCGCCGGATGCACTGACCACTACCTAGGACTACGAGCCGCCGTCGGCTCCGGCTCGACGGCCGGCGCCCGCGTAATGAGTTCGTAAGACCTGCCTGAAGGAAACGCTTATGCCTGGCCGTGCGATCGCTCCACCGCTGGGTACGATCTGCCCCGGGATGAGAACCGGCAAAGGATCACAGAGGTGAATGAGGCGGGCGGCGGTCTGAGCAGGCGGCAGGCACTGACCGTGCTCGGCGTCGGCGTGGGCGCCCTGGCCGCCGAGCAGGCCCTGGTCGCCGACGGGATGCCCCCGGGAGTGACTGCGCAGGCCAGCACCCCGCCAGGCAGCCTCCGCGCCACCGTGGTGCCCGGCGGCTACGCGCCCGATGGCACGGCGGGCCGCCGCGCCGCGCTGCCGCTCGACCAGGTGGAACTCCTGGACAGCCCGTTCCAGGACAACCAGGCCAGGAACACCAGCTACCTGCTCTTCCTTGATCCTGAACGCATGCTGCGTTCCTTCCGGCTGAACTACGGGCAGCCGTCGGCGGCTCAGCCCATCGGCGGCTGGGAGCGGCCCGCCTCGCAGATCCGCGGCCATACCACCGGGCACCTGATGTCCGGCCTCGCGCTGACCTACGCCAACACCGGCGACGGCGCCGCGCGAGCCCGCGGCCGGTACCTGGTCAGCCAGCTCGCGGCGCTGCAGGCCCGGGCCACCGCTGCGGGCTTCCACCCCGGCTACCTGTCGGCGTTCCCCGAGGTCTACTTCGACTGGCTGGAGCAGGGCAAGCCGGTGTGGTCGCCGTACTACATGATCCACAAGTACCTGGCCGGCCTGATCGACCAGTACCAGCTGGCGGGCGATGACCAGGCGCTCGACGTGGCCATGAAGCTAGGCGACTGGGTGCAGTGGCGTACGTCGCGGCTGACCTACGCGCACATGCAGATGGTCCTCGGTACCGAATTCGGCGGGATGCCGGAAGCCCTGGCCAACCTCTATACGATCACCGGCGCCGAAAGGTACCTGGCCACAGCGCAGCGTTTCTACCACGCGCAGATCCTCGATCCGCTGGCCGACGGGGAGGACGTGCTGCCTGGACTGCAGGCGAACGTGACCACCCCGAAGATCGTCGCCTGCGTCCGGATGTGGGAGGAGACGGGCAGCGCCAAGTATCACGACATCGCGCAGAACTTCTGGGACATCGTCACCGGACATCATGTGTACGTCATCGGCGGCGTGGGCAACTACGAGCATTTCCAGCAGCCCGACGTGGTCGCCGCCCAGCTGTCCAACTTCACCTGCGAGAACTGCGTCAGCTACAACATGCTCAAGCTGACCAGGCTGCTNNTACTACGAGCGCACGCTGTTCAACCAGATGCTGGGGGAGCAGGACCCGACCTCGCCGCACGGCTTCAACTGCTACTACACCGGCCTGTCGGCGGGCGCGTTCAAGCGCGAGCCGCTCAACTACTTCCCCGGCGGCAACCCGGACATCTACGCCACCGACTGGGATACGTTTACCTGCGACACCGCCAGCGGGCTGGAAACCCAGGCCAAGTTCGCCGACACCATCTACACCCGCGACGCGGACGGTATCTACGTCAACTTGTTCATTTCCTCCCAGGTGCGGGCCCACGGGCTGGTGCTGCGGCAGGAAACCGGCTTTCCCGACGACCCGGCGACAAGCCTGTCCGTGGTCTCGGGCGCGGCCCCGATGACGCTCCGGGTGCGGGTGCCCAACTGGGTCGCCGGCCCGCCCGTGGTCCTGCTCAACGGCACCGTCATCCCCGCCGCGCAGGCCGGCATCCCCGCCGCGCTAACCGGCATCGTCGGCCCGCAACCAGACCGGTGGATCGCGCTCCACCGCTGGTGGCAGCGGGGTGACCGGCTAGAAGTCACGCTGCCGATGCAGCTGGCGTTCGAGCCAACCCCCGACTTTCCGTCCGTGCAGGCGGCGATCTACGGCCCGATCGTGCTGAGCGGCATCTACGCCACGGAGCCCGGTGAGCTGACTCCGGCGCTCAATACCGCCTCGGTCCACCGCACGGCCGCGCAGCCGATGGCCTTCGAGGCCGCCCGGCCGGGCCAGGGCAAGCCCGTCCGGCTGATCCCGGTGGCCCGCGCCACCCACGAGTACTACACCGTCTACTGGCAGACCGCGTAGCCCTGAAAGATCAATTCTTCGGAACGGGCGGCGGTGCTCCCGCCCGGCCACCCGGTAAGCCTCCCCGGCGGATGCGTATCGTGAGTCCCCTGATGTCCTTCCCTGATCCCTCCATGGACGTGGCCAGGCTGACCCCCTCGGCCGCCGTGACGGCGGCGCAGGCGGCGCAAGCCCTCCGGACCTGTTTCGGGCTGAGCGGCCAGCTCGACCGGCTGCCCGGTGAGGCCGACGACAACTTCGCGCTCCGGACCGGCGACGGCCGGCGCTACGTGGTCAAGTTCGCTCACCTGCGCGCCGACCCCGAGGTGGTCAGCGTTCAGGTCCGGGTCCTGAAACACATCGAGTCCGTGGCCGCCGGCCTGCCCGTGCCGCGGGTCGTCCCCACCAGCTGCGGCCAGTCCTGGGCCGTGGTCCCGGCTGGCCCGCTGGGGGGACGCGTCGTGCACGTCCTGTCCTACCTCGACGGCCAGTTGCTCCGCTCGGTCACGACCTCTCCTGCCCTGCGGCGCGGGCTGGGGGAGGCCCTGGCCTCGCTCGGACAGGCGCTGCGGACCTTCGACGACCCGCTCGTCCGCCGTCCGCTGCTTCACCGTCCGCTGCTCTGGGACATCGGACAGCTTCCCCAGTTGCGGCCGCTCCTCGCCGAGCTGCCGTCAACCGCCGGAACCGCCCGGCTCGACGAGCGGCTCAGCCGCTTCACCGCCGAGGTGGCGCCGCGGCTGGCGGCCCAGCGCAGCCAGCTCGTGCACAACGACTTCAGTCCGGACAACGTGCTGATCTCTGCCGACGCCAGCCGGGTGGCCGGGATCATCGACTTCGGCGACGTCACCGTGACCGCGCTGGTCAACGACGTCGCCATCGCCGCCGCCTACCAGCTCTCCGGCGATGACCTGATCGGACCGGCGCTGGATCTGATCGTCGGCTACCACGCCACCACCCCGCTGACCGAAGAAGAGCTCAACCTGCTGCCGGAGCTGATCGGAGCCCGCATCCTGGCCCGGATCGTGATCAGCGAGTGGCGCGCGGCCCGGTTCCCCGAGAACCAGACGTACATCCTGCGCAACACCCCCAGGGCGTGGGAGCACCTAGGCCGTCTGCAGGGCATCCGGGCCGACGAGATAACCGAGCGCATCCACCGCGCGTGCCTGCCGGAGGCGGAACATGCCTGACACCGCGCCCATGGTCAACGCCTTCGACATCGAGACCGCCGGCCCGCTTGATGCCGAGCTGCGCCGGATCATCGAGCGGCGGGCGAAGCTCCTCGGACCGGCCTACAAGCTCTTCTACCGCAACCCGATCCAGATCGTGCGGGGCGAGGGCGTGCACCTGTTCGACGCGGACGGGCGGGCCTACCTCGACGCGTACAACAACGTGCCGTCGGTCGGGCACTGCCACCCGCGGGTCGTCGAGGCGATCGCGCGCCAGGCGGCTACCCTCAACACCCACACCCGCTACGCGAACGGCCTGCTCCTGGACTACGCCGAGCGGCTGCTCGCGACGTTCCCGGCCGAGATCGGCCACGTCATGTTCACCTGCACCGGCAGCGAGGCGGTCGACCTGGCGCTGCGCATCGCGCGCTTCCGGACCGGCGGCGAAGGCACGATCATCACTGCCAACGCCTATCACGGCGTCACCACCGCGGCCGCCGAGATATCCCCGAGCCTCGGACCGGCCGTCCCCCTGGGCCGTTCGGTCCGCACCGTCGCGCCCCCGCCATCGGAACCGGCTGCCACGGCGGCCGCGGAACAGGCGGGCCAGGCGTTCGCTACCCGGGTCAGCGACGCGATCGCCGACCTGCGCCGGCACGGAGTCAAGCTCGCGGCCTTCATCGCCGACAGCCTGTTCTCCAGCGACGGGATCCTTCCCGACCCGGCCGGATTCCTGCGGCCCGTGGTCGACGTCGTGCACGACGCCGGCGGCCTCTACATCGCCGACGAGGTCCAGCCCGGCTTCGCCCGCACCGGAGACGCCATGTGGGGCTTTCAGCGCCACGGCATCGTGCCCGACCTCGTCGTCATGGGCAAGCCCATGGGCAACGGCATGCCCATCGCCGGCGTCGCCGCCCGCCCCGAGGTCATCGAGGAGTTCGGCCAAAAGATCAGGTACTTCAACACCTTCGGCGGCAACTCCGTCTGTGTCGCCGCCGCCGCCGCGGTGCTCGACGTGATCCAGGCCGAAGGCCTCCAAGAAAACGCCCGCGCCGTCGGCCGTTACCTGCTCGACGCGTTCCAGGACATCGCCGACGGCACGCCCCGCATCAGCGCGGTGCGCGGCGTCGGCCTGTACGCCGGCGTGGACTTCGTCCGCCCCGGCACCACCGAACCCGACGGCGATGCCGCCATCGCCGTAGTCAACGGCCTACGCGACCGCCACGTCCTCATCAGCGCCACCGGCCCGCACGGCAACACCCTTAAAATCCGTCCGCCCCTCCCGTTCGCCCGCACCCACGTCGACCAGCTCGCCGCCGCCCTCTCCGACACCCTCACCACCCTCGGCTAACTATCCCCGCGCCGAGCCGCCCGCGCCCGCCGCTTCCCCTCGTGCATGGCCTGCACCCGGGCAATGGGTATGGCCCGGCCCTCCTCCACCAGCGCCTCGCTCAGCCGCTGCGGCGCCGGCCGCTGCCCCGCCCAAGCCCCGTAAGCCTGATAAGTCCCGCCGAGCAGCCCCGGCACCGTGTGCACGGTAAAGTCACCAGGCACCACCTGGTCGAGATCCTCCCAGCGCACCGGGAACGACACCGGCACCCCCGGCCGAACCCGCGGGCTGTACGCCGCCGCCACCGTCGCACCCCCGGCCCGGGTCGAGTCCAGGAATACCTTTCCCTCCCGGTCCGACCGGATGAACGCCGTGGTGGCCAGCGCCGGGTCGAGCCGTTCCGCCCGCGCCGCCAGCGCCCGCGTCGCCGCCGCGGCCTCCTCCGATGTCGCCCCCTCAACCGGCACGTACACGTGCAGCCCCTTCGACCCGCTGGTCTTGACCGCCCCGCCCAGGCCCGCGTCGACCAGTGCCTGCCGCACCAGATAGGCCGCCGCCACCGCCCGCCCGAACGGTCCGCCTTCCGGCGGGTCGATATCCAAGATCACCTGCGTCGGCCGGTCCATCTGTTCGGTCAGAACCAGGGTCGGGTGATATTCCACGGCCCGCTGGTTGGCGAACCAAAGCAGCGTGCGCCAGTCGTCGCACAGCGCGTACCGCACCTCCCGGTGCGACGACTCCGCCCACAGCGTCACGAAACGGACCCACGGCGGCGCGTAGTCCGGCAGGTTCTTCTGCATGAACGGCCGCTGACCGGCCCGGACCCGGATGACCGACAGCGGCCGGCCCCGCAGTTCCGGCAGGATGAACCCGGAAACCGCCTCCAGGTACTCGACCAGGTCGCGTTTGGTCGCGGCCGCCCCGTCGAACAGCGGCTCGTCCAGGTGAGTCAGCGTGACGTCATCGGCCATTGATCCCGTATACACGCTCCGCCGCGCCAGCGCCAGTAAGACTACTGTGGGCCCCGACGAGGGAAGGGAGCTACGGCAATGGCGTTCAGCGGATGGCCAGAGGAAGCGCTGGACTTCTACGACGGCCTGGCGGCCGACAACACCAAGACCTACTGGACCGAGCGCAAGGCGGTCTACATGGACAAGGTCCTGGACCCGATGACCGAGCTGACCGAGGAACTGGCCGCGGAGTTCGGCGAGCCGAAGATCTTCCGGCCGTACCGCGACGTCAGGTTCAGCGCGGACAAAACCCCGTATAAGACGCATATCGGGGCGGTGGTGGGCGGCACCGGCTACATCCAGCTGTCTGCCGAGGGCCTCGCCGCGGGCGCCGGCATGTGGCAGATGAGCCCGGAGCAGCTCGCCCGCTACCGGGCCGCGGTGGCCGCCGACCGGCTGGGTGCCGAGCTCGAGAAGATCATCGCCACGATCTCCAAGGCCGGGATCACCGTCCACGGGCACGGCGTGCTCAAGTCCGCGCCCCGCGGCTACCCGGCCGATCACCCCCGCATCGGCCTGCTCAGGAACAAAGGCCTGACGGCGTGGCGGCAATGGCCGGTGGAACCCTGGCTGGAAACCGCGTCGGCCAAGGACCGTCTTGTTTCTTTTTTCCGAACGAGCCTGCCTCTGGGTTCCTGGCTCAACACCCACGCGGGCCGGTGAGGACGCACCTCGCGGCTTCCGCCGCCGCATCCCCGCGGCGTACTCTTACTGACCGGCACGCCAACTCTGCAAGGGGCCTGTAGTGAGCGAACCCGACGAATCCCTCCGCGTCTCCGACGCCGAGCGTGACGTCACGCTGCGGACGCTCGGTGACCACGCTGCCGTCGGGCGGCTCACCCTGGACGAGCTCGAGGAGCGATCCGGCCGGGCCCTGGTGGCCAAGACCCGGGGCGAGCTCGCGGCGCTGACCCACGACCTGCCTGCCGGGGGAGCACAGGCCAGCGGGTCCGCCGCGGCGTCGACCCAAGGACCCCAAGACGCCCGGGGGGACGGGCCGAAGCGGCCGGTGCGCTGGATGGTCTCCATCATGAGCGGTTCGCACCGACGCGGCCGATACCGCGCCGTCGGCAGCATCAACGCCGTCGCGATCATGGGCGGCGACGAGATCGACCTGCGCGACGCCGAAATCGAGGGCGGCGAGCTCACGCTTAACCTGTTCGCGCTCATGGGCGGCGCGAACGTCTACGTGCCCGACTCCGTCGACCTGGACGTGGGCGGCTTCTCGTTGATGGGCGGGCACGAAGAGGTCGGCCGGGAGATCAGCCCCCGCCCCGGCGCCCCGCTGATCCGGATCCGCGTGTACAACCTGATGAGCGGCGCCACCATCTACCGCCTCCCGCCGCAGGCCCGCGGCCAGTCCCTGAAGGAAGCCCGCCGCCTAGCCAGGCAAGCCGAACGCGGCACGCTGCCTGCTCCCGATGACCGGCCCGCGCTGGACTAAGGTTTCCGCCCAGGCTGCAACCTGACTGCAAACCGGGACCGGGACGATAGCAGCGATCCCCAGCCCGTCAGGAGGCGACCATGGCCAGCACACCGGTTATCGACAGGTTCCTAGCTGCAGTCCAGAGCGCGACCATTCCCGACTGCGACCTGTGGAGCGCGGACGCGACGCTGGACGCGACCGTGCCCAACTGGCGACTGCATGTCGCCGGCGCCGACGCGATCCGAGCCGAATACGCCCGCTGGTTCGCCGACCCGGGCCGCTTTGACGAGCTGCGCCGCCATCGGGTCGACGGCGGGACGGGCGAGGTCGTGGAGTACACGCTCAGCTGGTCCGAAGACGGCGTGCCGCACGCGGCCCATCACATGCACCTGCTGACGGTGCGCGATGACCGCATCGTCGCCGACACGGTCTTCTGCGGCGGCCGCTGGCCGGCCAAGCTGCTGGCCGAGATGGAGGCCGCAGGTGCGTGATCCGCGCGCCGCCGGCGACGCGAATCCGCTCACCGGACTTCTAGCGGCCGCGACGGAGCGAACGGTCCTGGCGCAGGCGCCGGGCAAGTCGGGGGCCACGCTGGAACGGGTGGTGATCGGCGGCCAGGACTACGTGCTCAAGCACCTTGATCTGGCGCAGGACTGGACCATGCGCGCCTCCGGCTGCCTGCGCGGCGCCCCCCTGGTGCTGTGGGAGCGGGGCATCCTGTCCCGTCTGCCTGAGTGCCTCAACCAGCCGATCGTGGGCGCTGCCCCCATCCCCCGGGGAGGCTGTGCCCTGCTGATGCGCGACGTCACGCCGTGGCTGGTCCCCGCTACCGACGCGCCGATCACGCTGGACCAGCATGCGCGCTTCCTGCGGCACATGGCCGCCCTGCACGCGGAGTTCTGGGACTGCGGCCCGGAATTCGATGTGGTTCCTGTCATGCACCGTTACCTGGAGCTTTCTCCGTGGACGGCGATGGCGGAGGCCGCCGTGGGCTCGGCGCACCTGGTCCCGCAGCTGGTCGCGAAGGGCTGGCCGCTGCTGGCGCAGGTCGCCCCCGCCGCGGCCGCGGTGGTCACCCCGCTGGCGCACGACCCGGGTCCGCTGGTAGAGGCCCTGGCCGCGACCCCGCACACGTTCGTGCACAGCAACTGGAAACTCGACAACCTCGGCACCGACGACGCGGGCCGGACGGTGCTGCTGGACTGGGAGCAGCCGGGGCACGGTGCGCCGCTGTCCGACCTGGCCTGGTACCTCGCGATCAACTGCCGCCGCCTGCCGCAGGCCAAGGAGGACTCGATCACCGCTTACCGGGAGGCCCTTGAGTCCTACGGCATCGACACCGGACCCTGGTGGGAGCGTCAGCTGGCCTTGTGCCTGCTCGGCGCGCTGGTCCTGTTCGGCTGGGAGAAGGCATTCGGCGGTTATGACGAGGAGCTCGCATGGTGGGAGGAGAAGGCCGTACGGGCGGCGGCGCTGCTGAAGTGACCGCCGGGCTGCGGGCCGGCTACGAGGCCGCGGCGCCCGCCTGGGCGGACGGTCCGGGCCCGCTGTACACGCGGCTAGCCCGGGTGCTGGTCGCGGCCGCACCGGTGCCGCTGGCCGGCGCTGTCGTGCTCGACCTGGGCGCCGGCACCGGCGCGGCCGGCCGGGTCGCGCTGGCCGCCGGAGCGCGCCAGGTGGTCGCGGCCGACCTATCCCTGGGGATGCTGCGCCACGCCCGAGACCTAGGCGCTCCGGCCCCAGGCAGCGCCGCCCCCGGCCTCGGCAGCCCAGCCCTCGGCAGCAGCGCGGCCTGGCGCCCGGTCGCCGCCGACGCGGTCGCGCTGCCGTTCCGCGACCGCCGCTTTGACCTGGTGCTGGCCGCATTCTGCCTCAACCACCTGGACAACCTGGCCGCCGGCTTGGCGGAGGCCAGGCGCGTGGGCGCCGCGATCGCGGCCAGCACGTTCGCGCCGGGCTGGGACCACCCCGCCAAGGGGGCGGTCGATGAGGTCCTTGGCTCATTCGGCTACCGGCCGCCGGCCTGGCACGCCTGCCTCAACCCGGGGTCACGGGCGGGCAATCCGGAGATGCTCGCCGGGTGCGCGGCCGCGGCGGGCTTCACCCATGTGCGGGTGCGTACGACGGCCGTCCGCACCGGGCTGGTGACCCCCGCGGAGCTGGCATCATGGCGGCTCGGGCTGGCTCAGGTCGCCCCGTTCCTGCGCTCCCTGGACGCGACCGACCGGGCCGCGGTCCGGCGCGCGGCCGAGCAGGCCGTGGCCGGCCTGGCCGGGACCTCACCCCTGGCCGTCTCCATGGTGATGCTCACGGCCCGCTGAGCGACCGGCTCAACCGCTTATCCGCTTCCCGCCGCAGTCCGTCCGCGTAGCGGTCGGCGTCGCGGGCCAGTCGGCCGACCCGGTCGGCGGCCCGGTCCAGCCAGGCCTCATGGGCGAAGTCGGCGGCCATGTCGCAGGTCCACCGCCAGGCCTCGATGGCCACGCAGCGGTCGAGCAGGTCCAGGTCCGCGTCCACGACGGCCAGATCCACGGGCAGCCCCAAGGCCCGGTTTGCCCGGTGCGTGAGGAGCCGGGCGACGCTGACGTACCGGGGCACGCCCAGCGCGGTGGCGCGGGTCGCCAGCGCGGCGGCCTCGGCGAGCGCGCGTTCCGCGTCGCCCTGCCGCAGGGCCAGCCGCCCGGTGAGAAGCTGCTGCTTGAGCTCCAGCCGCCAGCCGAACACCAGGTCGCCCTGCAATAGCGCCGCGGCCTGCACCAGCCGGGCGGCCGCGGCGTCCGGATCCCCGCTCTCCAGCGCATGCTCGGCCAGGTCCTGCAAGGCGGCGATGGGGGTCTCCGCGGTCCCGTGGTGCTGGCCTACCTCGAGTGCTTCGATGTGGTGATCGAGCGCCTCCGACCAGGCCCCCAGGTTGCGCAGGACCCAGCCGGTGAAGTTCACCGCCCGTCCGCCGAAACGGGGCACCTGGCGCCGTTCCACCTCGGCGGTGTACCGGGTGAACGCGTTCAGCGCCTGGGCGGGGCGTCCGGCGAGCGCATGCGCGTGTCCGGTAAACAGCAGCGAGTGCAGGGTCGCCGAGGTATGTTGCACCCCGATCTGCCCGCGGGCGGCCGGGCGCAGCAGCGCCAGCGCCTCGTCGACCCGGCTCTGATGGGCCCGGAGCACCCCCAGCCACNNGCCGCGGCGAGCGCGCCGTCCTCGGCGAACTGCGCGGCTTGCCCGAAGTTGCGGCCGAAATAAGATGCCCAGGCGCCGACCTCCAAGGCGGCCGGGCCGGCCGAGGCAGCCCGTTTGACGTCTTCCAGAGCCTGGGCGTAACGCCTGCGCAGGGTGCGTACCCGGGCCCGGGCCAGCCAGCCGTCCGGGTCGGGATACAGGCGCAGCGCATCGTCGAGCAGCGCCTCGGCCGCTGCGTGGTCGAAACGCTCCGCGGCCTGCGCCGAGGCATCGCGCAGGGCACGGGAGGCCAGCGCCAGGTCACCCCCCAGACGCGCGTGGCCGGCCACGGTCAGCCGGTCGGCGTCTGGCCGCCGGTCGAGCACCCGGCCGGCCTGCCGGTGCAGCAACGCGGCCCGGCCCGCGGTCGCGCTCACCGCCAGGGCCTCCCGGACCAGTTCGTGCCGGAACCTGAACATCCCGTCGGCTTCGACCAGGAACTGCTTGGCCACGGCTTGTTCGGCGTCGTCGAGCAAGGTCAGGGCGGGCCGGCCGAGCACGGCCGCGAGCAGGTCGACATCCAGTTCCGGCCCGATCACGGCCGCGGTGCGCAGCAGCATCCCGGGGGTGCCCAGCTCATCGCACCGGGTGGACACCGACTCGACCAGCGACGCAGGCAGTTCGGTGCCGGCGGCGTGGCGGGCCAGCTCGGTCAGGAACAGCGGGTGCCCCTTCGACCGCGCGTAGAGCTCGTCGACCCGGCCCAGTCCGACCAGCTCAGCCGCCGCCTCCCGGTCGAGCGCGCCGAGATGGATAAAGGCTGTGGCCGGCAGCGGCTCTCCTTCCCCGGGCCGGACCGCGGCGACCACCACCACCGCCGGCTGCTCACGCCGGACGAAACGGAGCCAGTCCGGCAGCGCGGGGCCGGCCAGGTGCGCATCGTCGATGATCACCGCCAGGGGCATCCGCTCGGTCAGCCGGCCCAGAACCCGGACCAGGGCCGCGTAGAGCACCGCCGGTCCGAGCATGATTTCCGCTAGCATCGGCGGTGCCCGTCGGCTGGGTGCCGCGCCGAGCAACGGCGCCAGTATCGGCGCATCGGCGCCCAGCAGGTCGGCGGTCACGTCGGGCCCGAGCTCGCGCAGCAGACCAGCCAGCGCGGTCAGCAGCGCGTCGAGCGGCAGCGAGCGGTCCAGCGGCCCGCACGACGCCATCAGCACCGTGTCCCCGGCGGCGGTGCGCCGGTCGGCCCAGGCCCGCAGCAACGTCGTCTTGCCGATGCCGGCTTCACCGTCGACGACGATGACTTCAGCGGAGCCAGCCCGAGAACTACGGACGCGCGCCGCGATCGCCTCCAGGCCGGACAGCTCCTCGTCCCGGCCGACCACGCCGCTGGTGGCGGCAGGGGACAGCCGCGCCGGCACCGCCAGCTCACCGCGGAGGATAGCGGTGTAGAGCGCGGCCGTCTCCGGCGAAGGATCGGTGCCAAGCTCGTCGGCCATTCGCTGCCGCGCGCCGGCGTAAAGGGCCAGCGCTCCGGCCATTCGGCCACCCGTCACATGAGCCCGGAGCAGGATGCGCAGGGCCACCTCGTCGTACGGATCGCGTTCGGCGGCTGCCGATGCGGCGTCGGCGGCCGCCATCCAGTCGCCCGCCTCGAGCAGCGCTGTGGCGGCCACCAGCCGGGCCCGGGTGACCAGCCGCTCAAACTCCGCGTGCCTGAGCTGGGCCCAATCACCGGGCAGCGGCTGGGGGCCCTCGCCGCGGATCAGCGAGAGCGCGACCCGGGCGGCGGCGACCGCGCCCATCATGTGGCCGGCCTGCCGCCGTGATTCCATCTCACGGGTAAGCCCGGCCAGCTCGGTCGCGTCGAGCCAGTCGCAGTGCAGCAGGTAACCGCGGTCACGATGTTCGATCCGGTCGCGCCCGAGGACCGAGCGGAGACGGCTCATCAGCACGGCGACCTGGTCCTCGGGCCGCGCGGGCGGCGCGGTGCCCCACAGGGCGTCGATGAGCACGTCGGCCGGAACGGCCTGGCCTTCGGCCATGGCCAGCAGCTGCAGCGCCAGCCGTGCCTTCCGGCTGCCGAGCGCCTGCGGCTCGATCCCGTCCACGCCGAAGTCGCCGAGCACCCGGACAGCCACCGACCTCATGCCCTATTAAAGCCCCGGCGTTGCCCCCGCCACCAGCTCAGTGCAAGGAGACTGCAACGGTTGCCGGTCACGCTGGTCCCGCAAGCACGAAATCCGATGGCAGAAACAAAAGGAGACCCACATGACCGGCAAAGCGGAGCAGAAGAGCTTCCAGGCACCCGACGAGACCCGCACCTTCGAATACGGCGCCGTCGACTTGCTCAAGATCGGCGGCGCCGAAATCGGCCGGCTCACCCTCCAGCCCGGCTGGCGCTGGTCGGAGCACGTCAAGCCGCTCGCGGGCACCGATCTGTGCGAAGCGCCGCACTTCCAGTACCACGTGACCGGAACCCTGCATGTCGTGATGGCCGACGGCGCCGAGTTCGACGCGAGGCCCGGCGATGTCACCGCGCTGCCGCAGGGTCACGACGCCTGGGTGGTCGGAGACGAACCCGTTGTCGTCGTCGACTGGTACGGCGCCAGCAACTACGCCCGCACCTGAGAACGTCCGGGCCGCTCTGGAAGGCAACGCACGGAGGAGGCGGCCGCTAGGGCGGCCCGGGGTCTCCCCGGGCCAGGACGCCGAGCAGGTAGTCCCGTTCGGTCTCGTAGATGTGCGCCGATTTGACCATCATCAGCAGCCGTCCGACGGGCCGCCCGAGTTGGCCGGCCACGTGCTGCTGCAGCGCGGCCAGCTCGACCAGGTTGCCGTAGCCCTTGGCGCCGAAGTCGATGCTGTGCGCGTAGGCGACCAGTTCGACCGCGCCGTCGGGCAGCCAGAAATCCAGCAGGCTGACACACGGGATATAGCTGGTGTCGGTGTGCGGCTGAAACGTGGTGATGGTCGCCGAGCGGGTGGCCGGGTCCCGGCGCAGCCGGCCGATAACCCAAGCCATCTGGTCGCGCCCGGAGTGCTCGTAGTCGAAGAGCCGGGTCGCGTAACTGTCCGCCCCGCCCAGCGCGGCGACCTGGCTGTGGTCGGTGAAGTTGGCGTGCATCCAGGCTAGCCGTTCCGGTTCGGCGTAGCGAGCAATGAGCTCGTCGTCCGGGTCGGGCACCTCGACGGCCAGCGTCACCAGCGATATCTCGCGGACCCCCAGCCCGTCGTACCGGCTGGCCACGCCGTCGGCCAAGATCCGCCTGGCGACCGCGAGCCACGCCACCCCGAGGGTCTCCGCGTACAGGATCTCCGGCCGGTCCCGAGCGAGCTCTATCGTCACGACCGCATCGTATGCCGTGACCCACCATCGCCCGCCGCCTGAACTCCCCGCGCCTAGCTAACGACCGCCCGCCGAACTCCCCCGGTCCAGCACCGAAGACGAAATGTACTCAATGTCTGCTTCGATCCGGCAGAGACGGTGATCGCGGATCACTACCTCCCTCCCGCGGGTCGTAGCGATCCACAATCGTTGAGCGGCCGTCGACTCAAGGCGAAATCTAATGTCACCACCGGCCCGGTCGTGGAGATCATTGCGTTACCGGCGGTTTGCCAGCCTCCGCGACGGCTAGTCACGGCTGAATCTCCGGCCTGCGAGGGACGCCGCGAGCCACCAGCGGGCAGTCGGCGCACAGGCCGCCGCCCGCGACGCGGTAGTACAGGCAGCAGCTGCGCCGGACAAAGACCGGTTCCCCGCCGCCCTCGCGCCCACGCCCGCCGCGCCAGGTGCCGCTTCCGCGCAGCCGCGGCTGGGCCACGGCATGCGCGGCCAGCGACCTCCAGTCCGGCCCGAGCCGCCCCTTCAGCAAAGCGAGGCCGCTGACCAGCGCGGACGCGGCGTTGCCGGTGAGCAGGCCCGCGGCGATCCGCACCCGGCGCCGCAGCGCGTCCGCGAGCGGCTGCAGATGCTCCTCGAACGAGGCCGCGACGAGCTGCTCGATCAGCTTCCGGTCGGACCCGGCCCAGCCCTCGTCCGCGGTCAGCCCGAGCTCGATCATCTGATCTTCCGGATGCCGCCAGCGGAGCCGATCAGCCGTCATACCAGGGATGCAGCCTTTCGCCGCCAGGCACGCGAGCGGTGGCGACAGCAGCCGGGACGCGTAACCCTGGAAGAACAGCGACGCCGCCACCCGCGGCTCGCACCCACCCAGCGCCGCCCGGACCGACGCGAGGAGCGAATCGAGATGATCCTCTCCGCTGTCGAGCTCTCCGCTGTCGAGCTGACCGCCGGAGAGCTGGTCGCGGGACAGGTGGCTGCCGTAGAGCAGCCGGACGGGCTGCCAGTCGTCCGGGTCAGCGGCCGGATCGGCCAGCCGGAAGAACATACCCAGGTCCGCGGCCGCGGCCAGGGCCGTCCGGATGTCCTCCTGGCCTGCAGGCTGGAGACCCGCCGGGGCGACGTGGTGTGGAATCGGTAGCCTTGCCTCTCGGTCCCGGCCTCGTGCGGGCCGGACGAATCGACGGTCGCCCCACGATAGGAGCCCCTTCATGGATCTCGGTCTGCAGGGTAGCCGGGCGCTGGTCACCGGGGGAAGTAAAGGCATCGGCTTCGCGATCGCCGACGCACTGGCCGGCGAGGGAGCGGCGGTCGGGCTGGTCGCCCGGGACGCCGCGGGCCTGGCCGCCGCGGCCGAGCGGCTGGCACCGCGCGGTACGCCGGTCGCGACCGCGGTCGCCGACGTCACCGACACGCCCGCGCTGAACCGCGCCGTCGACGACATTGCCACCGCGCTAGGCGGCCTGGACCACTTGGTGGCCAACGCCGGCGGCACGGTCGGCCGCGGCAACCTCACCAGCGCAGGCCCGGACGAGTTCACCGCCACCTTCGCCCTCAACGCCGGCCATGCCGCCGAACTGATCCGGGTCGGCCTGCCCTGGCTGCGAGCCGCGGGCGCCGGCGCGGTGGTGATCGTCTCCTCGATCACCGGCCTGCGGCCGGCCCCGCGCACCGCCTACGCCGCCGCCAAGGCGGCGGAGATCCACCTGGCCGCGACCGCCGCGCAGGAGCTGGCGCCGGACGGCATCCGGGTGAACGCGGTCAGCCCCGGATCGATCATGTTCCCCGGCGGCGGCTGGGACACCTTCGGCCAGCAGCACCCTGAGGACTTCGCGGCCTTCCTGGACGGCCAGTTCCCGTTCGGGCGTCTCGGCACCCCACCGGAGGTGGCAGACGTGGTCACCTTCCTGCTGTCCCCGCGGGCGTCCTGGATCACCGGCGCGAACATCGTGGTGGACGGCGGCCAGCGTTACCCGAGCGCCCGCCGCTTCGACTGAAATTAACTTGTCCCACGGCTGGCGCCGACGGGAACATGTGGCATGGCTTTGGTACGCGAGACCGCGATGGACGACTGGCCTGCCCTGCGGGAAATCCGGCTAGCGGCGCTACAGGATGCGCCGGACGCCTTCGCCTCGACGCATGCGAGGGAGGAGGTCTTCGACGATGCGGCGTGGCGAGCCCGGATCACCCGCGGCGGCAGCTTCCTGGCCTACGTCCCGGAAATCAGCGCGTCCGAGCCGGTCGGGCTGGTCGGCGGTTATGAAACTGAACCAGGCACTGTCGGCCTGATCTCGATGTGGGTCCGGCCGCAGGCGCGCGGCCACGGTGTCGGCGAGGCCCTGATCGCGGCCGTGCTCGACTGGGCCCAAGCCAGGCACGCCCGTTCGGTGCACCTGTGGGTGACCGAGACCAACAAGCCCGCCCGCAGGCTCTACGAACGCTGCGGATTCAAGCCGACCGGCGAACGCCAGCCGCTGCCCTCCAACCCCGCCCTCGGCGAGCTCGCCATGGCCCGCCCCCTATGA
>PMST01000521.1 GCA_003168295.1 Actinomycetota bacterium
GCCGGGTCGACGACGATGGCGGCCACCACCTGCCCGTCATCGGAGATAGTCAAGGGGACCAGGAGGGCCGACGCGGCATGCCGGACCCCTGGCACCGCGGCGATCGCACGCACGGCCGAGGGGCTGATGCCGAGCTGACCGGAGGCAACGACCACGTCGGCGCCCGTCGCCTGCCACGACACGGCGGTCTCGCCGCGAACCACGGCGGCCCGGACCATGCCGGTGAACGCCGCCAAGGTGAGCGCGAGGACGAGCGTCATCGCGGGGAGCGCGAGCGTGACCGGCGCCTGCGCCGCACGGGTGAGGCCTAGGAACCCGATGACGCCTCGTCGCTGAGCCGATGCCCGCGCCAGCCCGCGGAGCAGCAGCTGATATAGCCGCAGGGCTACGACCACCGCTAGAACCGCGACGAGGACCGGGGCCGCGCTCGCGTACAGGCCGGTCGCGCCCGGCTGCGCTCGAAAGACCGTGATGCCGCCGACGGCCACGGCACAGGCGGTAACCTCGACGACCACTCTGGGCAGCCAGGGCCAGCGCCGCCGCGCGTCCCTGCGGCGTGGCAGGCGGTGCTGCCAGGCTGCCGCCACCCCTGGGCCCATCGCGGCGAAGGCTACCGTCGCGATGCCCGGCCACCAGGCGGCCGGGCCAGCCGGGGCGGCGCCCGGGACCAGGAGCACGGCGACTGCCCAGGCCAGCGCGGCGGCTGATACGCAGGCCACCGCGGCGCCGCGCGTTCCGAGCGAGAACAGCTGCCAGAGTGACGCTCCGCGGGCCCGGCGCACGGTCAGCTCCGCGGACCGGCGGGCCGCGATCATCCGGGCGGCGAGGAGCAGCGTCACGACGCCTGCCACCGCCAGGCCCGTATAGACGATCCACAGCAGGTCGTTCACGTCGTTCGAGGCCTGGACAAAGGCGGCCAGCGGCTGGATCAGGCCAGACGACACGCTCAGCGCGTTCGCCATCGGCGCCACCGGCCCGGTCAGCCGGGGAGTCCGATTCGTGAGCTGGTTCACCTGGTTGTACAGGGCTTGGGCCTGGCCGTGCAGCCTGGTGGTGTCGGCCGGAAGCTCCCACGCCAAGAGCATGAACGCCGGGCCGAAGATCCGCTGGACCATGTCAATCTCGCCAGGGTCCGCGATGACCGCGCCCTCCCAGGTCGCGCCCCCGCCGACACGATCCAGAGCGGGTGCTTCCAGGAGAGGGTCGGCGGTCCAGAACGAAGACCCGGGATCGGTCGGCTCGACGATCCCGGTGACGTCGAGACGGACCGTGGTCAACCTTCCCGGCATCGTTATGACCAAGAGACCGCCGATGGTCAGGTGGGAGCCGGGCCGCAGCGCGAATGTCCTGGCCGTTTGCGGGGTGACCACGACCTGGACGTCGTAAACCTCCTGGGAGCTATTCGACGTCGGCGGCGGGGCCGTATCTGGCATGCTGCCGGCTACCAGCCGCAGGTGGCCGGCCACCGGGTACCGGTAGGAAACCTCCAGCTTCGCGGGAAGTCCCTTGAGGCCGGGCGGCGCCGTGACCACGTTGTACAGGCCGGGGTTCATGCCGAACCAGTCCGTCGATGGCGAGGTTAGGCGCAGCGGGCCCGTGCTGAAGTCCCGGCGCAACTGGGTGGTGACGTCGCCAGCGTCGGCCCGGGTCAGGTTCTGGTCAGACATGTTCCCGGTGGCTGCCTCCATGGTGGCGTTGACCCGAGCCCAGCTGCTCCCGACCACGATGGTTTTATCGAGCGGCGTCACCCCGTTCATCGTCTGCTGCAGCGCTCGCGCCCCGGTGGCCTGCGCCTGCCTGGGTCCGGCGGTGGCGGCCAGCACGCCGCCCCCGGCCAGGAGGGCGAGCGCGAGACTTCCCGCGCTCCCCATGCCGGTCACCCGGCGCAGGACGCTCAAGCCCTTCCCGCCTCCCATGCTCATTCGTTCCTCACGCTTCTTCCGCGGCGCGAAGCTCGGCGGCGGGGTCGGGCCGGCGAGTAGCGGCGAGCGCGGCGGTCACCGCGGGCAGCACCGCCACGGCGAGCGCGAACGCGATGGCCAGCGGCAGGTCATCCACCGTGACGGCGGGCGGCGTCGGCAGCTGGGCCGCCGGGGTGAGCGTGACGGCGGGCACGAGCAGCCGGGCGACGAGCGTGCCGAGCAGCACACCGAGAGCGGCGGATGGCAGGCTGACCAGCAGTTTTTCCAGGCATAGCTGCGAGGCCGCCCCGCGTCGCGTCACGCCGAGCGCTGACAGCAGCGCCGTCTCGCCGCGGCGACGGCGTACGTCGGCCGCGATCGACACCCAGAACCCCGTGATGGCCAGGAGCGCCGCGGCCGCGGCCAGCGCGAGCAGGGTCTGCTGCGGCGCGGCGGACAGCATCTCACCCGCGGTGGCCGTGGCCAGCGCCGACGCGCTGGTGATGTCCGTTCCGGCGGGAACTGCAGCGGTCAAGGACGGAGGGACGCCTCCGCCGGCCGTGGCCAGCCACCATTGCGTGACGGGCAGCGGGGAAAGGGACAGCCGGGCCAGGTACTCCTGAAGGCGGCCGAGATCGGTGATGAGCGCGCCGCCCGGTACCGTGACGGTCGGGAACGAGGTCACCTCGGCCACGATTCGCAGCGGGACCTGCGCCCCGCCCACGAACTCGGGCACGACGGAGCCGATCGCCAGACTGTTCGTGTCCATGAAGGCCCCCGTCGCGATGACCGGGATCGCCGCAACCGGGGCAGCCGGGGGAAGTAGCACCAGCTGCCCGGTGACCTGCGCTGACGACTGCGACCCAGCGGCGCCCGCCCCGGGTGCGGGCGCGTGGCCTGGGGCAAAGGTGAACGTCGCGGCCCCTCTCGTGATCTGCGTTGGTCCGTCCGCTGGCGGCGCGACCGAACCTGGCGGCAGGGTGACCGGGACGGGCGAGCTGGCCTGCTGCGTCCAGCCGGCCAGCGACAGGCCGCTCAGGGTGAGGGCGAGGGCCGGACCATCGCGCGACGGCAGGCCGAACGTGGCCGTGATCGCGGCCACCCGCAGCGGGTAGCGGGCCTGCTCGCCGCCGAGAGGCGCGACGAGCGGGTGGGGGCGGCCGTCCGCGACCAGTGTCCCGGCGGCGAGCTGATACGCGGCGCCCGTCCGGTCGAGGATGGTCAGGGTCACGGTGACCGGCCCGAGTTGGGCGGCCAGCCCGGTTGTCCGGCCCGTGGGCGCCGACGCCGCCGGGCCGAGCGTGGCGCTGAGCTGGATCGTGCCGGCTCGCGCACCGGGCTGAGGCGCCGGCAGCACGGCGCCCGGCAGGCCGCCGGCTGGCGTGATCGCGCGGAACAGGCGGCCTGGCGGCAGCGGCGACTCATCGCCGCGCAGCCGGACGACCTGGGATGCCTGGGCCGCGTCGACCGCGATCACCTCGCCGGGAGTCGCCTGGTCCTCGGCCACCGCCATCGCGTGCGTCACGCCCCTCGCGGCGGTGACGGCGCCCGTACCGCCCGGCTCAAGGGCCGCGGGCAGGTCGACTTGGACGTCGCCCCCGTTGGCGAAGGCGGCCTGGTCCGAAGCGGACTTGAGCCAGCTCGCGTGCTGCGCGAACGCGAGCGTCCCGGTGGCGACCGCCATGGTGAGCAGCAGCGCCGCGCCACCCTGGCGGACCGGCATCCTGCTGAACTGCCACGAGGCCAGCGAGGCCGTGAGCCTCCGGCCCCGGGCGGCCAGCAAGTTCGCCGTCCGGGCGGCCAGGGGAAGCAAGCGCAGCGTGGCCACGCTCCCGGCGGCCAGCGCGAGCGCGGGCGCCAGCGCGAGCACCGGATCGATCCCCGCCGTCCCGCCATCGCTCGCCGCGGAATAGTGGCGCAGCTGCCAGCCGGCCAGCACCGCGAGCACCACCAGGGCGATGTCCAGGCCGGCCCGCGCCACCCCCGCGATCACGGCCTGCCTGCCACGCCGGGTCCGCGCGGCACCTGGACTGGAAGTGAGCCCGGGAGCCAGCAGCGAGGCCGCGGCTATGACCGTGACGGCGATCGCCGCCCCGAGCGCGTTGGGCCAGATTCCCGGCTGGCCCGCGAGCCGGATGCCCGCTCCGCCCAGCGGCCCGGCGGTCACCAGCACGCTGGCGAGCCTGATCCCGGCGAGTGCGCCGAGCACGGACACCAGCGCCGACAACGGGATCACCTCGGCCGCCGTAAGCCAGGTGAGCTGGGACCTGGTCGCGCCGCGCGCGACCAGCAGCGCGGTCTCTCCCTCGCGCTGGGTTGCCAGTAGCCGAGCCACCGCGAGCAGCGCCGCGATGACGAGGACCAGAAGCTCCAGGGCGCTGATCACCAGCGTCAGCCGGGCGACGGCCAGGCTGCTCGCCACTCCGGCGAGCACCGACGGCAGGCTCGTGACCAGCTGAGCGCCATTCAGGCCGCTCGAGTTCGGCAGCGACTTCGCGAGGGCGGCGACGCTCGCCGACATCGAATTGAGGTCCCCGCCGCCGAACGCCGTCATGTCGGGCTGCGCCACCCACGACCCGCTCAGCATCATTAGCGCCGGCCCGAGTGCCGCCTGGCTCACGACCAGGGGGCCATACGTGGTCGACCCGAAGCTGGCCGACCTGCCGCTGGCGGGGAAGTAGCTGAGCTGCCAGTACGAATCCGCCGGGCCGGTATCCTGGCGCCGCGCGAAGACGCCGGTGATATCGAAGCTCACCAGCGCGTTAGTGCTCCGGTCACGCAGCCGCAGCACGTCACCTGGCCGGACCTGGAGCAGGGCCGCCGCCGAGGCGGGCAAGGCGGCGGGGATCGCCTGCCGCGCGCTGCTGCCCGGAGGCGCCGGCCACTGGCCGGCGACGAGCGAAGCGTGGCTGGTGATCCCGCTCATTGAGGCGGCTTGGAGGAGCGCCGTGTTGCCGGGCCCGGCACTGCGCGGCGACGCCGGAAGTGCCCCAGGAACGAGACCCAGCGGATCAGACCAGAGTGCCTGGTGGAAGCTGAACGGGACGCCGGGCATGGCCGCAGCGATCCGCGATCGCAGCGCCGCGCTGTCCTGAGCCGCCTGGCTGGGATCGCTTACCAGCGTGGTGATCGACAGTGCGGTGCCCGGCGCTACGACGAGGTCGTGCCGGACCGCCTGCGGCAGGGCCTGGCTCGTGAAGACCGCGAGCGCGGCGGCCACGGTGGTCGCGACCAGAGTCGTCAGCGCGGCGGCGGCAAGCACCGCCCAGTGAGCGGTCATCCGGCGTGTCGCCAGCGGACCGCGAGGGCTGATCACGAGAACAGCATTCCAGCATGTTCAAGTAGTGCGCGGCAATGACGTTCCCTGGTCGCGTTAGCGGTGGCCTGCTCCGCGGGCTGGCCGGGTGTCCAGCCGCGCCGGGTGCGGGTAATCTCCCGGAAGCTGGGCCGGAGACACTCGGAGGCGCGATGAAGCTGGAGATCTTGCAAGTGCCGGACTGCCCGAACGCGGCCGTCCTGGCCGCCCGGCTGGCTGAGCTGGCCGACGTCTGGCCAGACCTCACCGTGACCCGCGAGATCGTGACCACCGCCCACGACGCCCGGCGCCTGGGGATGACCGGCTCGCCGACCCTGCTCGCCGATGGCACCGACCCGTTCGGCCGCCCTGGGCAGGACCCTTCGATCTCCTGCCGCCTGTACCACGACGAGCAAGGCCGCACCGTACCGGCGCCATCGCTCGGGCAGCTCCGCGCGGCGCTGAGACCACTCCTTTTATCGCACCGCATTGGTGCCTGACCTGAACGAATGTGATCGCCGGATGGCCCGTTGATGGAGATGAACAAGCCGTCAGAACAATCTAGCGGCTCCCGGTGGGGACCATCTGGTCGGAGATCGCATAGGCGGCCAGCTACTCACGCGTGTCACTTCTGCCGGAACGAGAACCCAGCGCCGTTCGGCTTAATGTTCTTCATTTTGGCCGAACGGACGGTGGTTACAGAGCGCCCCCGTTGTTCTGGGTGCTAGCGGATTTCGTATGTTCCGTCCAGCCGGGCGCGGCCGATGGCGTGGCCTTTGATGGCGGCGATCACCTCATTGAGGGTGAAGCCGGCCGGCAGGCCGGGGGCCTGGTCGAGGGCGAAGAGCTGGAAGACGTAGGCGTGGGGTCCGTGTGACCGTATCGGCATGGGTCCGGCCCAGCCGCGGTGCCCGAGGGCGCCTTTTCCGTGCCGGATCCCCGGGACAGGACTGGGGTTGGTGAGGGCGTTCTCGGGAATGCCGTCGAGCGAGGGGTCGATGCCCAGCGTGAGCGCGTGGGTGGCTGGTTTCCCGAACGGGACGTCGGGGTCTTGCACGATGAGCACGAGCTCAGCGGTGCCGGCTGGCGGCTGCGTCCAGGTGAGGGCGGGTGAGATGTTCGCGCCGAACAGCCGGCCGCGGTGTTTTTCCGGGATGGCTGCCCCGTGGTCGAAGGCGGGGCTGGTCAGGGTAAAGTTCTCCGGCGCCGACAGGTCGGGGCGAGCCCAGACGAGGGTGTGCTGGCCGGCCCGGCGGCTGCGCAGTGCGACGCCGAGGGGATTTGCGGGCATGACTCTGCCTCCTTCTACTCACGAATCTGGTTACCTGCGAGCTACCAGTGAATCTCGCTACTTGTGAGTGTGGGGCCGCGGGCGTCGGTGCGGCCGGCGGCTTGCTGCTGCCGCGCATGAGGGAGACGACCGCGGCGATCACGCCGAGGGCCGCGGAGACGGCGAAGACGAGGACCAGGCCGTCGTGGAACGGGCCGGAGATGAGGTTCGGGAAGAACTCCCGCCCGGTGAGCAGGTTCCGGTTCGCCTGCGTCAGCGACGACAGCGCCCCGTACTGCGACAGCAGGTAGTGCACGGGGTTCACGCCGAGCATGGCCGCGAACAGGGACGAGACGGGCGGGAGGCTGCCGATCCGCGCGGCGACCTGATGGCTGACGCCGTGCTGGGCGAGGCCGTTGGTGAGGGTATGCGGCAGGGCGCTGGCCAGGCCCGCGATCATCAGGGAGAAGAACACCCCGATCGACAGCGAGGTGCCGGAGTTCTGGAAGGTGGCTCGCATCCCGGAGGCGACGCCGCGGTACTCGGCCGGGACGCTCGACATGACCGAGGAGGAGTTCGGCGAGCTGTACATCCCGATGCCCACCCCGTTCAGGGCGATCAGCAGGGCGAACGCCAGGTACGGGAAGTTCACCGGCAGCACCAGCAGGCCGACGAAGCTCAAGGCGAACAGGAGCATGCCCCCGGAAGCGAACCAGCGCGCCCCGAACCGGTCGCTCGCGGCGCCGGACAGCGGGCCCGCGACGAAGAACCCGGCCGTCAGCGGCAGCAGGAAGATGCCCGCCCAGAACGGCGTCTGGCTGTAGTCGTAACCGTGCAACGGCAGCCAGATGCCCTGCAGCCAGATGACCAGAACGAACTGCAGGCCGCCCTGCGCGAGCCGGGCGGTGAACCCGGTGAGGTTGCCGGCCGTGAACGCCCTGATCTTGAACAGGCGCAGCTGGAACAGCGGATCCGCGACTCTCCGCTCGATCGCCGCGAACACGGCCAGCAGTACCGCGCCGCCGGCGAGCCCCGCGACCACCGCCGGATTCGACCAGCCCATCGTGTGGCCGCCGTAGGACTGGATCCCGTAGGTGACCGCGACGAGGATCGCGCTCAGGCCGATCGCGAAGGTGGCGTTGCCCCACCAGTCGATCCGCGCCGGATGCCGCGCCCCGTTGTCCCGCAGCCGGAAGTACGCCCACAAGGTCCCCGCGATGCCTACCGGGACGTTCACCCAGAACACCGCCCGCCAGTCCCACGCCGCGAGCAGCCCCCCGGCGGTCAGCCCGATGAACTGCCCGGCGATCCCCGCGACCTGGTTCACGCCCAGGGCGAAGCCGCGCCGCTCCCGCGGGAACGCGTCGGTCAGGATCGCGGCCGAGTTCGCCGAGAGCATCGAGCCGCCGAAGGCCTGCAGGAAGCGCCAGCCGATCAGCCACAGCGCCGCATGCGAACCCGTGAAGGGATCCAGCGACAGCATGATCGAGGCCACCGTGAACACCACGAAGCCCAGGTTGTAGATCCTGACCCGGCCCAGGATGTCTCCCAGCCGGCCGAGGTTCACCACGAACACCGCCTGCACCAGCCGGTAGCCCATGATCATCCACAGCAGGTAGGCGATGTTCGCCGGCGCCAGCGGGTCCAGGTGGATACCCCGGAAGATCGCCGGCAGCG
>PMST01000356.1 GCA_003168295.1 Actinomycetota bacterium
GGTGGAACAGGGCAGCACGGGGCTCGCGGCCGGCGTTCGCGCCGCGGCGCATCCCTGGGGTGGTAGTTACTGCTCCTACCAGGTGGGTGTGGACGGTCCCTTGTGGGTGATGCCTGCATTGGGACCGGCCCAGGACGAGGTTAACCGGCGCCTGGCCCGGGCCGATGGCCTGGAGGCGGAACCCGACCGGGCGCTGGGCGGGGCCATCAACCTGGTGCGGCCCAGCCTGGCCGATACCGGGCGGCTCCAGGCGGCGCGACAGGCCACAGCTGACCAGCGGGCTGGTTTCGAGACCTTCGTGGCCCAGCGCGGACTGAACGCACGGTCCCTGACCGTGGGTCCTGCACCTGGAACTGGAACGCCGCGCGCTCTATAGAACCCGGTCCGCTCCTGGGTGACCGCCATGCTGGGCTATCTTCGCCACCCTCTGACACGGTACGTATATGCCCGGATCTTCAGACACGACCTGCTGTTGCCGTGGGAGCTGACCGCCGCGTGCTCGGATGGGCGGGTCGTAGCTTCGGCCGGTGTTGCCGGGCGTGCGGAAGCTGGACGCAGATGGTGTCGTAATCCCGGCAGTGGCCGGTGCGCGCGGCGGGCCAGTGACCCTTGATCATGGCGAGCGCCTGGTGGTTGCCGGGCAGCACGTCCATCGCCACCGACGTCACGCCTCGCGCCTGGGCGCTGGTGATCAGAGCTTGCACCAGCGCCGATCCCACGCCCTGGCCCTGCCAGGCGTCGGCCACCACTACGCCGATGTCGGTCATCCGGGCGCCGCGGGGACCGGTGCGGTCCGCTGCCATGGCGTGCCCGATGATGACGCGGCCCCGGGTGGCGACCACGGCGTCGGTGGTGCCGGCGCCGCCGGCCAGGAGGTGGAGCAGGGCCGGGCCGGGTGTGACCGGGCTGAAGAATCTTAGGTAGCGGGTCTGCTTGGACAGTCCCGCGAAGAAGTCGCGGAGCGCGGGCAGGTCCGCCGGGCGCGCCGGGCCGATCGCGGCGGCTGCGAGGCCGGAGGCCTGACTCACCTGGGTTCGGTTCATGGACTCAGCATCTCCCCCAGTTGCTGAGTCTGTCAACTAGATCTAGCATGCGGTTATGGAACGACCCTGGATCCTGGACTACGACACGGCCAACTGCTCGATCGGTGCGGCCGTGGCGATCATCGGGGAGCGGCAGACGTTCCTGGTCCTGCGCGAGGCCTTCAACGGCGTGCGCCGCTTCGACGACATCCAGCGCCGCACCGCGATGCCCCGCCAGGTGCTCAGCGACCGCCTGGCCCGCCTGGTGGACGAGGGCCTGCTCCGCAAGGTCCCCTACCGGTACAGCGGCCAGCGCCGCCGGGACGAGTACCGCCTCACCGGCAAGGGCCTGGACCTGTACCCCGTACTGGTGGCGCTGATGGCCTGGGGCGACCAGTACGCGACCGGTCCGGAAGGCCCGCAGGTCCTGCTCCAGCACCGCGACTGCGGGGAGCCGGTGCAGCTGCACGTGTCCTGCGGCGCCGGGCACGTCCTTGACTCAGCCCGCGAAGTCACCCCGGTGCCGGGCCCCGGCGCCCGCAAGATCGCCTAATCGCCCGGCCGGAACCGGCTCCGGTGACGCCGGTCCCGACCGCATCAAGGCACTCGGCGCCACGACCCTCCTGGCCGGGGCGGCCTAGCCAGGCGAGATCGCCAGCATGATCGCCTTCCTCGCCTCGCCTCGCCTCGCCCAAGGCCAGCTACGTCACCGGCGCTGTCATCACCGCTGATGGCGGCCGTACCGCCATCTAACCCCGACGCCCGGCAACGCATCCGGGCCGCCAGGAAGACGGGACCAGGCCTACGGCCGAGCCGGACCGAGCGCCATGAAGCTCACTGACCAGCCGTCAAAGGTATTGCGCGAGTACCTGGCGCCAGTCGGCCCAGGAGATCAATCGCGGTCCCTGGGCGGTCTGGTTGTAGGGAGCGTCGAAGAGCACTTGCCGCCATGGCGGCGGTTTCACCAGGCCGTCGACGCCGGGCCGGTCGTCAACCAGAACACACCGCCGGAACGGGTCTCCCACCAGGGTCTTGTCCTTGGTGATGATGACCCTGTCCACCCAAGACTTGCCCAGGTGCTGCTCGACCCAGGCGAGCTTTTCCGGCATGCACCAGCGCGTGCCGCTCAGCGGCGAGGTGCACACGAACACCTCATGCCCCGCCTCGAGCATCTCGTCAAAAGCCCGCGGAACGCCGGTGATCACGGGCAGGCTCAGGTAGAAGCCCTCGGTTTTCATGATTGCGTCGACTGCCGGGCCCCACTCCGGCCCGTACTGCTTCCGGGCGCTGACCTCACGCCGGTTGGCGACGTCGATAAACGGTGCACCGGGATGCTCAGCCCGGAACGCGTCGAGGAGGGCTCGCTCGAAATCGGCTATGGTCCCGTCCTGATCGACCAGCACCAAGCCCACAACGCTTCCCCTCCGCCGCAGTCCCTTTGGCGTGCACCGGTCTCTCATCGGAACCCTCGTGCAGGCGCAGCCGCCAGCAAATAGACCTATCCAGTTACGGCCTCGGAAGCCCGTGCATCTTCTTGCGAGCGGGGAATACGGCCCAGGCACCCTGAAATGTTAACGGGACACGATCACTGTCGCATGGTGCCCAGCGGCGTTCTTTAGCTTGACGTCGCCGGTCAGGAGCTCACAGCCGAGTGCCTCAGCTAGCGCGATGTAGGCGGCATCGTACGCTCCCAGGTTGTGGCGCAGCTCCCACATCCGGGGGTGATAGGGCCAGACTGGATGGCGGGTGATCCGCAGGCGGGAGTAGTCGGCCAGCATCTGTTCCCCGCGGTGATCGGTGATCTTCTTTCCGGCTGCGAGGCCCCGCACGGTGGACGCAACCTCCACGTCGAGATGGTGCGGGGCATGCAGCGTGCGCGGAGCGGACAGTCGCTGCCGCAGCACGTCATCCCCCTCCCGCGCGGCCAGCGCGTCGACCACCAAGGAGCAGTCGACGACGTAGGTGAGGCTCAACGCCGTCCCTCGTCGCGCGCCGCGAGAATGTCGTCCATGGTCAGGTCCAAGGGTTCCCGATCGCGGGCGATCCGGGCGATTACCTCGGCGTTGGTCTCCGCAGCGGCATCGGCGTCCATCAGGTCGCGCAAGTAACCCGACAGCGACTGACCGAGTGATCTGGCTCGGTCGCGCAGCACCGCGAGTGTCGCCGGATCGACGTCACGGACCTGGACGATCCCCGTATCCGTAGGCTCGCTCATGCACGTAGCCTACCGTCAATCATGCACCATGCATGAACTCAGCGCCGGGCGGCGTCCGGTTAGTGGGCGGGCGGCGCACGGTCGTTGCGGGACCGGTGAACGCTAGCCGGCTCGTGCTGTGCTGGCGCTGGGAAGCAGGACGAGTTTGCCGCGGGCGTGGCCGGGTCTGCCCCGCGGTCCCGCCGAAGATCTCCAGGGTGCTGTAGGCGGTCACGATGGCCATCGGCAGTGCGGCCGCCTGGATGAAGCCGAACCCGTCGGGCATGAGCGCCCAGTGGTCCAAGATCGCATGGCCGCCCGCGCCCGCGGTCGGCTGCCCGGCGAAGTCGGGGTGCCGAAGACATGGTCACCGGCAGCGACGTCGGTGACGCCCGCACCGGCCGCGTCGACGGTTCCGGACACGTCCAGGCCGATGCCGCGGGGCAGGTTGCCGGGGAACAGCGCCCAGTCGGCCGGGTTCAGCCCGACGGCGTGAACGGTGACGCGGATTCGTCCCGGGCCGGGTGCGGGCACGACGGCGTCCTCCAGGCGGAGCACGTCCGCGGGCTCGCGGTCAGCTCGGGCAGGTAGCTGGAGATCACCCGCAGGCCGACCCGGACCTGAAGCCGCCCTGAGGCCAGGGCTGCGGTGTAGACGGTGAGCTCGCGGCGGCTGACTTGCGCATCGACCAGGCTGGTCACGCCGGCGGCCAGGAATGCTCGCTGTGCGTTATCGAGCCAGCCGGCGGCCTCGCCCGGCGCGGGCGGCAGGTGCAGGTTGGGGCCGTGGCGGCCCAGCTTGACGCCGCCGGCGCCGGTCAGCAGGTCGCAGGCGGCGTCCATGATCAGGCCGCCGGGCCGGCCGTCGGCATGACGGCCGATGTGGCCGCCGGCGATGTCCGGGGTGCTGGCGGTGATGCCGCACTGGGCCAGGCCGGCGGCGTTGAGCACGCCGCCGTGGCCGGACTGGTTCATCACGTAGATCTCGCGGTCGGCGGCCTGGTCCAGATCCGCGGCGGCGCCGTGCACGTCACGGTCCTGGTCGACGCCCGGCACACCGGGCGGCTGGCCAGGGCCGGACTCGGGATCACGGTCCGCCCAGGACATCGCCGAGCAGATCGCAGCTATACCCGACGTCACCTACGTGCTCACCGGCACCGGCCGGTTCGACGTGATAGCGGCCGCCGACACCAGCAGCGAAACGTCACTGCTCCGCACGATCGAGCAAATCAGGGTGCTGCGCGGGGTGAACCGGGTACACAGCTGGCGGCACCTGCAGATCGTCAAGGAAAGCTACCCGCGGATAACCAGCTGGACCGCCGGCAGAACGCACCGGCACCACCATCACCGTGACCGCGTCATGGCACGCGAAGCCCCCGCGTTACCGCCTGATCACTGAATGTGCCGTTTCCTGTCAACCGGGCACCTGCCCGGCGCGTCCTACTCCGCACGCAGTCTCCGCACGCAGTGCCCGCAGCAACCCATCCGCAAAGGACGAACTGATTCAGATGACAGTTACCGAGTCGGGACTACCCGCCACCGCAGATGTTCTGGAGCCCGGCTGCCCGGATGGCCGTCTCCTCGCGCTCAGGTGCCTGGGTATCCCTCAGATGATCACGCGGGCACCGGTGAGCAGGCGCCGCGCGCTCGCGCGCAGGCTGGCCGCATTCTGCGCCCGGATCCGGCCGGGTAACACAGCCGAGCTCGCGTCATTGGTCCTGTACATGGGCGAGGAAATCGACCGGCGCGAACGGATGCTCGATGCCGCACTGCGCGCCACCCAGGTCATCGGCGGCCCACCCGATTCATGAGGTCTCGACGATGCTCGCCGAGACGATAACGCCGTTCTCGACGGTATACGTCCCCTGGAAGGAAGGACACCAGGGGACCTACGCCCGGCCTGGCGGGTATCGAGTAGGCATTGCCTCTGGGCAGGGCATACGTTACAAGCATGTGGCCCATCGACCGACCGCCGCAGTGGGTGGACCGCAGCCAGGAGCTCGCGACCCTCCGGGCCGGCGTCGAAGCTCTCCAGCATGGCGGGGGCGCGGCGGTCTGGGTCGAGGGCGAGCCC
>PMST01000033.1 GCA_003168295.1 Actinomycetota bacterium
CTCATCGGCGGCTCGGTCATCGTCGAGTCGATCTTCGCGCTGGCTGGCTTCGGTCAGTTCGCGGCCACGTCCGCGCAAATGGGCGACGTGCCCTCGGTGCAGGGAGTCCTCGTCGTCTCGATCGTGCTGGTCGTGACGTTCAACCTGATCGTCAATCTGCTGCTGGGCCGTATCTCTCCGGCGTCGCAGCGGGGAGTGTGACATGATCCGCCGCGTTCTCGCTCAGCCCACCGGCCGTCTTGCCGTCGGGATCTTGTCGGTGATCGCGTTCCTGGCGATCTTCGGCTCGGTCATCGCCCCGTACAGCCCGCTCGCGAACAGCGCGACGCAGCTCGCTCACATCTCCGGCAGCCACTGGCTGGGCACCGATTACCTGGGGCGTGACACGGTGAGCCGGATTCTCGCCGGATCGCGGGCCAGCGTCGTCGGGGCCATTGAGGTCGCGGTCATCGCCCTGTTCGTCGGGGCGATCCCGGGCGTGCTGTCGGTCTACCTCGGCCGCGTCTTCGAGTGGGTCACGCTGCGCCTGGTCGACACGCTGATATCACTGCCGTTCCTGCTCGTCGCGGTGGCGGTGACGGCGCTGCTCGGCAACGGCATCACCCAGGCCCTGCTGGTCGTCGGGGTGCTGCTCGCGCCTAGCTTCTACCGGGTCTCGCGGGCGGCCGCGCTTTCCGTCGCGCAGTCGCAGTACGTCGAGGCGGCGCAGATCTCGGGAGCGTCCACGGCGTGGATCGTGCGTCGCCACGTCTGGTCCAAGGTGCTTCCGCCGATCTCGATCTCGATGGCGTACACGGTCGGGGCCGGCTTCGTGGTCGTCTCCAGCCTGAGCTTCCTGGGCATCGGCGTGCAGCCCCCGGCTCCGACTTGGGGAGGCATGCTCTCCTCGGACCTCAGCTACCTCTCGTACCAGCCGTGGGCCCCGGTGGCGCCGGCGCTGCTGATCATCGCCACGGTGTGGGCCTGCAACCTCCTCGCCGACGCGATCCGCGACGTCTCCGGTGAGGCGGGCCGGGCGGCCGTCAACATGCGACCGAAGCTGCGCCGGAAGCTAGCCCTTTCGCCAGGAGGAGATGCATGATGGCGTTCGCCGCCCGCCGCGAGACCGAATCGAGGGTCGCCGCCCCGCCGGTGGCCGGCGCGCTCCTGTCCGTCCGCGACGTGCATATTCGGGACCGGGCGACCAATCGGGAGATCGTGCACGGGATCAGCTTCGAACTGGCGCCCGGTCAGGTGGTCGGGATCGTCGGAGAATCCGGCAGCGGCAAGACCCTTACCTGCCGGGCCGTGCTCGGCATCCTGCCGGATCAACTCGTGGTCTCCGGGGGGAGTATCAGGCTCGCCGGACGTGACCTCGCCGAGCTGAGCGTCAAGGAGTGGACCGAGCTACGCGGCTCCACCATCAGCGCGGTCTTCCAGGATCCGGCGTCGTATCTCAACCCCTCGATTCAGGTCGGACCCCAGATCGCGGAGGTCATCCGGGTGAAGAAGAAGGTTCGCCGGCGGGAGGCCCGGGACCGGGCGCTCGAACTGCTCCGCTCGGTGCGGCTCCGGCACCCGGAAAGCGTCTACGGCCAGTACACCTATGAGCTATCAGGCGGCATGCTGCAGCGGGTCCTCATCGCGGCCGCCATCGCCGCTGATCCCCAGGTGCTGATCGCGGACGAGGCGACCACCTCGCTGGACGTGACCGTGCAGGCAGAGATTCTCGATCTGCTCGCCGACCTGCGCGAGCGCACCGGACTCGCGCAGGTCATCGTGGCGCACGACCTCGCGGTCGTCGCGCAGGTGTGCGACGAAGTGCTGGTCATGCGCCAGGGCGACGTCGTCGAGCACGGCACGACGGAGGAGGTGCTCTACCGGCCACAGCATGAGTACACCCAGCTCCTGATCGCAGAACATGAGCAGTACGGCCTGGAGCGCTTCCTGGACATCCCCCGAGAGGAGCGCGCATGAGCGCCCGGAGCGTGCTGGAGGTCGAGGACCTCGAGGTCCACTACGGGCTTGGCCGCAAACGTCGCCGCGTCCTGGACGGGGTCTCGCTGTCCGTTTCGAACGGCGAGGCGGTCGGCCTCATCGGCGAGACCGGGTCGGGCAAGTCGACGTTCGCTCGCGCTGTCGTCGGGCTCGTTCCGTTCTCAAGGGGCCGGATCGTCATCGACGGGCAAGATATTTCGCAGGCCAAGGCGCGGCAGTGGCGCGACCTGCGCCGACGGGGCGTGGTGCAGTACGTCTTCCAGGACCCGCTGCGCAGCCTCGACCCTGATCTGACGGTCGCGCAGTCGATCGTCGAGCCGCTCCTGATCCAAGGCATCTCGAGCGCTGAGGCGGAGGCCCGGGCCCGCGCGTTCCTCGGCCGGGTTCGCCTGGACCCTGAGCTGCTCGGGCGTCTCCCCGGTGAGCTTTCCGGCGGCCAGCGACAGCGGGTGTCGGTAGCCCGCGCCCTGGTCACCGAGCCTAAGTTGATCATGCTGGACGAGCCGGTGAGCGCGCTTGACTCCTCGAACCGGGTCCAGGTCCTGGAGATCCTCAAGGGCCTGCGCGAGGCGGGTGTCGGCCTGGTGTTCATTTCTCACGATCTCGGCTCGGTGGCCGGCCTGACCGACCGGATAGCGGTGCTCTACCAGGGAGAACTGGTCGAGGTCGGTCCCACCCGCAGCATCATCAACAATCCCCAGCATGTCTACACCCGGCTCCTCATCGACTCCGCCCCGACACTTCGGTCCGCCGCGGCGAAGAGATCCGACCGCGAACAGTTGCGCGCCTTGCTACATACCTGACCGCAGCGCCCTGACCAGAGCACAGAGAGGAAACTCCTTGTCCCGCACACTCCACCTCGCCCTGAGCGCCTACGGCGTCGGGGGTCCTGGCCAGCACGGCCTGTGGAAGGACCCCCGCGTGCCGAAGAACGCGAGCATCGACATCCGCTACTACATCAAGCAGGCGACGATCGCCGAGAGCGCGCTCTTCGACGCGTTGATCGTCGTGGACAGCCAGTTCATCAA